>JBGSJM010000207.1:0-6500 GCA_041742015.1 Verrucomicrobiales bacterium | reverse complement strand
GGCCGCCCACGGCTTGACCCTGGATCGGGTCATGGCCGAAATCAGTGCTCAAAACACAGTGGCTGCCAGTGGAGATGTCCTTTCTGGTCCGGATCGGCTCAACCTCATCACCCTGGGTGAGTTTGACAGCGTCGAGGAGCTGGCCGCATACAGGATCTCCGCCCCAGGGCAAAAAACCAGCCTGCGAATCTCGGATGTTTTTGATATCAAGAGGGACTATATCGATCCGCCTAAATCGATTTCCCATTTTAATGGCGAGAGGATTATCTGCATCGCCGTTTCCATGGTGAAAGGAAGAGCGGTGACTGAAGTCGGGGAGCAGGTGGCCCGTGAAATCGATGAGCTACAGAAAAGTCTGCCGATCGGACTTGACCTCTCCACCATGTTTTTTCAGCCCCAGTATGTTGAGAAGTCGATTCATGATTTCATCGTAAACCTTGGGCAGGCCTTCTTTTTTGTCGTCCTGGTTATGCTGCTTTTCGCAGGCTGGCGAATTGCCCTGATCGTGGGGGCTCTGGTCCCTTCGGCGATATTGATGTGCTTCAGCCTGATGCCGATCTTCGACATTCAACTTGAAATGATGTCTATCGCTGCGTTGATCATCGCCCTGGGTCTGCTAGTGGATAATGCGGTAGTAGTCAGCGAACAGATCCTGGTTCGTTTTGGCGAAAGTCAGGATCGAAAAGAAGCCGTTATCGAAACCGTCCAAGGTCTCATGTTTCCACTGCTTGCCGCCAGTGGAACCACTATCGCGGCGTTCTCGGCGATCGGTCTGGCCACCGGGAGTGTCGCCGAGTTCACCTTCAGTCTTTTTGCCGTCGTTAGTCTGACGCTGTTGAGTAGCTGGGTTCTTTCGATCACCATAATTCCTTTATTTTGTTATTATTTCCTGAAACCACTGAAGCGGGACACTTTAGTTGGGCGGGGACTTAATCAGCTCTATGTGCCTTACGAAAAACTACTCCGGTTTTCAATTCGGCAGAAATGGGTGTATCCGATTCTGATTTTCCTGCTGACCTTCGTGGCCGGATTGGGGATGCGGTTTGTTCCCGGCATCTTTTTCCCGCCCAATGAGCGAGGCCAATTTGTCATCGATTTCGAATTACCTCTCGGGACCGATATTTCCGAGACTGAGCGTGAAGTGAAAAAACTGGAGGACTGGTTTATTCGAGAAAACCCGGAAGTGGTGAAATCCGTTTCCACATGGATCGGTGACGGCGGCCCGCGATGGTACCTTTCCCTCTCTCCAGAGCAAGCCAACCCGAACTACTCCTTCCTGAGTGTCATTACGCACATTTCCGACCCTGCTGAAATCGCTTCTTTTGTCGAAAAAGTTAATTTATATTCCGCTGAAAACTTTCCTTCCGCCCGGGTTTTGGCCAAGCCTCTGGAAAATGGCCCGCCCGTTGGAGATCCGATCCAAATCCGTCTCTATGGCGAGAATATGGATACGCTTTACCTATTGCGTGACAAAGTGATCAAAGAGGTCGAGCAAGTTTCCGGAATGCACGATGTTCGCGACGACTGGGGGGCATGGGTCAAGCAGGTCACCGTGAATCCCGACCCGGTTCGCAGCACCCGACTGGGTTTGAATACCAGCACGATTGCCAGTGCTTTGAATCTACAATTTGCCGGCCAGCAAGTGACCATCCTGCGAGAGGGCGAAGAGACCATACCCGTAATATTCCGATCAAAGTCCAACTACCGGGAACGCCCCGACCGACTTCCCGATTTACCTATCTTCGGAAATACGGGAGTTTTTCCACTAAGTCAGGTCGCTGATACAAAAATCGATTTTCTCCCCGGTTCCATTCTCCGGGAAGATACCCTGAGACTAATGACCATCAAAGGGAAGGTCCGGGGCCGCTTTGCCAGTGAGGCACTCGCCGATATTCAGCCCCGGCTCGCTGCGTTGACCACCCGGCCCGACTGGCCGCATGGTTACCACATCGAATACGGTGGCGAAATAGAAGAGAGCACCAAAGCGCAGCAGAATCTGGCGGGCGGAATGCCGATCGCGATGGCGATGCTCGCTTTGATATTGATCGCTCAGTTTAACAGTCTGCGGTGTTTTGCTATCATCTTACTAACTATCCCGCCGATGATGTGCGGAGTGGTTCCCGGGCTTTTGCTGACAGGTTCTTCCTTTGGGTTTATGACCATACTTGGACTGCTCGCCCTACTCGGCATCATTGTGAATAATGCTATTCTATTGCTCGACGAAACCAATATCCAACTAAAGCACGGCAAAGAGTTGGTAGATGCTATCGTCGATTCCGCCAAGTCGCGTCTCCGCCCGATCATCATGACAACGGCAACTACTATTATTGGATTGGTGCCGCTCGCCATAAGCGGCGGCGGAATGTGGACCTCCATGGCCTATGCGATGATGTTCGGACTCGGGTTTGCGACTTTGTTGACACTCGTTTTGTGTCCTGTGCTGTACTTCTTGTTTTTCAGTCCCCGGGAAAAACGCGAATCTAATCCCCGTATGCCCAAACCCCTCAACGTGAATAAAACTGAACTCAAAAAGGGACACGAAGGCTGATATTCATTACGTCGCCAGAACAACCCGATGAAAACCGCAGCGGCTCGGATTCCAGCTTCATTCATCCACAGGTGCGTTCGGGCTGAAACAAGGCGGAGTTTCTGCGCCGGGCCAGGTTTCTTTACGACGCAAATACCATCAAGCATCTGGAACAGGCCTTCGACCGACAATTGCAACGAACCGGCCGCCACGCCGCCCCTGTCCACCAAGTGAAATCAGGCCGGTAAAGCTGATACCGACCAATTACAGGTCAAACTGCATTCAAGTTTACCGGTTGTTTCCAAAAAGAAGCACCACCAACAAGGGAGTTTTTGTTCCAAATCGGTACTATCAAGTCATTCATTATGTCGATCGTATCTAATTTTCGGATTAATCTCGAACCCATTGCTGATAAAACACCGATTTTCAAACAATCTGAACAAAATGGGCCAATGCTTCACCACAATTTCACTGGGAACGTATTCTGCTCCGTGATCTAAAGGGTATATTCCGGTTTGCCAGAAGACCTATCTCAAGACAACATAACGAAAGCTCAAGCGTAAACCTATTGCCACTATGATAGAAACACTTTTACACAATCCCGACTTCGCCATGGCCTGCCGCCAATTTGATGAGGTGGCCGATCTCATCCAGATTCCCGAATCCACCCGGGAACGCACCAAATGGCCCAAACGGATGATCACCGTGAGCGTGCCTGTCCACATGGATGATGGCCGGACCGAAATTTTCTGGGGATACCGGGTCCAACACCACCTGTCAAGTGGCCCTACCAAAGGTGGGCTTCGTTTCCATCCAGAGGTCGAATTGGGTGAAGTCGCAGCCCTCGCCATGTGGATGAGCTGGAAATGCTCCCTGGCAGGACTACCCTACGGAGGGGGCAAAGGCGGCGTGACTTGCGATCCAACGAAACTCAGCCTGCGTGAAAAAGAAGCCATCACTCGTCGCTACACTCAGGAAATGCTGCCCTTTATCAGTCCGGAAACCGATGTCATGGCTCCAGACATGGGAACCGATGAACAGACCATGGCCTGGATGATGGATACCTATTCCATGAATACAGGACACTCCGTACCGGGTATTGTCACGGGTAAACCCGTCCGCATCGGAGGTTCTTTGGGTCGGCGTGAATCCACCGGGCGGGGTGTAGCCTGGCTGACCTTGCGGGCCATGGAAGAACTGAATATCGCCGCCTCCGGTGCCACCGCCATTGTCCAGGGTTACGGAAATGTGGGAAGTTTTGCCGCACTCGGCCTGGCCGAACAGGGTGTCCGTATCATCGGAATCAGTGACGCCAATGGCGCTCTTTTTAATGGGAAAGGCATCGATGTCCTGAAGCTTTTCCAATACGCCACCATTCACAAAACCATTGTCGGTTATCCGGAGGCCGATCCCTTTGATCCTAAACTTCTCCTGGAACAACCGTGTGATGTCCTCATCCCCGCCGCCGTGTCGAGAGTCATCGACCAAGATAATGCCGCCCGGTTGCGCTGCCGGATTCTGGCCGAGGGTGCCAACGGCCCTACCACACCAAATGCCGACACCATTTTAAACGAGCGCGGAGACATCTACATCATCCCGGACATTCTTTGCAACTCCGGTGGTGTCATCGTGTCATATTTTGAATGGGTGCAGGGTCTCCAACGCTTTTTCTGGAAAGAAGCGGAAGTTTTCGAAAAACTCTACGGCATGCTGGGCAATGCCCATCGTCAGATCCGCAAAAAAGCCAAAGAACTAAATGTCAGCAACCGCCAGGCGGCACTGGCTATCGGAATCAGTAATGTAGTTGAAGCAAAGAAACTTCGCGGACTGTTTCCATAAGCTTAAGGGAAGAGGACAGCAAACCCTAACAATCTCAGGAGGCTGGCTACGGCGGGAAAAGGTCAAACAGGGCTTCTGCCTCCCGTACTTTTAGCTTCCTTGGATGATTGAGGTTCAGCAAATCAATCGTCGCCCGTGCGCATTTTGTCTTTCCTACTATCGTAAAGTTGACAAACTTGAAGTGTTTTCCCCAATCATCGTGCCGAGGATGAAAAAGTGCCACGCATTCCTGTGACTGCGGATCAATTGCCTTTATCCGATTAGACTTGTAGAGATTACAACTCGGGCATGCTAGAACCAAATTAGCTACAACTGACTTGCCATCAAGAGAAACGGGGATCACATGCTCAACATGGAAGGTTGCTCCTTGAAGGGATTGGTGCATTTTGCAATATTCACAACGGTCATTAGAGATTTTTCGCACCCTCTGATTCAGCGACTTGGATACACCCATCTCCACTTATCGAATAGGATCTCGCTTAAGGAAGCGAAATGCCTGAGCTCTAACGAGAGAAAGTTCCTCACTCATTTCGGCAAGTGCCTTAAGCTCTAATTTTTCATCTGTCGAAAGAAGACCCTCATTATTCCGATCCATCAAAACTTGTAATCGGTGGTCAGTCGATGCAGGGAATGTTAGTTCCGTTACTGACTTAATCCATTCCTCCGATACTTGAACCGTTTCAGCCATACGCACTCTTAATCTTCCCCAGTTTATATGTCAAATCTTAGCCTGTACCTACTGGTTCAGGCTCCCCAACCCCGCCGCCAGTTTCGCGCCCAGTATGTGGCAGCCGGGCCGGTCGATATGGACATTCGGCGTGCCGTCTTTGCCATCCGGCTCATAGGTCACGCCATCCAGTGGCACCGCGACCAACAGCGAATCCTCCGCCGCGAGTTTGTCGATCGTGGCATTGACCCGCTTTTGTTTTTCTCCCAGATCGCGGATGTGGCCGGCGGCGATTGGCAACTGGCTGCCCAGCAGGGAGCGGAATTTCGCGAAGACATGCCGCAAGTTGCGCTCGTAAACCGCCGGATCACTCGCCACATCCGATTCGCCCTGGTGCCAGATCAGGCCTTTCACCTCCCAGGTCAGCCCTTTTTCCTCCACCTGGGCACGGGCGGATTGCAGGTATTTTTCGAATTTCGGAAACAGCCCTCCATCGAAGGTTTTGCCGTTTGCCGGATCTTCGCCCGGAAACCAACTGTTCGCCGTCTGCGCTGATACCGGAGCCCCACAGCGGCAATACTGCACAAAAACGATCTCCTGGCCCGAGGCATCGCGCAGCGCCTTCGCCAGGCCGTAGCCCATGGCACCCTGGCCCAGGTCCGGCAGCGTTTTCAGCACCGCTGAGTCCGGCTCCGACACGCAATTCATCCCGAAATAATGCACTGCGGGGCCTTTCCCCTCCGCGCCCGCCAGGTGGCTCATCCGCCAGCCGTTGGACTGGCCCGCCACGATGTAAACATCAACAGCCCACGCGCTGGAAAGGCAACACGCCAGAAAGGCACCGATAAAAAAAAAGCGAAAAATCATACCCACTTCTACAAAAAGTTCCCAAGCCGTGCAAGCTCCGGTTCGCGCCAAGAAGCGGTGGAGAAAATCACCACATTTGTTGGCCATTGCCAAATGGCAATATGGGTCCAGCAAATGGCAATATGGGTCCAGCAAATGGCAATATGGGTCCAGTAAATGGCAATATTGGTCCAGCAAATGGCAATATGGGTCCAGCAAATGGCAATATGGGTCCAGCAAATGGCAATATGGGTCCAGCAAATGGCAATATGTGTCTAACAAATGGCAATATGGCTCTGCAGGATGGCAATGCAGAGTCTTAATTATCATGCTTTAAAACATAACTGCTATTCTTTGGAGCATAACTGTCGATTTGTTAAACTGAACTACCTTCTGCAATAGCGGCATTTGCAAAGTTAGTGTCTAAACGGTAGATTTTAGGAGCATAACTGCGGGTTTTAAGAGCAGTATCGAATCTGTCCAATAACCTTCATCTAACAGGGTACAATGACCGACTGTACCCTGTACCATTGGAGTCGCAAAAAGTGGTTTTGAATGGGAATTCTGACTAAAAGGGCCCCAAAGCCAAGGCAATTCCCGACGTAGCGGTGGCTTATATCC
>JBGSJM010000206.1:0-2668 GCA_041742015.1 Verrucomicrobiales bacterium | reverse complement strand
AAGATGCGCAAACACTCATTCTCCGTCACGCCCTCGGCCTCCAGCATCAGCTTGCGTTCAAGTCTCACCAGGCGGGGATGCGCAAGATAAAATGGAATTCCGAAACCGTTTACTCCATCGGGATTGAACCACTCTTCTGCAAGCCAAATCGATGGCCTGACCAATAATCCA
The DNA here is from genome assembly GCA_041742015.1 of Verrucomicrobiales bacterium. GTDB lineage: Bacteria > Verrucomicrobiota > Verrucomicrobiia > Verrucomicrobiales > DEV007 > Arctic95D-9. The sequence goes on along the minus strand of JBGSJM010000206.1, from coordinate 2,497 downwards.
CGCTCGGCGAGCTCGTCAAAAACGCGTTCAGACCGTTGCTTAACCATGGTTCCTTCAAGATCAATGGGCAGATCACAGAACCTGGTCCGTAACAAATCGGCACTTGATGTGAGATGGAGGTCCATTTTGCGGCTTTTAGATCAGCCCTTCTTGTGGAGATATCGAATCAGTGGATCAACAACCGCTGTTTTTACCAGGGCCGGGGTGATCGTCTTCGCCAGTAAGCCAAACACAAATGGGGCGACGGCAATCAAGACACCGGGTTTCACCTCCCTGGTGGTGGGAGGCCGCAACAATTTGGCCGGGCGCTCGCGCTTGAAAAATAACAAGGCAGGAACAAGTCCCGCCGAGAGGGCGGCCAGCACCACCAGAAGGGTATGTTTATCCACTGCGGAATGCATTGCCCGCGTGGGGCTTAGCTGCTCTCGAATCCGGTTGATTTCCCCGGTGATTTCGGAGCGTCCCTCAGCGAGAATCATCCGTGCCTGTTGTTTTAACTCTTCGTTGTTTTTCCGTGCAGCCATGTTCTGTCTTTCTTTAATTCGTTGAGTGTATCGGCAAACCAGCCAGTCTTGGTGATCCGTTTCCACATCAGCAAACCCACAACCAATGCGATGAGGATATGCGTGCCTCCGGCGATGGCGGCAGCCTTGACCCAGTACCACCCCAAATAGCTCGTGAGAACTCCGACCAATGCGGTAGCCAGAAGCAGCCAGCCTGCAAATATGGCGACCACTGCAATGGTAAGGAAGATGATCAAGGCAGACACCTGTTGCAGGGCTTCCCTGGCTTCGATGCTGAGCAGGAGACCGCGTCCCTCGATATATTTCAGGATTGGGGCCACAAGTTGATGAGAAAAAAGAGGAGACCCGGGGGATGGATCCCTGTCGAAAGCTGGAACTGAGTTTTCCGAAAACGTTTCAAGGCCATCGCCCGGGTGAAATTCATTCTCGACGTGCGCCGAATTCGCCGCAGGTTGCACACTGACCTCGTCAGTCTCAGAATAAACCCGGGTGAACTCGGCTCCAAAAAAGAGGATACAGGAAGTGTAGTAAACCCAGAGCAGCAAAAGAACCACCGAGCCTGCGGCGCCAAAAACGCTGGCGGCACCCTCCCGTCCCAGATACCAGCTCAGACCTGTTTTTCCGACTTCAAAAAGAAGCGCAGTGATGAATGCTCCGAGCCAGACATGGCGCCATCGAATAGGCGCGTCAGGCAGGACTTTAAAGATCAAAGCAAAGAGAGCGGTCACCAATGCAAGAGAAGACATAAACGCGACCGTGGCCCACACGAAAGCGGGCAACTGAAACACGCTCTCAAGACGCTGGTTCAATCCGGCGATTGCCGTGCTGATCACCAGCGAAACGAGTAACAAAAATCCAATCACCAGCACCATTCCAAAACTCAGGAGGGTTCCCCGCAACCACCCCTTGACCCCTGTACTCGATTTGCCCCCGACGCCCCAGATCGTGTTGAGTGCGTCTTTGAGTTCCCTGAAGACTCCGGATGCGCCAACCATGAGAACAACCAATCCAAGAACGGTTGCCAGCGCGCCCCCGGTTGGTCTTGACGATCCCTGCACCAGAGCCTGGATTGCCTCTGCAGATTGCGCTCCCATGTAACTTTTTAATTCATCAAAAAGCTGGCCGGCATTTGCCTTGTCACCCAACACCAGCCCCACGATGCCGATGGCAATGACAAGCAGCGGAGCGATTGAAAATATGGAGTAAAAGGCGAGAGCTGCGCTCAAGCGCAATGCATTGTCATCAATCCAACCTTGGGCCGCCTGCTTAATCAAGCTAACCCAGTGGTGCTTCATTATCGTAGTGAAATTCATGCAAGTCATTTGGATTCTTTCTCAGTGCAATGGTGAAGCGAGAGATGCTGTAGTTTGGGAAGGATTGAAAAGGCGGATGATTTTTTTACCTTTCGCCCAAAACACTTCCTGATACCATAGGGTGTTCACCCCATGTGAGTTAAATGAATGTTTGATGGTGGGGGTAACACCCCATTGGCAGCCTGTATGAATGGTTGTAGTCTGAATATCCATGAATACAAACATACTTAAAGATCCACCACACAATCGTTTCGCTGAAGCCACGAAGGAAACGGTGCGAAACGTCACCGATTCTTTTCAGGAAGCCGCTCAACACGCCACTGATGCTGCCAGGGAGCAGGTGCACCGCGCCAGTGAGGCAACCAGGGACACCGTACATCGCGCCGCCGATGCCACAAAAGAAATTAGTCACACCATTTCTGAAAAGGCCGGGGATGCTCTCGAGAATTCCAGGGAATATGTGCGCAAGAATCCAATGCCGGTCGTCTTGGGAGCACTGGCTCTCGGTGCCGCAGTAGGTTACCTGATTGTGATGTCAAGGAAACAGGAACCGACCTTTCGGGAAAAATATGTAGATGACCCGCTGCGCTCAGCCGTGGACACCCTTTATGCCTCGCTTGCCCCTTTGGGACAGCGGTTTCACCAGGGATACGACTCGGC
>JBGSJM010000205.1:0-9068 GCA_041742015.1 Verrucomicrobiales bacterium | reverse complement strand
CCTGAGCCAGTGCCAGCAGCCAGGCAAAAGTTGATGTCATCACATTCAAATCTACCACCAACACCTGCTGGCCTTCACCCACCCAGTTCAGAGCCTGGAAGATTTTTGCAACGAAAGAATCGGACGAAGCCAGAACCTGGGAACTAATTTCCTCATATGCCCTACCTCCATCAAAAGCTCTACGGTGAAAACCTGCCATACCTTGAATCATCATGGGGGCAAAGATTCCGTTCATACAAATCAGAGAAGGCCAGAAATGAAGATACCCCAACATGTTATTCATCTTCCGCCCTGTGTGTTTGGGAAACCAGTGATAAACTCCGGCAAACAACCCAAAAATAGTTCCCGGAGCCACCACATAATGGAAGTGGCCAATCACGTAATAGGTGTCATGGAGATACAAATCGGGAAGGCTGAACGCCAATGGAAGACCTGTCAAACCTCCAATTCCAAACATGGGAATAAAGGCTGTGGCAAACAACATGGCTGGATTAAAACGAATTGATCCTCCCCACATCGAGATCAACAACGAAGTGATCAAAATCACCGAGGGGACGGAAATCAAAACCGTGGTTGTCTGGAAGAAAGTCGAAATCGCCGGCCCCATTCCAGTCATATACATATGGTGTGCCCAGACTATGAAGGCGAGAAATCCCAAAACCATCACCGCATAAACCATGGTGGAATACCCCCACAAAGGTTTCCTGGTGTTACAGGGAATAACTTCGGACACGATGGCAATGGCTGGAAGAATTAACACATACACCTCGGGGTGAGCCAGGAACCAAAACAAATGCTGGTAGAGCAACGGACTACCACCACCAGCAGCGTCAAAAGCCATTCCTCCAACATTTAAACCAGTGGGAACGAAGAAGCTGGTCCCGGCGAGACGGTCCATTATCTGCATAATTGCTGCGACCTCCAGCGGAGGGAAGGCCAGCAGCAAAAGAAAGCCTGTCACCAACATGGCCCACACAAAAAAAGGAAGACGCATCCAAGTCATTCCACGGCAACGCAAATTGATAATGGTCGCTATGAAGTTAACAGCCCCAAGCAAAGAAGAGGAAATCAAGAACACCATCCCGACCAGCCACTGGGTTTGTCCAGTCCAAAATTGATCCGAAAAGGTCAAATCCGTGGTTGTAGCCAAAGGAGAATAATTTGTCCAACCCACCTTTGCAGCTCCCGAGGGAAGAAAGAAACTGACAAACATAAGAACACCGCCAACCAAGAAGCACCAAAAACTAGCCATGTTCAAACGAGGAAAGGCCATGTCCGGAGCACCGATTTGGAGCGGTGTCACGTAGTTTCCAAAGGCACCAAATGCAAGCGGAACAATTCCCAGGAACACCATGATCGTTCCATGCATGGCACCAAACATATTGTAAAGATCACCGGTGATCCGCCCCTCATTGTCCAACCAAGCTTGAAACCACGGCCAGTCGGCTAAGACTGGGACCGCACGGTCGGGATAGGCGATACTCCATCGCATCACCATCATCAGAAAAAAGCCAAAAGCCAAAAACAAAAGTGCTACAAAACCATACTGAATCCCAATCACTTTGTGATCAGTGGAGAACACGTATTGTTTCCAGAACGACAGATCATGATGATCGTGATCATCATGATCATCGCTGTGCTTATGTGCCGCTGTTTCGCTCATGTCTTACTTTACTTAATCTTTGAAAATTCTCACAGTGGATTACCCGTTTGCAAATCCACTTTTGCACCGGGCAACTGCTCTGTTGCCGGAATTCCCAGCAATTGTGCCTGGGAGAAGGGACCGCTCTGCGATTTGAATTTTTCACGGGCGGCGGCAATCATCTCAGCGGTCACAACCCCATCTTCTCCATCTGGCAATGAGCCGAATTCCCTGCGAATGAAGGTTAGCACTTGGGCAATCTTCTTATCGGACAAAGTCCCCCAGGCAGGCATCAACTGATTGTAATTGATTCCAGCGACTGAAAAAGGGCCGGATATACCATGAATCATGATCGCACCAAGACGACTGGTACCACCGTTAACCCACTCAGAACCGACCAAAGGTGGGAACTGCCCGGGAGCGCCGGTTCCAGTTGGTTGGTGGCAGGCTGCACAGTTGCCATAAACCTTTTTACCCTCTCCCATCCAACTATCAATCCATGCCACATCAACTTCATCCAAACCACCATTTTCAGAAACTGGCTTGGGATCAGGACGATAGTTAGAAACTATGTAAGTGCTATCCGAGAAATTATTGTAATTTTTAAAGAAAAAACCTCCTGCGGCTGATGCGACCAATACACATAATAGCAAAGGGAAAAGCCCAAATGGCTCGTTCCCACTGGGGTGAAGAACCTTCTCGCGACGCACAGAATCGTGCATATCCACCACACTAACGGTGCCGTACTCGTAATCCAGGTTTCTATTGTCGCCAGTACTCATTAAAATTACCAAATTTAGATTACCCGTTTCTCTTATCTGCTGCCGGGATCTTCGCGTCCTTTTTCCGTGACAACAGATAATCTACCAAAGCCTCAGCACGGGAGGAAGGAACGTATTTTCCGGTTACATCCGACCACTTATACAAATGCTTATACTTGGGCATCCCGCTATCCGCATCAAATGACTTTGGATCGTAAAGGTGACGGTGCATCTCTTCACGGGTGGTGATACGATGGCCAACGTTTGAAAGATCCTGCCCAAGACGCTGATAACCCAAAAACGCAAACGGCTCCCCGTAATAATCCTCTGGCCGGGTTTCCCTGGCCAGACCAGCTGCATCACGTCCGCCCCAACCCGAACGCCACATATCCGGACCCGCATAAGTTGGACGCACCATTTGCGTATGACAATAGGCGCATCCCTCAGATGCATAAACTTTGGCCCCGAAATCACTCTCACCAAATCGAAGGGTCGAACGATCAGGATATACCGAAAGACCGACAGCCTCTCTTTCCTCCGCATTGTAAGATACGGCCACTGTTCTGGCTTCTGATTTAAAAGGCTTTACAATTAAAAACAACCAAGGAAAGGCGAAACAAATCGCCAAACCTCCAACCAGTCCCCAGAAATTATTTGTATTCATCTTAAGAATAAAAAGAAAGAATTCTTAAACAGTTTTAGCCGCCCCCTCGGCCTGAACGTGCCCATGACCGCTGCTATGAATTAAGGTTGGCCCTTTTGATTTGCGACCACGCCCCACAAACATGAGTGCCAGTTGATAGAAAAACCATAAATTGGATGCTGCTATCAACAACCACGCTATAGCCGCGCCAACCACCCAACAAGTCGAATTCACAAACGAGGTTGAAAACAAAATGTCTGGCTGCGATAAATAACCTCCCTGAGTCAAACCAGCGACCAGCAGACAAATAATCAGAGTCAGAATCCCATAAGTGCTAAACCAGAAATGATTTCTAATTGATGCGGCTGATGGCCATTCACACCCGGTAATACGGGGAACAATAAAATACATTGCCCCAAAAATCGTCATTGAGAAAAATCCGTAAATCGCAAGGGTGTCGAGTCCAGAAAGGAAAAAGCTGAATTGAAGTGCGGGCTGAACTTTGGGCACAATCGACAATGCTGAAAAACAGACATAAACGACAAAGAAAAACATTCCCATCGCAGTGAATCGCAAAGACGGACTCACCTCCCAAAGCTTGGTTTTGTCTTTTAACGTCATCGCCAAGTTTGCGATCGTCATAACAACACAGAGCAGGATAAACACCACAGCGGAACCACTGGCTGCCGGCATCCATGCGGGGTAGGGACCACCGTAGAAACGCTGAAAACCGGTCCAACCAGAAAAAATAGCTAAAATCCAGAATGCATACTTGGCCCACTGGTAGCTATAAATCGGCCTGTCTGCGATTTTCGGGACAATGTAGTAAGCCACCGCTAATGCCACTGGTGCCATCCAGAAGTAGATCAGGTTGGACACAAACCAGGAGGCGGAAGCAGCTGCCATTGTTGGGGCGGCCTGTTGAGAAATCAAAATGCCTGCTGTGATAAACACCCAGGGAAACCAAAGCGCTGCTCCGACCAAATAGTACTCTGACACATAAACGGAACCGGAGCGACGCCCCTTAAACATCGGAATCACCCAAACCACCATCGCCATGTAAACCATCGCAAACAGGGGTGCCATCCAAGCAGGAAAATCCAACAAAGGAATTGATCGGCCAAAACCTGCCCAAATTGAGATAACGGCAATCGCTACCAGGGCATTCCAAACATGACCAATTGCAACGATTCCCAGGCCATACTTTAATTGGTGCCGGGTCAACCGCGCCATCAGCCATAACATGACCCCGATGCCAGCCTGCAACGCCCAGCCATACACCAAAGCAATCATATGCATCGGGAAAATGCGACCGTAACCAAGAAACTCACATCCATCCCACAGTCCTGGATTCCTCAACTTTAGAGCACTGAAGAAGCCGAGAATCGTCGCGACAAACAGCCACGCAGCGGCGCTGGTAAAAAAGAACAAAACAGGAAACCGAGTCGACCGGTCGATCAACGCTCTTTCCCTGATATCTTCTTCTGTTGCTTGAACTGTCATGCTGTTCAGATCGGTATACGTAAAATTTTAAATTCTGTTATTCAACAACAGGAACTGCTTGAGTGTCTTCAGCCTTCACTTCGGGTTTGGGCGCGGGTTCAACGCTCTTGGGCTGCACCTTAACTTCGGGTTTGGGCTGTGGTTTAGCTTCTGGACTGGGCTCAGATTCAGCTTTAGGAGCCGCAGCTTTGACTTCTGGCTGGGGCACCTTGACCGCCGGCTTTACTTCCAAAACAGGAGGCTTGGTTGAACTTCCGGCTGGAGGTGGCGTTGTTGATTCCTTTGCAGTTGCTGGGGCTGGTGGCACTGCACCAACCGCCTCCCCTTTTGTTGCTGGTGGAGCCGTCGGTGCGATTTGTGCCGCCTTTAATGCTGTTGGGGATCCCGGAACAATCACATCTGACGGCCCCTGTGGTGAACTCTTAATACCTGCCATCGCGGTCCCGATCTTTTGCAAATTGACTGCGCCTCTCTGTTCAGTTTCCACAAGGTTGGCGAGAGCTACTCTTTCTGCAATTTTACTTCCCGAAAAATCCCCTTTTGCACTTAGTTCCAAAGCACTCTTTGGTCCTTTATAATTAACGGAAATCCAACTGGCGACACCAAACATCGACAAACATATAAACCCAGTCGCCAGACCTCCAAAAATTCCAGAAGATTGATCAGTATTTGCAGCCATTATAAACTCCAATTAGTTACTAAGATTCAAAGACTCGTCCAATCGAGGATCACGACAAGGAAACAAACTCGCTGAGCCTAACGCTTTCAACAGACCAAAGACAAATATCCCTCCCACACCGACGAAAGCGAGCAAATCATAAACCCACATTCCAGGAATATGAGTGACTTCGCCACCCGCAAGCGAAGGCGCACGATCAGCAATGACAATCCAGTACAAATCAGCGAAATGCATTAGCAGATTCCAAATCGCAACCAAACAAATAATCCAAGTTGTCGTCTTGTTGTACCGAACTAGAAGAGCCACAAAAGGAATAAAGAAATGCCCCACCACGAGAAACCTGATCGTGTAATCATTCCAGAAACCTGTGTTACGAGTCAGGAAAAATTTGGTTTCTTCGGTGATATTCGCATACCAAATCAGGAAGAACTGGGAAAAAGCAATATAAGCCCAAAAGATCACAAACGCGTGCATCAGCTTTCCCATCATGTGATAATGCTCCTTGGTTATGGTGTCTTTGAAATAACCAGCTTTGCGAAGACCTGAGAGAATCAAGATCAGAACACCCATGGAATTCAAGGCTGCACCAGCAAAAAGATACACCCCCCACATGGTTGAGAACCAAGTGTAATCAAGCGCCATCAACCAATCAAATACCAAAAACGTCCAACACACCGCGAAAGGAAGCAGAATAAGACAACTCAAGGTCTGCATCCGGGTAAAAAGGCGTACATCGCCAGTCTTGTCCTGCTTAACCGAGATTGATCGGAGAAGGAATATCCCGCCAGCAAGGACTAAAACATAGATGACGAAACGAACCAACCAAAAATCAGATTCAAGGAAGCTGCGCTTGGTGTAAAGAAGAGCGTTCTCTTTTTGAAACTCCTTATCTTTAAGTTCTGCAAGTAACTCCTCCGGTTTCACAGACGCATGGGCTGCCACCTTGGCTGACTCCTTTGCCAAAGAAGCAATCTTGTCATCAAAAAACCGGGCATTTCCGGGAGATAGGGTTCCGGCAGTACTCTTTTCCTTCTGCAAACGATCTATTTCGCCAGTGAGCTTGGATGCCTGATCCTTCAACCCCGCAATATAAGCGTCTTTGCCCGCTTCAGCCCGCTGCTCGGCCTTTTCCTCTACGATGGCCCGATCCTGAAACCATTCCCAAAGGACATCCCTAAAGTGGAAAGGCTCCAGAACCAAGGGAAGGGCTAAAAACAAAACCACTGGTATCATGATTCCAAGATTTTCCATTAACCTTCGAACCAATACCCCCCATCCAGAGTTGGTAGCATGGTGAAGTAGAGTCCAGAACATTCCACCAACTGCCAGCGACAAAAAGAAAATCACAGCAAACAGCCAGGAAAAGGCCATGCAATCGGCCACTTTTACTCCGTTTTCGGTTTCGCGATTTGAAAACGCTATCAGGAAAAAAGCCACAGTCGCAATGACACCAACCGCCAAGGTTGCCAAACCCCAGACACCGGCTCCCTTGAACCGTTCTCCGCTTCTAAAATCGTCTGAATTTTTCAGCCCTGCCATATCAATTGGTCTATAAGATAACTTACTTCACTGCGGCCTGGAGAGCCTTCACATAGGCAACAATTGCCCATCGATCCTTAACATTCACAGTTCCACCATAGGAACCCATTAAACCTTTTCCATGCGTAATCGTCCAAAAAACCTGTCCCTCCGGAAAGGCAATAACACGCGGGTCCAAAAGATTAGCTGTAGGAGGGAGCCCTTGAAACTCACTCAACTCTTTCTTATACTCTTCGGCACTCTGTTTTGGCCCCTGCACAGGTGGCACTCCCCAAAACTTCGACACAATGCCTTTTCCGTTTCCCGACTTCCCATGACAGGGGACACAATTGATCTGATATCGCTGCTCGCCCCTTGCCAACAAAGCGTCGTCAACTACCAAACCATCAGGAAAACCCTTGCCATAAATATCACCAAACATTCCGGTGTTGAAGTAATCATCTCCCACACTAAAATCTAGACTAGAAGGTACAAGTCCGGCCTCCTTGGATATGGGAAAGTTAAAACCCATCGCCACCGTTCCTTGAACAGGCCGACGCGTGCCCATGCCATCATCAAAAAAACCGCTGGGTTTCTGGAACTTCACTTTGAACTGGCGATCCATGTCAGGGAACAGTTCAAATGGAGGTCTGGAAAACTTATCACCCCGACTGCGAAGAGAAATCGCCGCCGTGATTACCAGAAAAGTTAGGATTAGGAAAAACCAACGCATGTTTTTTACCAGTTCAAATATCAAACAACTACCGCCTCAATCTGCCCGGCACCAATTTCTTCCAAGAAAGCCTTGGTTTTATCTTTTTTAAACCTGGGATCGCGGGACTCAATCACCAGAATAAAGCCATCGTCTGAGAACTTCTTAAAAAGCTTGGATTCGAACAAGGGATGATTCCAGCGTGGGAGCTGAATAAAAACCAACAATCCGAACAAAGCCGCAAACGCTGACAAGAGAATCGTCAGTTCAAACGTGACCGGGAAAAATGCGGGAATCGTAAACAAGTTCGTGGGTTTATTCTGAACCACAGTGGGATAGAGCACAACCTGAGTAAAGAATTGCAGAAACAGGGCAGTCAAGGCACCAGTAGTTCCACCTACTAGAACGACAGCCGAAAGCCACGATTTCCCAAGCCCCATGGCATGATCCATGCCATGGATCGGAAAAGGTGTGTGAACATCCCATTTTTTAAAGCCTGCATCACGAACTTTTTCCGCAGCATGATAAAGCTCCGCAGCTGACCTAAACTCAGCCACATAGCCGAACAACTCTTTGGAACTGTCTTTTGAATCACTCAAAATAGATCAATTGGTTCAGGTTAAAATATCAAACGGATTCCCGCTGTTTACTGCGAAGTTTCTCCCATTCTGGGTAATGCGGATCCGACTCAGGTAAGACTCCTTTGACCTCGCTCATCGCAATGACCGGTAGGAAACGGATAAATAGAAGGAACAACATCATAAACAAACCGAAGGTCCCCAAGAACATCAGCTTTTCCACCCAGGAAGCCTGATAGTATCCCCACTGCCCAGGAAGGAAATCACGAGCCAGGGAGGTTGGGATGATCACAAATCGCTCAAACCACATCCCAGCGTTTACGAAATTAACGATGATAAACACTGCCCAAAGATTCCTCCGCACGGCAGAGAACCAGAAAAACTGAGGAATGATCACGTTACAGGCAAACATACAATAGTAATAATACTTGTATGGACCGGAGAGAATTCGAAGATGGAAAGCATCAGCCTCATATTTGTTGGCACTATAATAGGCAATGAACAATTCCATGATGTAGGCGTACCCCACGATGGTGCCGGTCAGCAAAATGATTTTTGTCATCACGTCGACGTGCTTCATCGTGATCAAATCCTCCAAACCATACAGCTTTCTAACCGGGAGCATCAAAGTCAGCACCATGGCAAAGCCGCCGAAAATCGCCCCAGCCACAAAATAGGGAGGGAATATGGTGGTGTGCCATCCGGGAATCACCGATGTCGCAAAGTCAAAGGAAACCACAGAATGAACCGAAAGTACCAAGGGCGTTGAAAGAGCTGCCAGCAGAAGGTAGGCCATTTCATAGTGCCTCCAATGTCGGTTGGCACCACGCCAGCCCAGAGCAAAGAAACCATAAAGACCCTTTGCGATCTTACCAACAGCACGATCCCGAAGTGTCGCCAAGTCTGGTATCAAACCGATATACCAAAAAATAACAGATACAGTAAAATAGGTCGATACGGCAAATACGTCCCATAGCAGTGGACTTTTGAAGTTCTGCCAAATCGCGTTGGCATTTGGCACCGGGGCCAGAA
>JBGSJM010000204.1:0-8228 GCA_041742015.1 Verrucomicrobiales bacterium | reverse complement strand
GGGAAAAAATCAAAATCCGACGCCCCTCCCTCACCATGTCAGGAAGCCATTCCATCATCATCTCAAATTTGGCGCAGGTATCAGCCTTTTGTGCGGTGGGCAAAAGAACCAGCCTAGGGTGACAACAGACCTGTCGGAGCTTCATGAGTGCCTCAAGCACGAGGAGTTGAGAAGCCTCAACCCCATGTCGGGAAATTTCTTCCCGCACTTCTTTTTGCAAACTTGCCCGCACCGCTTCGTAGATTTCGATCTGTTGGTCACTCAGTTCCACCTTTTTAATGATTTCCGTTTTGGGAGGCAAATCAGTCGCCACCAGTGTTTTAGTGCGGCGCAACATCAAGGGCGCCACCCTTTCAGCGAGTCGCTTCCGGCGACTTTCATCCCTGTATTTTTCGATCGGTATCCGGAAACAGCGCGTAAAGGACTCTTCAGAACCTAAAAACCCAGGCATCAAAAAATGAAACTGCGACCAAAGCTCGCCGAGATGGTTTTCAATTGGGGTACCAGAAAGGCAAAGTCGATGCCGAGCGTCGATCCGATTCGCAACCTTGGTAATTTGCGATCTGGAGTTCTTAATTGTATGTGCTTCATCCAGAACAACAAAGTGAAAGGCTTGCAAAAGAAGTTCCTCTGCGTCTCGCAGTAAAACAGGATAAGACGTAACCACAAGGTCGGAATAGGCCATCATTGGAAAATACTTTTTCCGATCAGGTCCTTGAAGAGTGAGAACCGTAAGCGAGGGAGCAAATTTCTTGGCCTCTTTTGCCCAGCCCGGCACGACACTTTTCGGGGCGAGAATCAAACTGGGAAGGTTGGCGCGACCCGATTCTTTTTCACAAAAAAGGTGGCGGAGAGTCTGCATTGTTTTACCCAGACCCATATCGTCCGCGAGAATTCCACCCACACCCTGTTCCCGCAGAAATTGCAGCCATTCAAACCCATCCTGCTGATAAGGCCGCAGAGTCGCTTGGAAGCCAACTGGTGCACTGGCATCAACTTTGGGCTTCAGGGTTTCGAAATCTTCAGCCAGTTTGGTGAGCTTTGGGGGCATTTTGCTCACCATTTTCTCGTCACCTTTCATGCTGGCGAGCTGGGCCGCACGAATCGGATGCACCTTGATTTTGTTATGTGAGGTAAGAGGTGACCGATCAAAAAGCTCTGTCAGAATGCCTAATATAGCTTGCAGCTTCTTAGCAGGAACGGCCAAAAACGTGCCCGCTTCATGATGGAGCGGAATTTTGGAATCCTCTGGGATTTTTTCAAACTCGGTTAGGGTGAAGCCAACTGGTTTACTTTCAAGATACTTGATGATTGTCGGAATTATGTTTATTCGCACACCGTCCACTTCGATTCCACATTCAAAGCTAAACCAATCAGTCGGCATTTCAGGGGCATCATCACATTGGATTTCGCCATACCATTCACTCGGCTCCACCACACTAATGCCTAGTTCAGAATCAATAACTATTTCGCAGCCGAGAGCCTCAATTTCTTTTTTGCGGTTCGCGAGAAAATCTGCCCAGAAAAGCTCCTGGGTAGACCGTCGCACTCCGGTGTAAGCATAACAATCTAAACACTCAGGAATAATCTCATCGCAGGGATAAATGGCAGCGACCTGTTTGACTCCCATTCCTTTAAGTTTCCTCAAAATCTCCTCGGTAGGGTTTTCCAGACGAATTAGGCAGAGATTCTCAAGCACCGCCCGCAATTCGGTTTCGTCCCAATGCAGAATCCCATTGCGAACATCTCGGCAAAAGACCGTCAAGGTTGGTAACCCGTCGATACCTTCCTCGGCAAAGGCTGGTAACGTCCCCTTTTCAATCATGGCGGCGATTAGAAGCGCGGCAATGCTGGGGCACCGCGGTTCCGCCTTGATGGCACCGACCTTGCCATCGATTATCCAGTTGTTTTGAATGGTTTGCTGGACCAAAACCGTGACCTCCTCAACGGCGGAAGCCTTGCTGGCACGGACACGTCCGGAAAGTCCGGCAAAACTACCTTGTATACTAATGGAAACAATTTCCACGAGGTTTGCCCGAACCAGCAGAGCGGCACGCCTCAAAGTTGGTTCGTCAAAAAACGATGAAGGTGAACCCGAAAAGGGCGGAGAGCCCAAATCAATATCTCCAAGAATCCCTGCCAGAGATATTCCCCGGCTGCGATTGATGGTTTGGGTATCGTCATTTTTTTCGAATACAGTCACCTTAGATTTTTCAAATGAAAGTGACCCATATTGTGCGGGATATCGAAATAATCAACATTTCTTAACGAAAAGTTTCGTATTCCTAAAATTCTGGGCAGAAAAAAACCGGCTGGGTCATTCAGCCGGTTTTACTTTCTTCAAATTAGAGCTGACCGCAATCCGCAATTTTGATCAGTTTAGAGGTTTTACCTTTGCGATTTCCGTAGGTCTCCACTTTTTTCACCACGTCCATGCCTTCCACCACTTTACCAAAAGCGACGTGGGCGTTGTCCAGCCATTCGGTTTGCACGGTGCAGATAAAAAACTGGGAACCGTTGGTATTTGGACCCGAGTTAGCCATCGACAAAATGCCCTCGCCCTCGTGTTTCAATTTAAAATTCTCGTCATCAAACTTTCGACCATAAATCGACTTTCCACCTGTGCCGTCGTAATTGGTGAAATCGCCGCCCTGACACATAAAATCCGGAATCACACGATGGAAGGTACTTCCTTTGTAGCCTATTCCCTTTTCACCAGTGCAAAGTGCTCTGAAATTCTCAGCCGTCTTCGGCACCACATCGGAACGCAGTTCCATGACGATTCGGCCCAGGGCCTCATCATCAGCAGTCATATCGAAAAAGACCCGAGGTAATTCGGTTTTTGTATCGCTCATATTGTTCAGTTATATTGATTTAACAGGGTACAGTCACCGACCTAACAGGGTACAATGGGTCGGAGCCGTAGCATCAAAAAAAATCCGCCGTGCAGACGCTCCGGCGGAAGGGCTTGTCTTCTGTATGGCGGGACGCTTACTTCACTTCACCACAGTCTGCAATCAGGATTTTTTTGGAAGTTCTACCCGACTGTGAACCGTATTGTTCAACTTTTTTAATCACGTCCATTCCTTCAACCACCTTCCCAAAAACAACGTGTTTTCCGTCCAGCCAAGCGGTTTTGGAGGTGCAGATAAAGAATTGAGAGCCATTGGTATCAGGACCAGCGTTAGCCATTGAAAGCACCCCGGGGCCAGTGTGAGTTAGTTGAAAATTCTCGTCGGGAAAACGATCACCATAAATTGATTTACCACCCGTCCCGTTATGATTAGTAAAATCACCCGCCTGGCACATAAAATCGGGGATTACCCGATGAAAAATGCTCCCTTTATATCCAAAACCTTTTTCCCCAGTGCAAAGAACCCTGAAGTTTTCTGCTGTCTTAGGAACCACATCGCTGCGCAGTTCAAAAACGACTTTCCCAAGCTTTTCGCCATCAGCTTCGAGTTCAAAAAAGACTTTCGGCAACTTGTTTGGGTCTTGTGCCAAACCCTTAAAAGTAATTGTGGCGAGGGCAAATCCGGTGATTAATAGAAACAAAGCTTTCTTCATGATATTGTTTAACGGTTGAATTGACCGACTAATACCAAAAAAGGAAAGGTTTTCAACCTTGCTTAAGAGACATCAATCTGTAATCTAGAAAGGAATCTAACCGAAACGTTACTATGTCAGCACTTAAATTGCACAATGCCATGTGGCCCGGACTCGTCGGAAAAGGAGATGGGGAAGGTCAGGAACCACCAATCAGCCTTGAGCGGATGCTTGAGTTAACCGCCAACGCCGAAGTTGGCGGACGGAAATTCGATGGGATCGATTATTTCCTGTTTTTGCCCCACACTGATCCCAATGCGTCCGACGAAACATTGGTGCGAATTGCGGATAAGATTCAGGGTCTTGATTTTAAAGTTGGTTCTTTGGTGGCTCCTGTTTGGGGAGGCACCGTTGGAGATTCAGCAATGGGTAACTCGGTGGCAACTGGAAAATTCCTGGATGCCGTCAAAATGGCTTGCCGAATCGCCCGCAAATTCAATCAACACGGGGTTCGCAAATACGGCGTGATCCGTATCGACTCCGCCGAGTTTGGAGTGGATAAATGGAGGGAAAACCCGGTTGATAATACCAAAAAAATTGCGGCAACTTTTCGCGAAGCCGCAAAAATCGCGGCTGATAATGGCGAGCGCCTCGCAGCAGAAGGCGAAATTTGCTGGGCAGGGATGCATAGCTGGAAGGATATGCTCGACCTTTTGGAGGAAGTTGGAATGCCTGAAACACTTGGATTTCAGGCTGATCTGGCCCATACCTATTTGTATCTGATGGGCTATAATGCTCCTGAGTATGCCTTGTTGAAGGAAGGATATGGCCAGGACGAGTTCTACGCAAAGTATGAGGAGATGACTGACAAACTTCGGCCTTGGACGATTGATTTCCATGTCGCCCAAAACGATGGAACCGTGCATGGCCAGGGCAGTCATGATAAGACTGGAAAACACTGTCCCGCTGATGATCCGAATGGCAAACTGGATATCACAAGGTGCGCAGGGTATTGGCTTAAAGACTATGCTTCCCGCGGTATCAAACACATCTGCTGGGATGGCTGCATGTTCCCAAATGCCACCCTCGAAACGCCCTCGACGTGGAACACTATCCTGGCAGCGATGATTGACGTAGGTGACACCTGGAGTTAATCCCAATCACATCCACAGAACCTTTCCGAACCGGTCGGAGAGCTTAGCCTCTCCCCGGTTCTTTTTGCATCAAGAGGTTGCTGGCTTCTTAAAGACCAGAAAATGCTGGGCAGGGAGAATGTCTTTTATCTCGGAAAACTCCAGACCTACCGCCTGCATTTCTGCCTTCACCTGCTGAACTGTCATTTTATGGAGTGGCTTGATCGGAACGGACGGATCTTCAGCCCGGTACTCCAATAAAATGACTCGACCGCTGGGTTTGAGCCCTTTGACAATGGAATTCATCATTTCCCTAGGATGGGAAAATTCATGATAGGCATCCACCATCAGAACCAAGTCGGTACTGTTTTCAGGGAGCTTGGAATCTTCAATCGTGCCCAAAAGGGTTTCGACATTAAAAGCTCGCCTCAATTTCTTTTTTCCTTCGAGGAAATCGAGCATTTCCTGTTGAATGTCGACCGCGATCACTTTGCCCCGTGGAACCAACGGAGCCAGTAAAAAGGTGAAATATCCTGACCCGGCGCCGATGTCTGCAACGGTTTCATTGCCCGATAATCCGAGTAAATCCATGACTTTAGACGGGTTTTCCTCCCCATCGCGCTCTGGACGTTCCAGCCAGCGGATGGCATGAACGCTTACGAAATGAGAAATTTCCCGGCCCATGTAAACTTTGCCAATGCCATCGCGGGATGGTTCTTTCAAGCTGTAATGAGCTGGTAATTGAAGTGCTTTCTCTTGTGCTTTGGCCGGTGGGCTGGCAAAACTTGCCCAAAGAGCGGCGACAGTCATCAAAAACAACTTTAACAGAGATCGAGAATTCACAACAAAATTGATACACCAGTTCAAAATTAAAGAAAATGCTAAAAAGGTGCATATGCGGGATTGATTAATTTCCCTGAAAGGTCTAGATCTTCTGACATTATGGCGGACGAGCAATGGTTTAAATCGAATATGATGTTTGGTAGCGCGGGTATGGCGGCTTCGGGAATGCTGCCAAAGCCGGTTGTTAAACCCCGGCCCAAACCTGTACCGGTGGTGGTTGAAGAAATTGCGGTGGAAGCAGATCTCACAGAAGATGCAGCAACGATTGAGGAAGTTTTGGAAGTATTCGAAACTCCTGAAATCGAAACAATCGCCGAGGTTGAGGAAATTGAAATCGTTCCACCTCAACCAATGAGTTATGGTATCAATTCCAAAGCGCAGCGTTTGTTTTCGAATTTCAAGGTCGGTGTGATGAGCCATGGTACCCGGGTGATTGATGGGTTTGACTGGGATTTTGCTTTTAGAGGAATCGACGGATTAAAAATCGAGGCAATTTCGGATCCCACGCCTGCATATCTTCAGCAAATGCAGGAAGCTTATCATCTTGATGAAGGGTATATCGATTACCGGGAGCTTCTTGCCAGAACCAGACCGCATTTGGTTGCTCTTCCGCAACAAGGCACGACCCGGAGACACGAAATATTAAAAAATTGTCTGTTGGCAGGCTCCCATGTGATATGTACGGCTCCTTTTACCAGAACTCTCGCTGAGGCAGATGAGTTGATAGCATTTGCAGGTCGCCGGGGATTGAAGATTTCGGTTGCTCTTCCGATGAGACTTGACCCCAATGTGGTTCAGTTCCAAAAAATGCGCGAAGCGGTGATCGGAGATTTGGTCGAAATAAGAATATTTGGGGAAATGGACGATTCCGCAGGAGGCGAAGATCTTCTAACTAAGGGTGCACCGCTATTTGATCTGGCGAGGATGTTTGCGGGAAATCCCGTTTGGGCCACAGGAACCAGTTTGACAGGAGGAGTTCGGAGTACCCGCGATGATGTTACCGAGGACGCTGAGAAACTGTGGGGACCGTTGGTTGGTGATACGATTAACGCCCAATTCTATATGGAAGACGACGTCTTCGTGAGTTTTGTGAGCAATCGCAAACTACGGGAAGTTACCTGTGGTTGGGGAATGGAATTTATCGGTTCCCGGAATGTGATGCGCCTTTTCGCCGGAGTTCAGCCTACTCTTTCATTGATGCGGAATCCCGGCAGAAAAAGGCCAGAAGCTGATGAACGCTGGCTTTGCTGGCCGGAATCCTCAGCCCCCTATCACCCTTCCGTTGATGATTTGGAAGGACCGGAGGCGGCAATTCGACTGGTGGTTGCTGATTGGCTGGAAAGCATTTCTCAGGACGGCGAGCCTGAGTGCTCAGCAGGAAATGCAACCAAAGCACTGGAAATGGTTCACGGCGTTTTCCAATCAGCGATGTCCGGCAAGAAGTGTTTTTTCCCCCTGGCAAATCGACATCATCCTTTGAATCCAGAAATCAAACCCTACGAGATGGAGTACAAGGCCACTGCTTGATTGCCCACTAAATGGTGCTTCCCGTCCAGCCAAGTTTCTGGTGAAGAACCCCAAAGAAATTCTGGCCGGGAAGCGATACGAGTGGGAGATGGAATGCGGCCCTTTCTATCTTGATTTCGGCCCCTTCCGAAATTCGGCTGATTAGTTGCCCATCAACCATGACCGAAAGATGGTCTTTTTGATTAGGCACTCTGAGATCTATTTTGCTATCAGCACTCAACACCATCGGTCGGTTGGCAAGTGCATGAGGGCAAACTGGAGTTAACACAAAACAGTTGCATCCTGGTTCTACGAGGGGACCTCCGGCTGAAAGGGAATACGCCGTCGAACCAGTGGCGGTGGAGACAATCAACCCATCGCCGGTATAGCGATTGGCAAAAAGTCCGTTAATCGTCGCTTCAATATGAATCACCCGTGAGTCATTTCCCCGGCTCAAGGTAATTTCATTTAGGGCAAAACACTCCTTGGGTTGACCATTGGGCAGTTTAATCAGACACCGGATTATAGTTCGATTGCTGATGGTAAAAGTTTCACTGGCAATTGATTCCACAAACTTTTCACACTCTTCTTCTGTGGCACAGGTCATAAATCCTAGGGTTCCTGTGTTGATTGCAGCGATTGGTTTAATGTTTTCTTCCAGGTTTCGCAGCATATACAAAATCGTGCCATCGCCGCCCAGCACCACGAGCAAATCGGAATGCTCCACGACTTGTTTTAGTGATAATCCATTTGAGAACCCTATATCTCGCGCAGTCCTTTCTTCAATGATGAGTTCATTACCCCTATCGCTAAAGCTCTTTATCAGGTATTTAAGCAATTCTTTGCCTGGTTTTTCGGGATTTGCAATGATTCCCAATCGCTGTTTTTGACCCTTAATCATGAATTGTTTCAAAAAGTTTATTTTTAACCGCCCGCAACCATGAGAATGATTTCAACCTGACTGTTTTCATGGACCAAAGCTTCGGCAAACTCTCTGGCATACAGAGCGATCCCGTCCAGTTCGACCAACAATGGCTGGGGACCCAAATCCAAAATATCGAGCATCTCAACCACAGTGAGTTGATCAAGCCCCGGGAACTCGCGCTCTTCACCATTAATGGTTATCCTCATAGCGATTCGATAATTGAAGAATCCCAGTCTTTCCAAACTGGTTCGAGACCAAGTTGCGCTAGTTTCATG
>JBGSJM010000203.1:0-7270 GCA_041742015.1 Verrucomicrobiales bacterium | reverse complement strand
GCTCCTTCTGACCCGGTAAGATAGCAGCCGGGCGGACGAAAGCATAATCTTCAGGATGCTGGTTCCAGCGGCCTAAAGAAAACGGGAGCCACTCGCAATTCGTCATCGGGTTCGGCTGCGGCCCGGCCTCGTAAATCCTCCCCCGGCCTGATCTTTGGGGGCATCGCCGCCGCCACCCTTGCGCTCGGCGGAATCGCCGCTTTTTTTCTGCTCGGCGGGCGGGGTGACAAGCATGTGGCCAGTGATGCCGCCGCCCCCGCAGCGGCGGCAGTCGAGGGTGGAGCCCAAAAAAACCGCTCTGCAGAAGTCGACGGTCTTGCCTTGGTCGATCTCTCGCAACATGTCAACGCCGTCAAGGCGGATGGGCAGAAAATGGAATGGAAACGCCACGGAGCCGAGATTCGCGGTGAAAGCGCCGGTCCTCGCAGTATTTATAAAGGATTCATCGAGCTACCCATTGATCTGAATCCAAATTTCGAAATAACCGTGGAATTTACGACCCATAATGAAAAGTCGGATGTCGGCATCTCCATTCCATTGGGCGGCGGGCTGATGACCACTTGCTGGATTTGCAGACGCAATGACTATTGCGGAATCGCTCATGTGGATGGTTTGGACCCAATTCAGCAGCCAGCGTCGCAGGGAAACTCGTCGCCGATGGCCGTGGAAACCGGGAAGCGGCATGTCGCCAAGGCGATGGTGAAGCGAGACGAGGGTCAGGTCGAGATCGTCTTTATGATCGACAGCAAACAGGCGGGCGCTTACCGGGGGCCGGTGAGTCGGCTCAAGCGGAGCACCGCATGGGTAGTTGGCCCCCGCCTTGATCACATTCATCTAGGTGCCGACGATTCCACGGTGTTTCACAGGGCCGTGGTGAACGGTGTCACTTCGGCTTCGAAGTGAATGTGCGGTCTGAAAAATCAGGCCGCGCCCATTTTGGGGGACAGACTGGAGACAGATTGTCCGGTCGACAAGGATGTTCGCCCGATGGCTTACTCGAGTGTTCCCTTTCGGTATCCTGTATATTTAAACCTGTTCAACCACCACCCGATTGCAGTGCTTGCAATCGACCCGTTCCTAGGCAGGATTTAACAGGTCACGGTGTCGTTTTCGAGGCGGAACAGGGAACGGTTTCAGAGCGATTTGCTTTGTCACACTATTTATTTGGAAATTTTTTGGCTGTTTGTTATCGGGTTTTTATCAATCCATGATATTTATTAGCCAGAAAAAATCATGAGCGACTCCGACCCTAAACCAAAGCGAAGCGATTTTGTGCCCCCGAGCGCGGAGGATCTCGATGCCGTGCTGGACGCTTACGAGTTCATCGAGATACTCGGCAAGGGCGGCATGGGGGCAGTTTACAAGGCCCGCCAGTTGTCCCTGGACCGCCTCGTGGCCATCAAGATCCTGCCCCGGGTGACTGACGGCGACAAATTCCGCTTCGCGGACCGCTTTCAGCGGGAGGCCCGGGCCATGGCTCGCCTGACCCATCCCAACATCGTCGCGGTGTACGATTTCGGCCAGACCCGGGACGATCAGCTCTACATCGTGATGGAATACGTGGACGGCACCGACCTCCAGAAGTTGATCCGCACCGGCCAGCTCACCGTCGACCACCTCTTCGGCTGGATGGCGCAGATTTGCGACGCGCTGCAGTATGCTCATAACCAGGGCATCGTGCATCGCGACATCAAGCCCGCCAACATCATGATCAATCGCGAGGGCGGGGTGAAGATCGCCGACTTCGGCCTGGCCAAGCTAACCCGGACCGAAGACGCCCAGAACACGCGGCTGACGATGACCAATGTGGTCATGGGCACCCCCGAATACCTGGCGCCCGAAGCGCTCGAGGGCGAAGGGGAGCTGGATCACCGGGCTGACCTCTACGCCGTCGGGGTAATGCTCTACGAAATGCTGACCGGGAAAATCCCACGGGGGGCGTGGAGCCCGCCCTCGGAGGTGAAGCCCGGGATCGATCCCCGCTTCGACGAACTGGTCGACCGGGCCATGAACGCCGATCCCGATTCCCGGTTCCAGAGCGCTTCGGAAATCAGCGAGCAATTGACCGGGATTTGGAAAGACTCGGCCGCCGTCCAGGGGGCTACGCCGGGCGACGGGAAGCTCAAGCTTCAAGCTGCTAATTCCAGAGATCTCACGGAATCTAGAGCCATTCCCAAGCCGTCATCCAGTTCAGTCGCGGCCCGGCCTCGTAAATCCTCCCCCGGCCTGATCTTTGGGGGCATCGCCGCGGCCACTGTTGTGCTCGGCGGAATCGCCGCGTTTCTTCTGCCTGGCGGGCGGGGTGACAAGAATGTGGTCGATGATGCCGCCGCCCCCGCAGCGGCGGTGGCGAGTTCGGTCCCTGTTACCCCGCCCAAAGCAATGGCTTCGACTCCGCCCGACGGAAGCTTTGAAAACAGCCTGGGCATGAAATTTGTGCACGTGCCTGGGACCGATGTGCTCTTCTGCATCCACGAGGTGCGCTGGAAGGACTACGCAGCTTATGCCAACGAGAACCCTGCCATCGCAGGTGGATGGAGAAACCAGACCCACGACGGGTATGTAATCCGGGAAAAGGCCGAGGATCATCCGGTGGTAGGTGTCGATTGGGAGGATGCAAATGCGTTTTGCGGCTGGCTCAGCAAAAGAGAGGGCCGGACCTATCGGTTGCCCACTGATCACGAATGGAGCATGGCCGTGGGTATCGGAACGAGAGAGGATAATAAGGCCAGTCCGCAGGAAAAAAACCGGAAAATAGCCGACGAATACCCCTGGGGATCGGAGTGGCCGCCCCCGCAGGGAATGGGCAACTATAGTGACCAGAGCCGGAAAGCCAAGGCTCCAGGTCCCAAGATGACTTACTTGGATCGCTACGATGACGGATTCCCAACAACCGCTTCTGTCATGAGTTTTAAGCCAAATCAATTTGGCATCTACGACATCGGGGGGAACGTCTGGGAGTGGGTATTGGACAAATATTATCCGTCTTCGTCTAGCTTTGTCTTGCGGGGAGGTTCCTGGAGTTCCTATAGTAGTGATGATTTGTTGTCTTCGATCCGCAATGAGCGCGGGCCAACCAATCGCTACTACGCCTGCGGGTTTCGTTGTGTGGTGTCTACGGGCGCAGCGGCTAAGCGCGTTGATCCTCCTCTGACTGAGGTCCATCCGAAGGCAACCCTGTCGGTCGAATCACCCCAAGCCACACCTGCCGACCCGCTCGCGGACCTTCCCGGATTGCAGACCCGGCTCACCGGCTATCTGAATGCACGCAATACCCAACTTACCGAACTTGCCACCCAATACAGTCGCGGTCTTGACTCCCGCATAAATCAGGCTGCCGCTGCCGGAGATCTGACCCTGACCTCTGCTTACGGGGAGGAAAAGGCGAGGGTGGCGGCGCTTGTCTCCTCACTCGGCGCCCCTGTGACCGATCCCCGCGGGGCAGTGCGACAATCGCCAGCCCTCCCGAAATTGCCCAGTGACTCACCCGGGCCACTGGTGGCCCTGCGGCAGACCTGGACAAGCGAATCAGGCAAGATCCTCGCCACGCTCGAAGCCTCGTTGCAACAATCCCTTCAGGCGCTTGAGGCGGAGTTGACCCGGGCCAGCGATCTTGAAAAGGCCAAAGCCGTGCAGGCTTATCGGGAATCCCTGACAGCGTCTTTTACCCTCGCTCGCGCCACCAAAGACGTGCCCTTCGAGAACAGCCTGGGCATGAAATTCGTACCGGTGCCGGGGACCAACGTCCTCATGTGCATCCATGAGACGAGGCGAGGCGATTATGCCAAGTTTGCTGCTCAAAACGCCGGGCTGGATGGGACATGGAGCAGCCCAAAAGACGGCGACAATTATCCGGTTGCTTTTGTCAACTGGCACGAAGCCACGGCTTTCTGCGAGTGGTTGACTCAGAGAGAAGGCCTCAAGCACCGCCTGCCGACTGACCGCGAGTGGAGTTTTGGCATCGGCATAGGCAGCCTCGAAGACAGCCAGTCCTCCCCGGAGGTTCTTGGCAAACTCCATCAGGGTATTTATCCCTGGGGCAACACCTGGCCGCCGCCAAACAACTCTGGCAACTATTGGGATGCAAAAATCAATGAGTTATCCGCCAAAGCGGGTGTTCAGGCATCTTATGCTGACGGCTTCAATGCCCGCTCTCCGGTGATGAGCTTCCCGGCCAATTCTCTTGGCCTTCACGATCTTGATGGGAACGTCCTCGAATGGTGTGAGGATTGGTACAATCCACAAAAGAGCAAAAAAGTTCTTCGCGGTATCTCTATTGTGACTGGAATGACGGGCTTGGGCGATTTCACATCTTCACGGCGACGTAACGCTTCTCCAGAAAATCGGGAAGACCGCTTTGCGGAGTTTGGCTTCCGTTGTGTGATCGAGCTGCCTTCGTCGGTGGCATCTGGCATTGCCCCTGCTGTCGTTCAGCCCGCCGTACCCGCAATCTCCGCGCCGGTGGCTGGCCGCGCTTCCGTGAGCGCAGCCCCACCCGCTTCAGCCGCCAAAGACGCGCCGTTCGAAAACAGCCTGGGCATGAAATTTGTGCCCGTGCCCGGAACCGAGGTGCTCTTCTGCATCCATGAGGTGCGATGGAAGGATTGGGCGGCCTATGCCAAGGTGAATCAAGACATCGCGCCAAACTGGAAAGACCAGACATGTGACGGGTTTGTCATCAAGGACAAACCGGAGGATCATCCCGTGACCCGTGTGAACTGGGAGGACGTCAATGGCTTCTGTGCTTGGCTCACCAAAAAGGAGATAAAGGAGGGGCGCATTTACCGCCTGCCCACGGACCACGAATGGAGCCTGGCCGTAGGGATCGGAAAAAATGAGGATCGCAAAGCCACTCCAAAGGAAAAAAGTCGCAAGGTTGCGGATCAATACCTCTGGGGATCGGACTGGCCACCACCAAAAGGCGCGGGCAACTACAGCGACCAGAGCCGGAAAGCCAGGGCTCCAAACGTGAACTTCACATATATCGAGGCTTACGACGATGGATTCCCGTCCACGGCTCCAGTTATGAGTTTCAAGCCAAATGAATTCGGCCTATACGACCTCGGGGGCAACGTATGGGAATGGTGCCAGGATCTGTATGCTCCATCTTCGCTCTCTCGTGTTGTGCGTGGTGGCTCCTGGTGTTACAGCAGTCGTGAGAATCTGTTGTCCACGAACCGCAGTCACGACCCTCCAACGACTCGCAACAGCTACCTGGGTTTCCGCTGTGTGTTGGTGTTCGCGGGCGAGGTAAAATGAATTCTTTTTCTTTTTCATCATCAGGAACTTCCTTTACGCCGAAGGCATGGCGAAATTTTTTGAAAAATGAACAAAATGCCTCCTCATTCTATACTGGCGGAAATGCTGACCCTATGGCCCCTGAACCAAACGAAGCGCCAGCGATTAACCTTTCGTCAGCGCGTCGATACCGAAATCCTCAGCATAGTGGAGCTAGCCCGGAAAAACGGAAAAAAATCATACCCTGTTGGGTCACTGATCATACCCTATTGGGTCGGCCTTTCACCCGGAGGTCATGGTGGTGAGCCGGTGGCCCTGGCGGATGGATTCGGGCTGATCTTTGCCGCGCTGCTGCTCCCATTTGTGGCTTGGGATCAAAGAGATACATCTGCGATGAAGCTCCGCTCTGGAAAAAGTAAATAAAGCGTTTCGCTTTGGCGCTTTCCTGCACTTTAATTGATCTTTGAAAACAACCCTGGTCCATGATACTATTGGAAGAAACATGACATCACTGGAAAATCTTCTCGAACCCATTCTGCATTCACCGAGACTGCCGGAATTGGTGGATACACTCCAAAAACGAATCGAGGCTGAAAAAAAGCTGCGCTTGGACTTTTATCAAAACATGACTCCCGAACGAAAGGTAGAGTTTATTGATGGAGAGGTGATTCTTCACTCGCCGGCCCGCAATCGGCATCTCGATACGACAAAAAATGTTCTGGTGTTGCTGGATTCCTTCGTGAAACTTCATCAACTCGGCACGGTCAAATGTGAAAAATGCCTTTGTGTCTTCCCCCGCAATGATTATGAGCCAGATGTGGTCTTTTTCGGCTTGGAAAAGACCGCCCTCATCCATGGTGATACGATGCAGTTTCCCCCGCCGGATCTGGCGGTCGAAGTGCTTTCCGCATCGACAGAAAAAAATGATCGTGGTGTGAAATTCGAGGACTTTGCGGCCAATGGCGTTGCTGAATACTGGATTATCGATGCGGACAAGGAGACACTCGAACAATACCTACCCGGGGCGGATGGGTATGAGCTAAAAATCAAATCCAATTCCGGGGTCCTCAAAAGCTTCGTGATCCCCGGCTTTCATTGTGAGATCGCCGCGTTGTTTGATGAAAAAAAGAATCTGGCCGCGCTTCAAGAAATTTTGAGATCTGGAAATTAATTTTGTTAAATTGACATCATTGGAAAGGGAATATGGTCATGAGACTGGGGTCAGACCAGGTGAAAACCAGAATGGCACTAGTTTAAGGGGGGAAATCGTGGTAAAAGCCGAATGGGCCGAGACATGTCAGCCCGGGGCAAAAAGCGCCGAGGGCGACTTAAACGTTATTAACGAAAATGCTCCCTTGACGTGCCCGGGGAATGTCAATAAAATTCACAGCTATGGAAATGAAACTTGGTCTTGCACCACTTAGTGTCTTTCGTCCACACGTGTTTGCCTGCACAGCCTGCCTTCTGTTAAATTTTACCGGTGCCCTTGGCCAGGCACCCCAATCAGCCCGTTATCCGGAGGTGCGATTGTCCTGGAAATTCGACCATGTGCGAACCGAGGGTCGGGGACTAGATAAAGTGGAATACTACCGGCACCAAATTGAGGTGGTAAATCTGACGCCAGCCCCGATTGAATTGATCGACGTGCGATTGCGCATTTATGGGCATAACGAATTTGGTCCTGATGGCAAGCCCGAGGATGAGTTTCATCCCACCGATCACGAACTGATGCTCCCCAAGATCGATGGTCGGGCGAAGCAAACGGTCTCGACCGAACCGGGAAATTATGCGCTGGGCGACATTGTCCGCCCGAAGGACACAATCAGTGGAGTGTGGATCAAGGCGTTTTCCAACGGACGGGAAATTGGATCGTATGTTCAGCCCGCTTCATTGGCAAAAAAGGAGGTTTGGAATCCGGTGGTTGCGCCGCCCGTGAAGTCGGCGGAGCCTGTGCCGCCAACCCCGCCAGTCAAAGACCGCCAATGAAGGCATCTTTTCTTCTCTTTTTCCAATTTGCTCTTCTCTGGGTTTG
>JBGSJM010000202.1:0-8540 GCA_041742015.1 Verrucomicrobiales bacterium | reverse complement strand
GACTGGCCACTGAAAACGTCTTGCTGTCTTGTAAGCCCTTTTCCCGCAACATGATGAGTAGCGTATAGGCAAAAGTGGAAAACCAGAGGCGCAGTTGATTGGACTCCATTTCCGCGCAACTCATCCGGTCGGAAAACAGCTCCAGTTGTTGTTCTTTGATCCGGTTTTCCATGTCGCCCCTTCCACAGTAGCCTTTTTCGTAAAGATCTCGCGGTGAGGACCATCGGGAATTGCCATCGGGAATATTGGTTACAATAAAACGGGGATTTTCACCCTTGGGATTGACCTGCGCCTTGCCGATGACCCGGCGGGGGCGACTCCATGTGCCGGACGTGGTTTCATGCCTAAAATCACAGAACTCAGTGAACTTTCCGCCGCAGAGACAGGCTTGGGCTCTTGCCCAGAACATGCTGGGTTCCAGTTTCTTCTCTAGCACGCAGTTTTTGGCCAGGCCGGTGATATAAAGGATCTTGTGCTCCTCACACCAGGCAAGGATCTTGTCGCGGGCAAATCCACTGTCAACCCTCAGGATGACACTGGCATCAGGGAATCGCTTCCGGATGATGGGCACTATCTTTTCGAGCGCTTCGGTGGTTCCCTCGGAGGCATCGCGATCACTGGTTCTCAACTGCGCCCACACTGGCCAGGGACCAATGAAGCAATAAAGTGGCAGAAAACAGTAATCCCCATAATATCCATGGAAAAACTTGCCCTGTTGGTCACCATGAATGAGGCTGTTGATCGCATCAAAATCCAGGATGATTTCATTTGTGTCTGCTGATAACATATTTACAGCCAGTTCTATCATGAGTTTTTCGAGTTCCGCGTGATTGGCCTGGATCTTGTGATCACCCTTGCTGATGGCTGCGCCCTGATGATGAGTGGTTTTGGCATTTGTCAGCTCAAGGCGGTTGAGGGTTGATTTGCCGGCCAGAGCCTTGCCCCTGTCTTTGGGATCCGGGCGATCAAGGCCGAGCGGATCCTGTTTTCCGACGCCCAGGGCCATGACGGGATCATGGCGCAGAGAGTCATGATCGTTGAGGTCTTCGTAGCCGAGCGAGAGGCCGAAGATGCGCTGGCGCAACAGTTCGGGCACGGAATGGGTAATGAGGTTGGGGGAGCGAAAATCCGTAAAACAGGAGGCGATCTGGTCGATGAACTTGGTTTGGAGGTCAATTTCGCGCAAGAGCACAATGCCACCATCAGCGCTGAGGCTACCGCCCTGGAAATCAGCTACGACCTGGCGTTTACCGAGGTCTTGAAAATCGAAAGTTTGCTGAATACACTGTGTCATACGGCAGGTTGGGTCGATGTCTTTTGTTAACATTTATTAATCAACAAATAATATCAATTTTCAATCTGTCCGCATTAAAATGTGTGAGAAATTCGGGATGAATTCTCCCGGACCGAGGTAAATCAGTTCCATGCCGATGCCGTTGGTGAGGTGGGATTTGAACGGTTCCGGCTTTTCCGGAAATAACTCCGCCGCACGGGCTTGCGGCTGCGATGCGGGTTGCGGGAGAGTGGCAAATCCCAACTCGAGTTGATTTTCGGAGATGAAGACTGGAGCCTCCGGTTCGACGTTGGAAATTTCGAGTTTACCCTCATAATTCAAGGCAAATGACGCTGCTGAATCAGTGGAAATCGGTTTCCACTCGACTTTCTCTTGCAGCGGGCCAACTCGGCCTCGATCTCCTCCTGCCATTCCTCGCCGGGGATGAGATTCCATTTATCCAGCCAACAGGTAATCCCACGGGCCACAAGGGCATTTGCCACGGCCTCGAAGAAAGGTTTATCACTCGAATTATGAGAAAGAAAGGTGGCTCCTTCGGTGCGCACGATTCATTTTAGCCAGGCGGTTTGGTTTAGGAAGCGAAAAATGCTGGAGACGGCGGCTGGAAGCCACCGCTACAGCTAAGAATCGCGCGACCCTGTTGCAGGAGGGAGATTATAATTGACACCAATCGGAGCACTTTGTAGTCTCAACCACCGGTGCCTAATTCCGAAGAGGCTTGGTGCGTTTAGAAGCGATGTTGTCCCGGTCTTTCACCTTTACACCATGATCCCAATCTCCAATGCCTGTTTTCGATGCCATTTGGCGATCATTGGTTGTTTGATTCTTTTGTTTCACTCGATGAGCTGGGCTCAAATTTCGGTCGATTTAGAATTGGATCGAAGCATCTATATCGCCCACGAGCCCATTACCGGGAAATTGACTGTCGTAAACCGGGCTGGTCGCGACCTGATCTTTGGTGACAGTAACGGAAGAAGCTGGCTCGATTATTCAATCACCGATTCCCGGGGAAATCTGGTCAGCCCCATTCAAGCATCCTCGGGAGTCAAACCAGTGATGATTGCCTCCGGACAAACTCATCAAATGAAAGTGGTGGTCAACGACATTTATCCCATGAGCCAAATCGGCACTTACCGGGTAACGACCACGGTCTCCTTTCCCCAAATCAACCGGGTTTTTCAATCCAAAAGTCTGACTGTCCAGATCGTGGAAGGGACCCCGCTTTGGAATCAGATTGTCGGCGTGCCGGAGGGTTATCCTGGAGCTGGGACATACCGGATTTATGAGCTTTTAACCTATTTTCATGGTACCCGCCAGAAGGCTCTCTATTTTCGGTTAAAAGACAACACGACTGGTCGAGCGATCCGAACTTTTTCATTGGGAGATTATCTAAATGTTCGCCCACCGGCCAAGGCAATTGATCGGTCAAATCAACTCCACATTCTCCACATGACCGCGCCCCAGCAATATTATTACACCTTAGTTGATCTCGATGGAGAGGTCATCACCCGGGAGAAGTATTTCGAAGCAAAGAGTAGTCGTCCAGAGTTAATCACCCTACCTTCCGGTGAGGTCGAACTGCGGGGCGGGATCACTGAGGAGCAATCCAAATCCCCCTACGAAAAGCGCGAATTCCGACGTATTTCGGAAAGACCACCGGGAATGCCTCGGCTTTAAAGGCTAGCGAAATTGGATGTTGATGGCTTCTGAAGTCACCGTTTGAACATAAGTGGTGATGGCACTGTCAAGAACCCGCTCCAGAATTTCAAAAGGACGCCGCGCAACGAAGATGATGTCTCCGGCTTTAACCTCGATATCTTGTGCGCTTCCAGATAGAACATCCCGGACATTGACGATTTCCACATCCGGCTCCTCCAAATCACCTCGAATCACCAGGACCTTCATCTTATAAGCTTCGTTCTGGAACCCACCTGACATGGCGATCGCCTTGGTCACCGTGATCCGATCAGGCATCTTCACCCGTCCAGGAGCATTAACCGCACCCAGAATGAAAAATTCGTTCCGCAGCAGGGACGCCACATAAATATAGTCATTGGGCTGGAGTTGAGCATTCTGAGACAGATCTCCCTCATGATAGAGCAGGGAGAGGTCAACGTCGAGTTTGCGACCGTCCCGAGAAACAAACGAACGGCAAAAGTCAGCCAGACCATAAGCTGAACCCCGAATAGTACCAACCTCAACCCCGCGAGCCAGCGCAATTCCCTCAAGCACGGTGGTGGGTCGGGTAAGCGGGAAAGTCCCCGGTTCCTGGACCCGACCCAAGATGGTAAATTCTTTGCTCCCCAACTCTTCAGGAGAGATGATCAGCTTAAAATCCCGACGGTATTTCTGGAGTTCAGACTCCATCCGGTCCCGCAATTCATCCACCGTCAATCCTTTGGCACTGATAGCGACAGCCTGAAGGTAACTGACCGTGCCATCTGGAGCAATTCGAACAGTACGGGTCAGATCACTGCGATCAAAAGCGGCAAAAGTGACAGTGTCACCCGCACCGAGTGTATATAGCGAAGGAACCCGATTAGATTCAGGCCGGGGCAGACGTGACGAGGCTACCTTGATCCCCGGAGTCACCAAATCCTGAATCTCGGGAAGTGGCGGCAAAATCGGATCAACCTCTGCTGCCGGTGCCGGGGTCTTGATTAAAGTGGAGCCAACCTGTTTAGTCACTGGCTCATTCTTCTTCTCGTCCGGCAAAGTAGGAAGCACAAAGGCAGGTTTCTCGATTTCCTTTTTTGGAGGAACAGGAGTCATAACTTCCGTCGTTGCCGGAACAAGATCTGCCAATACATTGGTTGCCGGCGTGGGAGCTAAGTTTTTTGGGGCCGACTCAGCCACCAAAACCGGATTGGCCTTTTTGACTGGAAGATTTAATGGTGTTGTCATTGAATCTTTAATTTTCAATCCAACGTCTTTCGAACCATCAAGACGGTCTGTTACCGCGAGGTTGCCGGCCCGTTTACCAAAATTCTGAGGTGGCCATCCCCCTCCCAAAACACTGGTTGCCTCGTTATCTTTTTCAATGACCGCAGCAAACGGATCTGGCACTTCTTGAGCCGACAAAACGGATCCCGCAATAAGCGCAATCAAGAAAAACACCAGAGACTTATCATTTTCCATAACCCATCCTCAACTTAAGGTTGTGCTCTATTAAAAGCAACCCGTTAAATCTAAGATCAGTTAACTAATTATTAAAAACTTCTACTATTCCGCCCCTCCAAAGTGATCACTCCACCTTTGCCATATCTCCGAATCCAGAGCGGGGACAAAATATTCGATATAACCAATCAACATTTCATCGTAAGTTTGATCACCCCAGCGTACGGCTTTGGTGGGATCGGGATTGGCTTTGTTATTCGCACTGTTGTCAAAAATACCCGTGACTTTGATGGAGCTTTCAGCGGGGAGGAACTTCGGAGTTTTCAACTCATAGCGAAGCTGCCAGTTAAAATCATAGCGGGGAATATCGAGCAGCATTTCAGATTTTCCATCGAGGTAGGTAATTTCAAAAGAAAAGGCTGAACCTCTCACGTGCATGTGGGCCATGAAACTAATCACTGGGATATCAAAGGGAATAGACTGGCTAGCACCTTCCATGTGACTCGGCGCACCTGGCGGAATATTTAGTCTATGGTCGGCAATCGCGAGAGTTTTGACTTCAAATTTCGGAGGTTTGTCAGCAAAATGAAGCCCCAACTTCAGCCGCTCCATCTTCTCCACGCCACTTGGGGTATAGTGAATCTGAAAATGTATTTTAGACCCGGCTGATAGTTTCCTGGCAAAACCTTCCGGGTATTGAACCGCGCCATTTCCGGGAACATACGCCGCCCAAAAACCCTCCGCTTCGCCACGGTCGACGTGGGTTTCCCCTTTTTCCACAACCTTCACTATGACATGGTGCACGACATCCCTCTCGGAAGGAAGTATCTCATATCCCGATATCCATTTGTCCTCAGTCAATTCCGAGGTAACTACGTCTCTCTGGTAGGGCATAAAACCAGTCGCCTGAATCTTGAAAGCTTTGCTGAGGGGAATGATTAAATCTGGAGTGCCGGTTGACCATTCTTCGGGGAACCCCTGCGGTTTTGGGGCGTCGGCGGGATTACCTTTGGGATGATCGGAGTTGAGCCAGGCCATTAGATCAGCCTGGTCACGTGAAGACAGAGAGTGATCATTCGCCCAAAGACTGGGGCCCTCCCCTTCGGTCTTCGCCGCAAACCACGGCGGCATGGTTCCTTCAGAAAGGACCCGCTGAATCACTTTGGCTCGATCACTGACCTCATCAAAATCGTCCAGAGCAAAGGGAGCGACCCCACCGTGGCGGTGGCACTGCACACAGTTTCGCTGCATGATTCTCGCGACATCCCGGTAATATGTGATATCGCCACCTTTAGTTTCGCCACCACCGAGATTTAACTCGCATCCCGGAGCAGCAGTAGCAGCTATGACGGGAACTTCGCCGGCCAGGTGGGCCGTCACGGCATCCTCCAGGTAGTGGTGGCGAGGTTCATTGATGCTGTAGTCGATTCCATATTGGTCATCGAGCGCTCCGCGATAGAGAAGGGTTTGTTTGGCGTCGATCAGGAAGACTTCCGTCGTGGTAGCGGCGTACAGGGCCTGGGATAACTTTTTGTAACGATCATGTACATAGGCGGCGGCAAATTGGTGGGATGCAAGCTGTTCACGGATTTCAGCCTCGGTTTCACTCCCAAAGGCATTTACCAGGATCATCGGAACATCGTTGGCCGTTAGCAACGTTTCCAGCTTCGCCAGACTGGGAAGGAGTCGTCTACTTACCGGACAGGTCGCGCTGGTCATTGCAATCACAAAGCCCTTGTGATTTTTCACATCGGATAGGCGATGGGCTTTGCCATCAATATCTGTAAATTCAACATCGGGAATCATGCGCCCGATACCGACCTCGCCAGGTTTGAGGATCTCGGGACCGCTGGTGATTTTGGCCACGTCCGCTTTTGTCACTTGATGGGCCGGAACCTCAAAGGCGCGCCTCTCCCCAAATTTCCTGACCAAGGCACGGAATGGGCTGATTTCCCCGGGGCCAATCAGTCCATCTTGATTTCGATCCAACCGGTCAAACCACTCTTCTCCTCCCACTTCATCCTTGGAGAGATTTCCGTCGCCATTTTTGTCCGTTTTCTTGATGTAGGCATCGATTCGTGACAGGGCAGCCTCATTTTCTCCATTCGCAGTATTTGATTGTCCGTCCATGGTTGCCCGGAACTCTTCCAGAGAAACCCGCCCATCACCATTTCGATCATATATCGCCAACGTTTTGATGTCGGGCAATTCGGCAGTCGTAACGATGCCATCTCCATCCTTATCAAATCGGTGGAAAACAGCCTCCTTCCGCGTCCCCTGAGCCCATGTCGCAGTAGCGAGGCTCGCAACAACCAGCCCAGGGATGAGGCATTGCGAGAAACGAGATGAAAGGGTCATAACTTACTTGAGAAAAAAGTTGTCAGTGGATAAGAACCCGGGTCCGGCGTCCCGGTTGCAAAATTCTATTTTGAAAATACCATGGTTCGAACCGATCGGGTTGGCAAAACTGTGGCGGCATCTACGGGATTACAGTTCTTTTCGGCGTCGGTCTGAAACGTTCCGATCAGATTCAGCTCTTCCGGTAGCTCGATTTTCAACTTACACGGTCTTTCGGTATCATTCACTGCCACCATCACACCCAGCTTATCATCTGGGCTAATGAAGGCAGAAATTTGCAAATCCGATGTGTTTTCGATGTGGATCCTTTGGTAACCGGGTTTCACAAAACCGGAATACTGCCGGAAAGTGTAGTATTTCTTGGTGCGCTCGAGAAACTTCTGCCGTCCGTTTTCCTGCTTTTCCTCGACAAGAATCAGTCCTTCGTCGCGATGTTTCTGGCGATTTTCTGCACGGTTTTCTGAGTTGGGAGCCAGACTGTAAATCAGGCCCCACCACAGAAAGGCGTTTGCCTCGGCATCGACCAAAGTAGTGTGCAGGTACCTGGCAGCTTTGATTGCTTTTTCATGCTCGGTCATGTCAGGACTCCAGCCAAAAGTGTGCCATTGGTCATTGTTCCATTGTGCCCCCGTCGTCTCGGTCATCCAGAGTCGCTTTTCCCGGAAGTACTGAGAACGCATTCGTGAAAGAGAAATGGTGTTTTCGACCAATGGAGCCATTGATTTATCCACTATCTGATCGTTAAAGCTATCGTACATGTGATAGGAAACAATATCAACTCCGGGGCTGGTTACGATGGGAATAAATCGATCAACCTCGCTAGCATCCCTTCCAATATAGGCAAGATCTGGAGCGGCGATTTTGATGTTGGTGTGTCCTGCAGCTCTTAACCGGGGCCAAAATTTTCCCTCGACGAAATCAGCAAGTCGTTCAGGGTTCCAATGACAGGTCTGGGTGCCGGTTTTCGACCAGTTTGCCTCGTTCTGAACGCCGACCACTCCGACTTTAATTCCCCACTGCTGGTACTGTTCAATTCTCGCCACCATTTCGTCAGCCCATTCATCCTCACGCTCCTTTTTTAACTCATATCGAACCCCATTCTCATTCTCGACCACATTTAACCAATAACTAAGGTCTGGCTGTTTTGCAGATCTCGGCTGCCAGAAGGTGAGCAAGACATTTAAGTCTGGATTAATCTTCAATGCCCGATGGAGAATCTCGCGATTGTGCTCTGAATCACCACTTGGAGCCGCCTCGCCCTGGGCTCGGATAATTTGTGTGTTTAGACCGCTAATCGCCGCCTGGAGGGCCTCGTCATCTGCGGAGGTTCCCCAAAATGCCAGTGATCCTCCAAAACCATCAATAACCTGACGACGGAATTCTCCAGACAGATTCATTTTTACCGACACATCGCTCAGTTCAACTTCTGGCAGTGAAAGACCCTGAGTAATCGACTCCATGAGTTTCGCCTTAGGCGGGAGGTCATCCACCGTGACAAAAAGTTTTTTAGGCACGAAACCGCTTTCCTGTTTGGTGACAGGAGTCAATGTATCTTCCGCGCCGGTTTTCAGAACAACAGGGGAGCTTAGCTGACGAGAGGAACCTCCAACCTGAATCGTGTATCGTCCCTGTGGAAGGACCCGCTTCAACTCATTATCGTAGAAGTGCAGGTCATCTGCGCCCAGTGGAATTTTGACCGTTCGGGTTTCACCTGGTTCAAGAGTGACTCGGGAAAAGCCCTTTAGTTCCAAGACGGGTCGTCCAACCGGAA
>JBGSJM010000201.1:0-5928 GCA_041742015.1 Verrucomicrobiales bacterium | reverse complement strand
CGAAACCGCCGACGACTTCGCTTCCGGCGTGACGCCCACGTCGAAACCGCCGACGACTTCGCCTCCGGCGTGACGCCCACGTCGAAGCCGCCGACGACTTCGCTTCCGGCGTGACGCCCACGTCAAAACCACGTGCGGTTTTGGCTCCGGCGTGACGCCCACGTCGAAACCGCGCGACAGATTGATGCCGACAAATTGTACCCTGTATGGTCGCCGATTGTACCCTGTTGGGTTGGGCGGCACTACCTTCTTGAGTACTGGGAATTCAGAGTTGGTATCTCGGGGATTGTTCCGTAAAAAAGCCATTTCGAAAGACTCGGCGGATGATCGCCGTATTCCCTCCACCGATAACGTACTATGAGCACAACCGTGAAAGAAATCACGCCCACCACCTCGAAATTTAAAAGACGGAAATGGCTGATCATTTCCCTGGGGCTTGTTGCCATTTTTGGACTGCTTTTTGTCCTATGGTTCCTGGTAGTTGCTTATTCCTATTGCAAGCCGAGGCATAATCTGGCCCAAGCTGTTGACCTGAAAAAGTTGGATGCTTCCGCGCCGTGGGTTCCGTTGACTGAAATTCCAGAATACTATGTTAACGCCTTAATCGCTGTGGAAGATCCCCGATTCTTTAGTCACGACGGGGTCGAACTCAATGAAATCATGAAAGTAGTGTGGCTAAATTATCGTGCGAAAGAAGCTCAAAACGGAGCCGACACTCTAACTAGACAGTTGGTGCGAAAGGTTTTTCGAGATGAGTTGCGACAAACCCTGGTGCTTGAGTTTTTTTTAGCGTGCCGCATCGAGAGAGAGTTCGGCAAAAAGAAAATTCTGGAATTACATATTCATCACACCGATTTTGGGCATGATTATCACGGAATCGCTGCGGCTGCGCACGGGTATTTCGGCAAAAATCCGGAGTCTCTGTCTTTGATAGAGGCAGCAACCCTGGCGGGGTTGATTCGGAATCCACACTACGGATCACCAAGGCTTTATCCTGCATCAGCCAAAAAAGCCCGGGATCATGTTCTTACCGTGATGAAAGAATACGGGTATATCGATTTTGAAACGATGGCTCGTGCGCAGCAAGCTCCGGTTAAAGTTAAATAATTGGCGGAGAATCTGGAACCCATCCCCACAAGGAATTTTTTGCAAATTCCGCTGCTCGCAGCCACCCGTTTCTCAACAAAAAAGCGGGCGAACCCAATGGATTCGCCCGCTTGAAATTTCTGAGGGCCAAATTTAATGGCCATCAGTTAGTGATGATTACATCATTCCGCCCATGCCGTGGTCGTGACCATGGCCGGCGTCTGCTGCCTTGGGCTCTGGAATGTCGGCGATGAGACACTCGGTGGTGAGAAGAAGACCTGCAATCGAGGCTGCGTTCTGCAGGGCAGTACGTGTCACCTTGGTTGGGTCAACCACACCGCTCTTGACGAGGTCTTCGTAAGTGTCAGTGGCGACGTTGTATCCTTTGTTGCCTTTGGACTTCTTGACTTGCTCAACGATGAGGGCACCTTCGCGACCTGCGTTGGCAACCAGTTGGCGAAGAGGTGCTTCGATGGCACGGGCCACGATTTCGGCACCGGTTGCTTCATCACCAACCAGTCCCAGATCACCAAGATTGGCTTGGGCACGGATCAGAGCGGTTCCACCACCGGGAACGATACCTTCTTCCACCGCAGCGCGGGTGGCGTGAAGGGCGTCTTCCACACGGGCTTTCTTCTCCTTCATTTCGGTTTCGGTAGCAGCTCCGACGTTAATCACAGCAACTCCACCGGCCAGTTTGGCAAGACGCTCCTGGAGCTTCTCACGATCATAGTCGGAGGTGGTTTCTTCGATCTGGCGACGAATTTGATTCACGCGACCGCTGATGGCATCTGATTTGCCGTCACCTTCGATGATGGTGGTTTCCTCTTTGGTGATTTTAACTGTCTTGGCAGCACCAAGGTCTTTAATGGTGACGTTCTCCAGTTTAATACCGAGGTCTTCAGTGATAACATTGCCACCAGTGAGGGTAGCGATGTCTTCCAACATGGCTTTACGGCGATCACCGAATCCAGGAGCCTTCACAGCGGCGACGCTGAGAGTTCCACGGAGTTTGTTGACGACCAGAGTTGCCAGGGCTTCACCTTCCACGTCTTCTGCGATGATGAGGAAAGGACGTCCGCTCTGAGCTACTTTCTCAAGCAGAGGAAGCATGTCTTTGAGGCTGGAGATCTTCTTCTCATGGATGAGGATGAGTGGGTTGACGAGGTCGCAAACCATGTTCTCGGAATCGGTCACCATGTAGGGTGAAAGATAGCCCTTGTCGAACTGCATACCTTCAACCACGTCGAGGGTGGTTTCGATACCTTTGTTTTCTTCAACGGTGATCGTGCCGTCTTTACCAACTTTATCCATGGCATCGGCAATGATGTTGCCGATTTCGCTGTCCCAGTTGGCTGACACAGTGGCAACCTGAGCGATTTCCTTGGTGTCGGTGACTGTGGTGGAGAGTGCCTTGAGCTGAGCAACCAA
Source organism: Verrucomicrobiales bacterium (assembly GCA_041742015.1). Taxonomy (GTDB): domain Bacteria; phylum Verrucomicrobiota; class Verrucomicrobiia; order Verrucomicrobiales; family DEV007; genus Arctic95D-9. Next base: position 3,411 of record JBGSJM010000201.1, on the reverse strand, counting down.
AGCCTCAGTTGCTTTGAGAATGCCACGCTGCAGGCTGATTGGATTGGCACCGGCAGTTACGTTGCGGAGGCCTTCGCTATAAATAGCCTCAGCCAGAACGGTTGCAGTGGTGGTTCCGTCACCGGCGATATCGCTGGTTTTGGAAGACACTTCTTTGATGAGCTGAGCACCCATGTTTTCATAGGGGCAGGAAAGCTCGATTTCTTTAGCCACGGTAACACCGTCTTTGGTGATGGTTGGGCTGCCGAATTTTTTCTCAAGGATAACGTTGCGACCAGCAGGTCCCAGGGTTGCCTTGACTGCTTTAGCCAGCTTCCGGGCTCCGGAGAGGAGCTTTTGACGGGCTTCTTCGTCGAATGATATTTGTTTTGCCATCTGTTTTTGTAAGTTAGTTTTTAAAGGATCGGTTATTCAAGAATACCGAGAATGTCGCTCTCTTTCAGGATCAAACACTCTTCCGAGCCAACTTTGATTTCTGTTCCGCCGTATTTGGAGATGAGGACTTTGTCGCCGACTTTGACAGAAAATTCGACAGTTTCACCGTCTTCATTTTTTCCGGTCCCAAGAGCAAGCACTTTGGCTTCCTGTGGTTTTTCCTTGGCGCTGTCAGGAAGGAAAATCCCGCCTGCCGACTTTTGATCATTTTCCTCGATGCGCTTCACAAGAACGCGCGTTCCGAGAGGTTTGAATTTACTAGCCATAATATAGTTAGTTTAGGTGTTGGTATGTTTTGTTTTGTTTTGAAAATCCGATACTTCTTTCAGCCAGCGACGTAAAGCCTGTTTGGACCAACGTTCTGGCGTGAAATTCCATTAAATATCGGATCTGTTAGCTGTTCCCACCCCTGTTTGAAGTGGGAAAAATTGTTATTTAAGATTTGCTGTCGTCCACAACTTCAAAATCCGCATCGACAACGGAGCCCTTTGCCTTTTTGGGCTCGTCCGAGCCTGACTTCGGTGACTTGGTATCTTTTGATTCGCCGGTGCTGGCACTGGCCTGGGCTGCGGCTGCAATCTTGGGATAAACCGCTTCCAACGCCTGGGTGGCGGCCACGATCTTCGCGGTGTCGTCGGCTTTCAAGGCATCCTCAACTGTCTTGATGGCAGCTTCCACTTCAGATTTGGCATCAGCCGGGAGATTATCACCCAGATCGTCCACCTGTTTGCGGATACCATAGACGGCGTTATCTGCAATGTTTCTGGCTTCGATGCCTTCAAAGCGAAGCCGGTCAGCCTCTGCGAATTCTTCGGCTTCCCGCTTGGCTTTTTCGATTTCGGCGTCACTCAGACCGCTGGAACCCTCGATGGAAATCTTCTGTTCCTTGCCGGTTTCCATGTCCTTGGCGGTCACTTTGAGAATACCGTTGCGGTCGATGTCGAAAGTCACTTCGATTTGTGGATTTCCCCGGGGAGCTGGTTTGATCCCATCCAACCGGAAATTCCCCAATTTTTTGTTATCCGCGACGAGCTTTCTTTCCCCCTGGCAGACAACGATGTCAACCGACGGCTGATTGTCGGCAGCGGTTGAAAAGATCTGCGATTTTTTCGCCGGGATGGTGGTGTTGCGCTCGATCATTGGAGTGGCAACGCCGCCCATGGTTTCGATGCCAAGTGACAAAGGAGTCACGTCCAACAAAACCACGTCTCCGAGACTAGGATCTTTGGAAATAACACCGCCCTGGATCGCGGCACCAACGGCGACCACTTCATCCGGGTTCACTCCCTGGTGCGGCTCTTTTCCTGCCAGAGCGCGGGCAGTCTCAAGGACTTTGGGCATCCGAGTCATCCCTCCGACAAGAACGAGTTCATCTATATCAGCGGCGGTGACTCCGGCCTCTTTCATACAGCTTAGGACCGGTCCCCTGGTCCTCTCAAAGAGGTGGTTAGTCATCTGCTCCAGTTGTGAGCGGGACAGGGTCTTTTGTACGTGTTTGGGCCCTGTCTGGTCGGCGGTAATAAAGGGCAAATTGATGTCGTAAGACTTGGAAGAGGAAAGAGCGATTTTAGCTTTTTCAGCTTCCTCTTTGATGCGCTGGAGGGCATCTGGTTGTTTGGAAAGATCTATCCCGGTGTCTTTTTTGAACTCGTCTGAGATCCACTTGATGATGGCATTGTCCCAGTCATCCCCACCGAGGCGGGTGTCTCCATCTGTCGCAAGCACTTCAAAAAAGCCTTCATCGATTTCGAGCACCGAAATATCGAAGGTGCCTCCACCAAGGTCGTAAACCGCGATTTTCTCCTCACCTTTTTTATCGAGGCCATAAGCCAAGGCGGCGGCAGTGGGCTCGTTGACGATACGCTCGACAGTCAAGCCTGCGATCTCCCCGGCAGCCTTGGTGGCATTACGCTGGGAATCGTTGAAATAAGCTGGCACCGTAATCACCGCTGAAGTGATGGTTTCTCCAAGACGAGCTTCCGCATCTGCCTTTAATTTACCGAGCACCATGGCAGAAATTTCCTGTGGGCTGTAGGTTTTGGTAGTGCCACCGACCTCCACTTGGATGTGGGCGTCTCCATTGGCGGCTTTTACGATTTTGTAAGGAGCCCTTTTTTCGTCTTCGGTTAATTCATCGAACTTCCGTCCGATTAGTCGTTTGGCGGAAAAGATGGTGTTTTGCGGGTTGGTAATAGCCTGCCGTTTTGCAGCCTGGCCGACCAATCGTTCGCCGTCTTTGGTGAACGCAACGACGGAAGGAGTGGTTCTGGCACCCTCAGCGTTTTCTAAAACGGTCGGCGCTCCAGCCTCCATCACTGCCATGCAGGAGTTGGTGGTTCCTAAATCAATGCCAAGAATCTTACTCATGATAAAGTTTTTTGTTTGTCGGAAAATTGGGTTCGGTAACGGGCTACTTGTATAGACTGTCCTTTGCCGTTTGAGCACGAGCTATGCCAGACCGCTTTTTTATTACTTAAACAACTTACTGTAAACGAACTACTGAAATGTTAGTTCTTTGTCAGGTTTTTTATTTGCGGTAGAAATGTCCTCTTTTGTCACACTTGGTGCGCCGAAATGTCGCAGGTGTGACAGACTGAGCCAATCCCATCTCTCAAAGAGTCGTCTTGCTCTGATTGAAGAATTTGGCGATAATGGCCAGACCAACATTTATGCCACAAAACATCGTTTTTATCCTGGCCTGCCTTCTAATTTCCCCGTGGGAGAAGCTGGGGGCGCAGCAGCCGGAGCGGCCCACGCCATCAACAGCCCTAACCCGTATCAATGAGGTCCTCGCCTCGGGGGAGCGCCCCGTGAAAATCGCATGTTTTGGTGACAGCGTTACAGGAATCCACTACCACAGCGGCGGCAGACAGGCCTATCCGGAACTACTAGGGGATGCGCTCCGGCAACTCTATCCCAAGGCAGACCTGACTTTGATTAATGCTGGTCGGAGTGGTCACACCACGGCCAACGGTC
>JBGSJM010000200.1:0-42404 GCA_041742015.1 Verrucomicrobiales bacterium | reverse complement strand
CATCCGTCAACAACATTGTTCTTCATGGATGTGATCCCTGCCACAGGGGCCGCGACCTTGATTCGCTGGTCCAGGGCCGCTATCCAACACGTGTAGGCACCGCCGCCGGAGCGCCCGGTGATCCCGAATTTTTCCTTGTCCACCTCGGGACGGCTTTCGAGATAGTCCAGCGCCCGGATTCCGTTCCAGGCTTCCACTCCGGCCGGGGTATACCCCCTTGCATGCCACCACCAGCGGTTGTATTTGTGGGTGCCGTGGTGAATGCCTTCGATTTCACCCAGTTGCAGGGTATCCACCACCAAACAGGTGTAGCCGTTTTTTGCGAACCAAAGGGGGTGATGTTGGTAAAAAGCCTTGTTGCCCAAACTGATTTTACCATCCATCTCCCGGCCATGACCACAAACATATAGAATCGTCGGAAGCGGTCCGTCCTGCTTTTCGGGGCGATAAAAGTTTGCGGTAACATAAAGCCCGGGACGGGATTGAAAGACGATATTCTCAATGACAATGCCTTCGTGCACTTGGGTCCCGGTTACCTCGGCCTTCAAGGGCGAGCGGGCCGGGAGTGGCTGCAAGCCGAGCATCTCAAAGAGTTCCCGTCTCAACGCAGGGGATTGGTTATTCCAATCCTCTTCACTGGTGACGATTTTTTCCGTACGCTGAGAAATCCGGCGGGTTTCCTTTTCAAAGTAATCCGTCACTAGTTTATCACCAATGGTCGGCTCACCCGGAAGGGATTTATAATCCGCTGCAGTAAGACAAGAATGGGCGAGTAGGATAAAAACAAAAAAGAAACCAGTGGTCTTCATGCCACCAAACGTGAACTAATTTCAGTCTGATTCCAAGACAAATCTTACCGTGTTGTGGGTCATTGAAACCCAGACAGAAGTGTCTGGGTCACTAAGGAAGCAGCCAGTCCCCCCTGACCCTCTGATATTCTGCCATGGGAAGAACCACATAACGGGGAATTTTCGCCGGGTCAATGTGTGAGATCATGGCCTTTAGGTTCTGTTCTGCCATCGTAGTGCACCCTGCTGACGGAACCGCACCGTTATCCCGCCAGATATGAAAAAAGATGGATGACCCATAACCAGCCCGAGCCTGTGGCGGAGCATTGTGAGCGATGAAAAGTTTCAGTGAATGGGCGGGATCTCCCTGGCGCATTTGAGCCTTCTTTTCTTCGACCGTATTCGGCTCGTGATTGATGATTCGAAAAGAATTGTAAAAAGGGGAATTTTCGGTCTCATACCACAGGCTCCGCGTGGTGATCTGGTGATAAAAAAGGTTCGGTTTCTTTTTTATCGATCCCGCATAACCAAAAGCTCCCAGACCAATGTCGAAAATTCCAGCGGGCGTTCTTCCATCCCCTTCCCGCTTCATTCTGGCACCGGCAGGGATATCGTGTAGGCCGATTCCCCAGGCAAGTCCATTTTTCCCCAGCCGCCCGCTCCAGGTTCCGACTTTGTTCCAGCGGCCCAGTGGTCCACGCTCATAATGGGCCAGGGTCACATAAGATGAATCCCAATTGTCTGCGAGGCCAAGTATGATCTGTTTCGTTTCGGGCTTGATTTCCCCAGCGCAAAGCAGAGGAAAAAAACTCGAACAAACTGCAATAAAGATAGAAAAAAGGGCGCAATATCTCATCTTCCTGACCATAACCTGATTTGGGGCGTGATGCCTCGCCTTTCGACGAACAAAATGTACCACTCAAGCAACCTGTCAAACCAATGAAAAATGATCAGCGAGCGGTGAAAATCGCCTGGATGGTGTGGGGAACATTCGTGGTGGCCTACCTCGCCCTGAATTTTTTTTGTCTGAATTCTTCGACGATTTCGAAAGAAAAAGTCGTTTTGGGCTTTGGGATTGCCATGCCGATTATTTCAAATCTGGCCTGGTGGGCGGTGGGCTTCCGCCTCCGGTTTCGAATCAATCACTGGTGGGCGTTTGGCTTTCTCACCTCCATCGTACTCGGACTGGCCGGGGTTTTTACGATGTGGACGATTGCTAAATCTGCCCAACCAGATCACGCCTCCAGCGCCTCCGCGCAACGAATCCCATCCAGCGCCGCACTGACGATACCACCGGCAAACCCAGCCCCCTCCCCACAGGGAAACAGATTTTCAACCTGGGGATGACGCAGCGTTTCCGCATGCCGGGGAATCCGCACTGGCGAGCTGGTTCGCGATTCCACCCCAATTAGAGTCGATTCTGGAGTGATATACCCCCTCATCTGTCGGCCAAAAAGCTGCAAGCCCTCCGTTAACCGATCCACGATCCCCCGGTCGAAAAGTTCATCGATCCGCCCCGGCTCAATCCCCCGGTGATAACTCGTCTCTGGCAGTGACGAGCTGTCCCGCTTCTTCAAAAAATCAGTGACCAGTTGGGCCGGTGCCACCTGCGGAGCCCGGTCGCCATGGGCTTTTCGCTCCAGCGCGGCCTGAAAAAAAATCCCCCCGATCGCCCCATATTTCTCCAAATAAGGAGCCAAATCCTCCGGTTCCACCGTCACCACCATACCACTGTTGGCAAAGGGCGAGTTTCGTTTTGAAAGACTCATCCCATTGACCACGAGCAGCCCCGGCTCCGTGGAGGCCGGAACGATAAATCCCCCCGGGCACATACAAAAAGAATGTACTCCCCGCCCCCGTATCTTCGTGGCAAGGTGATAACTCGCCGCAGGCAACAAATCGGGCCGCCGAGTCTCGCGGGGAAAGTGATATTGCAAAGAATCAATCAGCGGCTGGGGATGCTCAATCCTGACCCCGACTGCAAAGGCTTTGGGCTCCAGCAAAATCTGATGGTCATGCAGCAACTGATAAATATCCCGCGCCGAATGCCCCGTGGCCAGAATCACCGCTTCGCCTGTGATTTCCTCCACTTCATTAACAATCAAAGATTGAATTCTCCCCCGCTGCAGAGTCAAACCCGTCACCCGTGATTGAAATCGCACCTCGCCACCTGCTGCGATGATACTTTGCCGGATTGATTTCACCACATTCGGCAACAGATTTGAACCAATGTGGGGATGGGCATCAATCAAAATCCGCTGAGGTGCGCCATGAGCCACAAAGATCTCATAAACATCCCGGACTGGCCCCCGCTTGGTGGCGCGGGTATAAAGTTTGCCATCAGAAAAAGTCCCGGCACCTCCCTCGCCAAAACAATAGTTCGAATCGGGATCAACAATCCCCTTTCGCATGATCGGCCCCAGATCAAAGCGCCGGGCCGAGGCGTCTTTGCCCCTCTCCAGCACGATCGGTTTCCAGCCAAGTTTCAGGCAACGCAGTGCCGCAAACATGCCCGCAGGACCGCTCCCCACGATGAGGACGCGTTTGGCACCAGGTTTCACAGACGGGTAGTCAGCCACCAGCGGAGGATCGGGCGGAAGAGGCTCATCCACGCCTACTTCGATCCGCAACTGCACTTTGATCTGACTTTGTCGGGCATCAATCGAGTGTTTGCGGAGGCGCAGATCCTTGATCCGCGATTTTGGCACATCCAGCTTCCGGGCCACTGCCCGCCGCAGCGCACTATCGTCCTCTGACAACTCCAGCGGCACAATCACATCAACTAAAGTAGGACCAGAAGGAATCATTTCTTAGCGACTCGGGGCACAACAGGGTACAGTCCCCGATTCAACAGGGTACAGTAGGAGACTTAACAGGGTACGATGGGAAATTCAACAGGGTACCGTGAATATCAGCGCCACCATCCACCCAGAAATTTTGGTAATAAGCCTACTCCGCAGCTGAATTTTTATAAAAACCAGCCCGATTTGAGCTTATTTATTTAAATTATCTAAAATATTAATTGCACTTAATATTAAACTAAACGATATTTTCTATAAACATAATAACGATGAAAGATATAAAACAGGACCCCAAAAAGCTGTTGTTGGCGAACTTAAAACTCGTCAAAGGAATTCAATTCTCCAATCCCAAAGGGGAAATCCTGGTATCGAGTCCTTTGCGATTGGAACCCACCGTGATTTCCAACTGGCAATATCGATTGATGCTTAGCCTGGATGGCTCCGAGCAGTTCATTGAAGTGGTGCGAAGCGTTAAATCAAAATTTGACGGTGAGTTTGTGGCGACAGACATCTGGGCCTTTCTCGATTGGATGATCGAAAACGATTTGCTGGAACAGCAGATTGATTCTCCCGCCAAGACCCGCAAGCGCTTCCCTCTGACACTGCCGGATGTGATTGCACCACAGGCTTCGCCTTCCTGGTTTAAGATGCCGCTTCAAGTCGTGGCCATTTCCCTGCTGTGTCTGGCGTCAATCATTGGTTCCTATTATGCCACCCCTCTTCTGGTGACCCTGTTCAGAGACCTGCCAGCAGTCAGAAGCCAGAAAGCGGCGGCGGAACCTTCCAAACCAATTGTCGCCTCGGAAAAAAAAGCCAGCCGACTCCCCGAAGTCGCAGAGACCAAAGAGGTCAGCTTTGCTTCCCGGACGCCCCAAGTGTTGGAAGCATTGCCAGCACTCCCAGGAGATACCGCTGCTGAGCCGAGCATGATTGAAAAACTGATGGAGATGCGCCATGAAATGGCTGCCTGCCAGATCCGCAGAGATGAATGTTATCTCCTCAACGACGAAAACGGTTACAGCCAAGAGGTCGCCAGGATCACGGAACTCGTCAAAGAAATTAGCGAAATTCGAGCCCTGGTCATCAACTAAGCCCGGCGGTTTTTCCATCACTCCCCCCCCACCTACCTAGAGGAAGCCATGAGGCTTTCTTTTGCCTCGGTGATCTTGATTTCGTAGCGCTGGCGCTCTTTGAACACACTGACCGCTTTGTAGCCGGCGGTTTCGAGATTTGAAAGCGCCTCTCCAAAATCAGCTCCCACTCTCTTCGGCATATGGGAATCTGAGCCGACCACCACGGGAATACCCCGTTCACACATCATTTCAAGCATTTCCGGGCCGGGATTCATCTCCTCGTAGGATTTTTGGAGTCCCGAAGTATTCAACTCCATGGCCACCCCGGTAGCAGCTATTCGGTCAAGTGCCACTTCCACAAGGGGGCGAAACTTTTCAAAGTCCCAAAGATACGGATCTGAATTTTTGATCAAATCAGGGTGGGCCAGCGCATCGAAAAGGCCGATTTCTGCTGATTCGGCGAGGTGCTCAAAATACTGGGCGACAAAGGCATCGCCACATCCGGTCCAGAAACTTTTCCGGTACTCGGAAGTATGCCAGTGAACGGAACCAAGAATGTAGTGGAAATCCGCTTTTTGGTGAAGTTCGCGGAGCCACTTTTCCATGCCGGGGAAGAAATCGCTCTCCATACCGAGGCGCACTTCAAAGCCGTCTGGAGCATTTTTCGCCGCATTTTGAACCATGGCGCAATACTCATCAAACTGCTCGGGGGCCATCCTGACATATTCCGAAAAGCGATCCGGCATCGGGCTATGACAGGTGAAAATCACCCCGGCCAAACCGCACTCCACCCCCTGCCTGACATATTCGTCGGGCTCACCCTCGGCATGTTTGCACAAGTGAGTGTGCATGTGGCTGTCGAAATAAATCGGTGTGGAATCGTCGAAACTCATCGGGTATGATATTCTGGCACCACTGTGAAGCAACTCTTTTCCCATCCTTACCTCGCCATGTTTTTCCGACTCGGAGCGGTGCTTCTGGTGGGTGCTTTGGTCCATCAACACACTCTGCGGGTCAGCGAAAATGGTCAGCGCCCCATTCTGATTTCGGAGGTAAAGACCTGGCTGCCAGCAGCACATCGCCTACGGGTCAATCCAGCATCAAATGGAGGCTTCCGGGTGATTGACGAAAACGGGAACTTGATCGGTTTTGCCACCCGCACCATGCCACAGTGCCGGAAGATCAAGGGTTATTCAGGGCCGAGCGACGTTTTAATGGTATTTGATCCCCTTGAGAAGCTAAAAGGGATCATCATTCGCCAAAGTTATGACACCCCGAGTCATGTTGAGGATGTCAAAAAGGACTACCATTTTATGGAGCAATGGAATGGAAAAAGCCGCCGCGACATCGCCGCCATGCAGGGGCTGGCCCCTTCCAAATTTCACATCGTCTCCGGGGCGAGCCGGACCAGCGAAGCGATTGTGGGGAGCCTCACTCTTCGCGCCGCGCTGGGCGAGTCGAGTGGTGCGGCGGAAGCGAAGCTGCGTTTCCGCTGGCAGGACGGTGTGCTGATTTTTGCCGTTCTGGCAGGTGGTTTGCTGACTTTTGCCAAATGGCCCTGGTTGCAACGTCGCAAGCTGTGGATTCACCTTTTTATGGTGGTATATCTGGGGGTGATCAGCGGCGATCTGCTGGCTCAAAGTCTGATCGTCAACTGGGCCGGTCACGGAATTCCCTGGAATCAGTTACCGGGCCTGGTGATTCTGGCCGCAACCGCTTTTCTGATTCCCTGGTCAACCGGGAAACCGACCTACTGCACCCATATCTGCCCCCACGGCCACGTGCAGAGGTGGTTAATGAAGCTCATCCCGGCCCGGCGAAAACTTCACCTCGGGAAAGATGAAAAATGGAGTTTCTCCGCACTGCCGGGTTTGTTTCTGGTCATGGTCTTGCTGATCGTTTTTCTCAACCTCCCCATCGATCTGGCGGGCCTGGAGCCCTTTGATGCCTGGTCTATACAGGGTGTGGGAATTGCCACCGTCACCATCGCCGTGGTCGGCCTGCTTTTTAGTCTCTTTGTGCCTATGGGTTACTGCCGGTATGGCTGTCCCACGGGATTCTTGCTGGATTTGGTGAAGCGTGAAAAAGATGGCTTCCGGGCCAAAGACGCGTGGCTGGCGGGCCTGGTTTTGGTGGCTGGGGCACTTTATCTCAGCCAGTGAGCGGAAGACCCAGGCGGGATCGTATCTCGGCTACGGTGACGCCCCGGGCACGCAGTGCAGAGAGGGTTTCGGACTCATCACGTTTGGCGAGACGTTTGCCATACTGATCTTTGATCAATTCATGGTGCAGATAAGTTGGCTGGGGCAGGTCCAGCAGCTTCTGGAGAAGGATATGAATATGGGTGGACTCAAACAGGTCGCGCCCTCGGATAATGTGGGACACTCCCTGCAGAGCATCATCCACCACCACCGCGATGTGGTAGCTGGTTTCGATGTCTTTGCGCACCAAGACGACATCGCCAAGTTGAGCCCAATCCTCTTCCCGGATCGTGATTTCGCCATTCTCCAGATCCATCCACCTCAGCTCTGGACCCGTTTTTTCGAGCGCCCGGCCAAGATCCAGACGCAAAGCAAAGTCCTGTCCAGCAGCGATCCGGGCCGCCCGATCCTGCCGCGAAAGATATCGACAAATCCCAGGGTAAACCGGCCCCTCGGAGCCATGGGGTGCGGTGCCAGCCCGGACGATCTCGGCGAGAATTTCTTTCCGGGTGCAAAAACAGGGGTAGAGAACCCCCAACTCCGAGAGGCGGCTCGCCGCAGCCCTAAAATCAGCCAGGTGATCGCTTTGCCTCCGGGTTGGTTCGGCCCATTTTAACCCGAGCCAGGCCAGATCCTCTTTTAAGAGATCTTCGAATTCCCGGCGACACCGCTTAAAATCGATATCCTCGATCCGCAGGATAAATTCCCCTCCCTGTGCGCAGGCAAAATCCCACGCCCGCAACGCTGAATAAGCGTGGCCAAGGTGCAATCGACCTGAGGGACTGGGGGCAAATCGGGTGACTATTTTCATTTTGTAGGAATTGGATCAACGATCATGGCACCAACACCTTTGGTAATCAACAACACGGAAGGTATCGCCATCGCGTGAACCCGTATTTTCCGCATTGAGTATCAGGAACACCTCCAAAAATAGTCACGGTATAGAGGGTGTCTTCCACCGCTATGCCCCGGAGGCAGGGGCCGCCCCCGCAAATGCCGGTGATGATCATCTATTCGATTAGGCTCGGAAAGGCTAAGGCTGGGAAGTGTGGTTCCGCCTAGGGCTAGGTTAAGTTCGGTACAGTTACCAGCGGTGACGCGGTCGGAAGCGATTCAAAAACAATATGGATTCGATCCTGAAAGCCATTCCTAAGCAGTGCTATATGGGAGCGAGTTCGTTTAGACTCTTTTTCGTCGCAAGGTACGCGCTTTGGGGGTGATACGGAACGCCGTGAGTAATCATTGCGACACAGTAACCCAAAGCCCTGTGGCTGCCATCTTGAAGATAATAACCGTTCGGCGCAGATTCAAATTCAGATCCGGAATCTCTCACATCTCTCAGAACCAATGATTGAAATGCCTTGGTGTTAGTTTTTAAGAAGATATCGGTTTTCTCAAACACAAGGTTCAAGTCCCAATTGGAATTGATAAAACGGTCGGAAGAGGGCATCGACGCGGCTAGTAATGCGACTTTCTCAAGTGTTCGAGTGCCATGGGGAGGAACCAAGCCTTTGAGCGCAAAAAACACTAAATTTCGAAAGTCATTTTCAGCCAGTTCAATAAGAAAGTGATTCGGAGCAGCGTTTACCTGCTTCATATTGTCTTCTTGATTTCCACCTCCAAGAGTCAAAAGATGGTTTTCAATTTCTTCATTTGTAGACGTGCGTATCACTTTCATGGTTCAATTGTCTTGGAGAAATTCCGACGTCCTCACCAAAAATCACTCAATAATTTCAGGAAACTTGCTTGGCTTCAGATTTAATTAAGATCTGATTCCTCCAACTTTTCTCAAAGACCTGCAAAACCCAGATGCAAATGCCTCCGGCCTGTTCACCGACTAAAATCCCCACTACGGATCGAACTTGGCGAGGAATTCTTTTAGTTTTCTGTGAAACCATTTTCACGGCTTGGGTAACAGATCAGTAGAAGGAGCCCGCAACGGGAATGAACCCATGAAAATCTACTTTGCCATTCAATGTCTTCGACTTTTTCTAATGTGTTTCAGTACGCCGGACGGCGGAGAAGGGGCCAGTCAATCTTGCGAAGCCTGCCGTGGGGGAAAGGGCATCAAAATCGTCTGGACCGTTGCGCTGTAAAAATGTCACGAAAAACCAATCTGGTTCGTGTTTTTGAAGCTCGGAGCGGCAGGCTAAACTAAAAGCGTTGATAGGCAGGGATTCTTCAGAAAATAAGCTGAATGCCTTCTTTCTCGAGGTACACTCGTAGTTCGGCCTCTTTATTAAGCACTGTGCCGTCGGAAAGAAAAAGCGTGTGAGTTCCTCCCGTCTTCTTCGCAATTCTATACAGTGGCGGTGCCGCCTGGGGGACCATAAAAGCGATAGTATTGATTTTAGTCTCATTATTCACTCTGTTCCTTAGAGCAATGATTCCATCGGCAAGTAGTTTACCTTCTGGCTTTATACCATCAGTTAAGAATTCAATTATCTTTGGAGGTGGGTCTAATTCCATTGCCATCGTAATCGGTCGATCCCAGTCGTCGTTTGAGTCTGTTTCCACCAAGTTGATGGACTCAACCGTTTTTTCTATGTTTTCCTGAGATGCCTTTCGCCAAATTTGCTCTCCCTGATCAGCAAACCAAGCTCTGTTATTGAAGAATATTACTTGGTAGAAAGCTTTTGTTTTTAGGACTTTCAGAGATTCTATTAAACTTTTTTTACACGTCTCCAGTTTCTTCTTGTTCTTCATCGAATTGGAGACATCCATGATGAAAACCACCTTGTCGGCCTTCGCGTCAATAGTAAAAAGCCGCAGCTTCTTTACATCAGCATGGTACCAAAGCTGAAATGCAATTGCCAAACCGGATACCAATCCCAGAATAGCCACGAGTATCCAATCGTGCAGAAACTCGTTTAAAAGCAGATTCCCATCGTAGAAGATCCGATGTTCAAGAATTGTCTTCACTTATGCTTGGAGTGTCAATTGTAAGACAGCAAACTGCTCAAAAACTTATTCGCAAGCGAGAACTTCCTTCGTTCTACCTCATTTGGGTTCTGCATAGATTTTCTGATCCAATCTACGGTTGCCTTCTCAATTTCCCTTAAAACAATTCGTCCGTTTGGCGTAATCGTCACGATTTTATCCGTTTGATATACGAATGGTCCCGCTGTGGGAAAACTCTCGTTTCGGGCCAAGGCAAGGGTGGCTACAATATTTTGGAATCCCGCCGACGATATATTCATTTTTTTTTTTCAAAAACTCCGGTAAGTCTTTCTTGTTTTTTTCTATCGGCCCGCCCTGTTTAATCATCGACAATATCCGATACTGGCTCGCAGTTAAACCATGCTTCTTTAAATTCGTCCCAAAGTTCAATATAGCCAACCCGCCCGAGTTATCCTTGGTGTAGGGATCAGTAGTGCTTGGGACCAACCGAACGAATCTCCTCCAGGCCCGTCCACGCATTTGGAATTCACCATCAACTGGATTTCTAATCATATCCAATTCCGACCGAGCGTCAGTTTGCCTTTTTTTGGGCTCTGCGTACTTTTCGGAAACCCTAATTCTTTGATATTTTTCCGCTGATTCCGTAGCTCTTTCATTTGCGGTTTTGATCAAATCGGCAACCAAGTCGTCACGGAAATAGTTTTTCATTTCTTGCCCAGAATCCAATGGAAGACTGATAACTCGGGGATCCAAATCACAACGAAAACAGGTTAAACGCAAAAATGGGGCGGAAGAGATAAAACGCCTAAGAGAGCCTTCGTCGAACCAGACGTTTCCCAATTTATCGAGGAAACTTTCCCCATGTGCTAGTTCATCCAAAGCTTGAAACGGTTCTCCCGGAATTTTTTTCTCAATGAATTCATCAACAATGGAATTGTCAATCATCGCGGTCCTTTTCTGTCGTGTTGTTAGGAGCCGCCAGCATGTTTCGCGCCCCCCCGTGTTTCGAGCAGATTTTAGCATTTCCCACTGCAAAACCAACACAAATCCACAAAAAAGCTCCCTTCAATTCTTTTAAAGAACCTAAAAATCAATGTTCTGCAACGAATTAAGAAACACCTCGAACAAGCCCGTAATCACTCCGAATCCTGGAAAATTTGAACGTCGGTTCGCCGGAAGTCTTGATAGGGATCTCCCGAAACTTCTCCACGACCTTCAATGGCAATCCGCTTCTCATCGATTCCGTTTTTGATCAAGTCTCCTCGAACTTCTGTAGCACGCTGTTCACTGAGACGTTTATTAGCATCAGAGTTCCCACGCTCGTCGGCATAACCATGGATAACAATCTTCCCCCGCGTTACTTCCGCCCGGGCCTTGATTTGCTCCGCTTTCGGCATTTCCGAGTCCCGGATATGAAACTCACCGGTTTCAAAAAATAGCTGGTATCTTTCTACAGGTGGGGACGCAATTTCAATTTTTAGCCTGTAATTTACCTTGACCCCAAGCTGGGTTAAGGGACTTGCCGCTAGGATTATTCCATCCCTGACTGCTTCGCTCTTAACTTCTCCATCAAGGGTCAGCACTTTGTCGCGCAGCGAAAACTGGGGGTTTTTGACCTCCCCTGCGTAAAAAGTCTCAATAAATTTCGGGAGTGGAGTCAGCCAATCCTCCACCTTAACATCATCCGCGATCTTTAAATCGTTCTTGATCTTCCTGATCGCATTCACGATCAAATCACCAGATTCCTTCGTCGGAATCAACCCCTTCACGTCTGGGTATTCCGGCGGTCCGGTGACTTCGATGTACGGGATTTTCGTCCTGGGCAAAGGTTCGATGGTAAAATCAACATTCATACCTGGAGGATTGAGCTCCAGGAGAGCATCGATCACTTCCTGCCTGATCTGGTTGTTCACAACCGTCCCGGTGAAAACTGAATCATTGGGGCCAAGGCGAAGTTCCGGGTTGCTGATTTTCGGGAAGATCCCGGTAGCAAATTTTGGAAAGGCCGCCAGCCACGCAGCATCCATGACATTGGCTCCCACTTTCAACTGCTCACTTTCGACAGTCCCAGCCAGTTCCTTCGCTGTCTTAATGAGCGAATCACGAACTGCCTGACTGGGAAGTGATCCCGCGAGAATTACCTGATTTGATCCTTCCTGTTTCCAGGAAAGAGAAGGCGGAATCGGCTGGGATGGCGGTGGGGGTGGGACTTTAAGTTGATCAACGATGGTAGCTCCGCCCCACTTATCGGTGCCAAATAATCCCATAATCGTTTTCTTCAATTCGGGAGTCGAAACGAGGCCGGAAACCACGACCTTTTTCGGATTAGCTTCGAGGCGGGTATTTGAAGTTGAATTAAACAGGTGCGGAATGGCGGCAATTGCAGAAACGAAAGAAGGAAACCGTGCGACTTCATCTGAGACGGCGAGTTGATTTTTGATGGTCAGCCCAATGATCGCTGCTGTGTCTCCGAAATGCTTCTTCGTCTCTTCGCTATCGACCTGACCCTGCAAGGTGATTTGCTCTCCGTCCCGAAAAATAGTAAATGTCGACGACTGGGATTTGAGAATCTCGACATCGTATTTTACCCGCCCGTTGCCATCCCGTTTACCCTCAACTTGCTTCTGGATTTCGGACAAAGCACGCTTTGTTGCCTGTCCCGTGACCATCGCTGTGAAGTTCTCGTATTCAATTGTGATGTTTTCAATCCCCGACATTCGGTCACCAAGCACTTTTTCGACTGTTTGCTCGTGTCTTAAAACAAAGAAGAACGAGATTATCGTCGTGCCGATCAGAGAAAAGAAAATGGAGGCAAGCCAAGCCTTCCCCAATTTAAGGGGCACTTTAGTTGTGCCTGGAATTGCTCGCTTACGCCACATCAACCATCCGATGAGCAGCCCGATGGTTACGCTTAACGCGAGGATCACGAAAGTGAGTGCCGCTTCGATGACGTAGTGGTCGAGGAAGTTTCCCATCGGATCGCGGGCAAGGTCAAAAATCAAATTCATGTCGTCATCCGGTGGTCAGATCATCGCGAATTTTGGGATGCAAAAAAATATGGATCGAGCCCATCAGTTTTACGAGCTAATTTGGCGAAAAATTGATCTGCCGAATAATTCTGCCGTGATTTGCGATCAAAAACTAAAAAATCGGGGGTAAATTTCTCTCACTATTAATGGGTTGCAGATTTGATGAATCTTCAGTGAACGCAGAAAAAGAAGCCAAAGCTTCCTGTTTACCACTGATTGTACTCTGTTCAATCAGCCATCGTACCCTGTTTAACTACATAACGTACCCTGTTGAATTAGAACGTTATTAGCGTATTTTTCCAAAATGCGATTGCGAAGGCCTGAGACGCGATTGCGAAGGCCGAAGGCTCGATTTCGAAGGCCGAAGGCTCGATTGCGAAGGCCGAAGGCTCGATTGCGACGACCGAAGGCTCGATTACGAAGACCGAAGGCTCGATTGCGAAGGCCGAAGCCTCGATTGCGAAGGCCGAAGCATCGATTGCGAAGGCCGAAGCCTCGATTGCGAGTACCGAAGCCTCGATTGCGAAGGCCGAAGCCTCGATTGCTAGGACCGTCCGTTGTCACGCTTCGGCCGCATCACAGGTCTCGCCAACGGGTTCGAAAACCCGTTCTACGGTTTATCTTCAACCTCTCCGTTGTCACGCCTCGTATGGTCCTTGACCGAACGTTTCAACGAACGACTATACCGCTTTGCAATGACTGGGAAAACATTATCGCACTTCACTTTATTTACCATTCTGGCTCTGGGCTCCGCCCGCAGCGAGGAAGACCGTTTTGTCAGCGGGATGCGCCAACTGACCTTTGAAGGAAAAAGGGCCGGGGAAGGCTATTTTTCGGCGGACGGTTCGAAGATGATCTTCCAAAGCGAACGGGAACCAGAAAACCCGTTTTACCAGATTTACCTCATGGATTTGGAAACCGGTGACATCGAAAAAATCTCCCCGGGCCACGGGAAAACCACCTGTGCATGGATTCATCCGGATGGCAAAAAAGTTATGTTTGCCTCGACCCATGCCGATCAGGAGGCAAAAACCAAACAGAAGGCCGAAATCGATTTCCGAAATTCCGGCAAGGAGCGCCGCTACGAATGGGATTATGATGGGGAATTTGAGATTTTCGAATACGACCTCGCCACCAAACAATACAAAAATCTCACCAATTGCCTGGGCTACGATGCCGAGGGAGCCTATTCACCGGATGGCAAACACCTCGTTTTCGCCTCCAACCGTCAGGCCTACGACGGATCGATGAGCCAGGATGATCTAAATTTCTTCAAACTGGATAAGAAATTTCCCATGGAGATCTACATCGCCGATGCGGATGGTGGAAATGCCAAACGACTTACCTCGGCCGACGGCTACGATGGCGGGCCTTTTTTCAGTGCGGATGGAAAGAAAATCTGCTGGCGACGCTTCGACCGCAAAGGGATGATCGCCGAGATCTATACAATGAATCTCGATGGGTCCGATCAAAAGCAAATCACCCGCATGGGAGTGATGTCCTGGGCTCCGTTTTTTCATCCCAGTGGTGAATATCTCGTGTTTGCCAACAACAAAAACGGGTTTGAGAACTTTGAACTCTACCTGGTCCGGGCGGATGGTGTGGGTGATCCAGTGCGGGTGACTAATACCGATGGATTTGACGGCCTGCCAACCTTTTCGCCGGATGGCAACAAACTCTCCTGGACCAGTAATCGAAATGCCAAACAATCCCAAATCTATCTGGCAAACTGGGACCATGCCGCCGCCCGCGAAGCCCTCGGCCTGACTGGGGAAACCAAATCAGCGCCCGCGCCAACCGCCACTCCGAGTCCGGTCACACCGCTCCCAACTACAGAAGCCGCCATCACCGCTGCGGACTTGCGAAAACACCTCGAGTATCTGGCTTCACCCGCGTTGGAAGGCCGCCTTACCGGAACCCCCGGCGAAAAACTCGCCACCGCTTATGCGGCTGATTACTTCAAGAGCCTTGGCCTCGCCCCCGGCGGGGACAAAGACAGCTACTTTCAGGAATTTGAATTCACCGCCGGAGTCGCGGTTGGTGAGGAAAATGATCTGAAAATCACCATCGACGGAACAACCCTGAACCCCGCAGTGGATAAAGAATGGCGGCCCATCTCCTTTTCCCGAAACGGAGAGTTCGCTGAGGGCAACATCACCTTTGCCGGTTACGGGATCGAGCTGCCGGAGGATGAATACTCCAGCTACTTCCATCTCGATGTAAAAGGCAAGTGGGTCATGGTGATGCGCTATTTTCCCGAAGATGTCCCGGAGGAAATGCGCCAAAAAATGCGCCGCTTTGCCGGGACCAGGCACAAAGCCACCCTCGCCCGCAAGAAGTTTGCTGCCGGGATCATTTACGTGACCGGACCGGCCACCCAGGTGGAAAGTGAACTCATCCCGATGGAGTTTGATGCTTCGCTGGCCAACTCTGGAATTCCCGCCATCACCATTTCCACCGAGCTGGCCACCAAATTGTTAAAATCGGCTGGTAAAGATTTTAAAGAAATCCAAAAAACACTCGACAAAGGCGAAATGATCCAGGGTTTTGACATTCCCAATGCCTCGCTGCGTGGAGCGCTCGATATCGATCAGGAAAACCGGATTGGTCGCAATGTCATTGCGGTGTTGGATGCCAAACAGCAGGGTTATCACCCGAATCCTGCTCTTTTGATAGGTGCCCACATCGATCACCTCGGTGCCAGCGCCGGTCCCGGTTCACTGGCCAAAAAAGGAGAGCGAGATCAAATCCACTTCGGGGCGGATGACAATGCCTCTGGAACCAGCGGGCTTTTCGAGATCGCGGAATACCTAGCTGATCAACACAAACAGGGGAAATTAAAATTGACCCGCGATATCATTTTCGCGGCCTGGTCGGGAGAGGAAATCGGCCTGCTTGGGTCCTCTCACTTCATGCGAAAAGTCGCCAAGGACAATCTGGGCGATGCCAATGCTCCGCTGGGATTGTTGATCTCCTCCTACCTGAATATGGACATGATCGGTCGCCTCAACGGCTCGGTGGTGTTACAGGGGGCCGGTTCATCGGACTACTGGCGGGGGGCCATCGAACAGCGCAATGCCCCGGTTGGTCTTGCCATCAATGTGCAGGACGACGTTTATCTTCCCACCGATGCGATCAATTTCTACATGCGGAATGTTCCCATCCTCAACGCCTTTACCGGCACCCACCTTGACTATCACACCCCCCGCGACACGGCGGACAAAATCAATTACGAGGGAGCCAAAGATATCTCCCACTTGTTTGCCTTGATCGCTCGGGGACTGGCCACCAGCAACAACGCGCCCATGTTCAAAAAAGTCGATCCCCCGAAAAACCAGGGTGCCCGTGGCTTCCGGGTCAAGCTAGGAACGATTCCCGACTATAGCCAGACCGACATCAAAGGAGTCAAACTCAGCGGCGTGGCGGATAAGGGGCCCGCCGACCTCGCTGGCATCAAAGGTGGAGACGTCATTGTCGGTCTAAACGGCCTGAGTATTCTCAACATCTATGATTACACCGATGCCCTTGAAGGTCTCAAAGTCGGCAAAGAAGCTGAAATCATCGTCAAGCGAGGTGAGCAGGAAATAAAACTAAAAATCACCCCAGGCTCCCGTGATTAGGTTGATGAAAACATGATGAAATTTGATCATGATGACACGACGCAATAGTTTAGCCAAACTCCGCACCGGGTTCCTGCTTCTGGTGGCTTCGTTCTGCGGCACCTGCATTCAAGTTTGGGGCGCGATGAGTCGCTGGAGTTGGACCGGTTACCCGGATGAAAAGGCACTACGCAATCATTTGAACGACAGCCCGAATCATCCGCATATCAAACCGGAGCACGTCAAACTGATGACTTTCAGTCAATGTATTGCTTTTCACGAGTGGGACCATCACATCCGCCGCAAGAATAAAGGTCGTTGGGCAACCGCCCAACAGGTGGCTGGTACCACCAGTGGCGAACCTTATCAAGCTCCAACCGGTGATTTCTATGAACTCCCGCTGCTCCCCGGTGAGACCACACCACAGGTGGTAAGAGAAAGCGATGTGGAGGCGTAAATCAGGTTTTTCTTTGCGCCATTGATCTTTGTTGGAAACACGCAACCATACCCAATGCGTTTATTGTTTGCAATTATTTTGGCGGTCACTTTTGGAGGATTCCTAAAGGCGGAGGATTCCTTAACCGGATCGAAACCAAACATTCTTTACATCATGACCGATGACCAGGGCTATGGCCCGGTGGGCAAACACGGCCACCCCTGGATCAAAACCCCAAACCTGGACCTGCTCTACGATACCTCGACCCGCTTCGACCGATTTCTGGTCAGTCCAACCTGCTCGCCGACCCGATCAGCACTCATGTCCGGTCGGCATCCCATGAAAAATGGCATCACCCATACCATCCTTGAGCGCGAGCGGATGAGCCTGGAAAGCGTCACGCTGCCTTCCATCCTCAAAGAAGCAGGCTACACTACCGGCATTTTTGGAAAATGGCACCTTGGCGACGAGGCCCCCTATCAGCCTGAAAATCGGGGCTTCGACGAGAGTTTCATCCACGGCGCGGGCGGGATCGGCCAAGCCTACAATTGTTCCTGTGCTGATGCTCCCGGTAACAAGTATTTTGATCCGGTGATCCGGCACAACGGATCTTTTGTAAAAACCCACGGTTACTGCACCGACCTCTTTTTCAAGGCCGCCATGGGTTGGATCAATGATCAGAGAAAAGCCGAAAAGCCCTTTTTCGCCTACATCACCACCAACGCCCCACACGGGCCTTTCATTGCTCCACCAGACAGTGAAAAACGCTTCACCGACCTCGGTTTCAGCAAGGAAACCGCCGGTTTCTACGGAATGATCGAAAATATCGACGCAAATGTCGGGAAAATGCTCGAAAAACTCCAGGCCTGGGACCTCATGAAAAACACCGTCATCATCTTCACCTCGGACAATGGCATGACCGGCGGCGGCTCCGGCAAGCCGGGTGAGGATCTCGCCCCGGGTTTTCCCTTCTACAATGCCAATCAGAAAGGCCTCAAGGGGGGCCCCGACGAAGGTGGCGTCCGCGTGCCCTTTTTTGTCCGCTGGGATGGCCGGATCGCTCCGAACCGCCAGTGCAACACCGTCAGTGCCCACATCGACGTGCTGCCAACCCTGGCCGGACTGGCCGGTGCAAAAATCCCGGAAAAACAGGTGGAGGGCCGCAGCTTGATTCCCCTGCTGCTCGATCCCGCCGCGCCGCAGCCGGACCGCTACCTCTACACCCACGTGGCCCGCTGGCCCACTGGGGCCAATCCCGATGACTTTCAATACCAAAACTTCGCGGTGCGCAGTCAGCAGTTCCGACTCGTCGCTGCCGGTGGTGGCGGGGGCAAAGGAAAGGGAAAAGGCAAGAAAGCCGAACCCGCCCCGGCACCTTCTGCGGTGACGGAGCCGGCGGTCCATCTTTTCGACATGGCGGCTGATCCCGCCCAAACCACCGATGTCAAAGCCCAACATCCTGAAAAAGTGCGGGAAATGCTCGCTGCCTACAAAGCCTTCTGGAAAGAAACCCGGCCTCTCATGGTCAACGAAACCGCCCCGATGTCTCCGACCCGCCCCTACCACGTGTGGTTTGAGGAACAGATGAAAAAAGGCGGCATCCCCGACTGGAAAGAGCCACAACTACCGTAAATTGTACCCTCTTATATGGGCGACTGTACCCTGTTGAATCGGGGATTGTACCCTGTTTGATATCGAGTTTTCGGAAAGATGATTAAAACCCTGGCCAAAGTCTTTTTTCCCGACCGGATCACAATCGAGCCCATTGAAGGCCCATTTTTTCCACCAGAAAAATTCGATTTGGCATGGGTGTTTGAGACCGAGGGATTATTTCATCTCGACTTTCCCAAGGTTCAAAAAAGTGCCGCCAACATAGTTTCGGCTGGGGAACGGAGTCGATTTTTGACCGAGGTGGTGCTGGAATGGGTCTATCAATTATCACTACAGCTTGAAAGCAACTACCGCATGGTGCGAACCAAACACTTCGTGGTTCTGGCACCGGCTGGGTATGAAAATGGGCTTGCGGAATTCTGTCAAAAAACAAGAATCACCACCAAAAACCTACTCTCCAAGATTGTTTTAGACGATCTCGAATATCCAGTTGCCATCATCGCTTTTGACTCAACGGAACCCTATTATTACTCGTATCAATACGCATACCTTCCTGAGGATGCGACTGAAACAGCAGCTTCCGGCGGAACATTTTACGGAAGTCCAGCCAATCATCATATATGTCTCCAACATCCATTTGGACATGATAAAGCTACCTATGAGCGCACGATTGCTCATGAATTATCACATTGTTTACTGACTCATCTCAACCTTCCCATGTGGCTCGACGAGGGAATCACTCAAATTGTGGAGGAAGCTGTTGCCGGTGGCCAGTATGTAGAGACATTGGAGGTGCGGGCATTAACCAAACGAAATCGGGAGTATTGGTCCGCTGCTACCATTCAAAAGCTCTGGACTGGGGAATCATTTTATATCGAAGAATCTCAGGAATTGTCATATTATTTCTCCAAAGCCCTGGTCCACTTGATACGAAGCGAACTATGTAATAGTCCGGACGATTTCACCAAATTTGTAACGACCGCAAATAAAGCTGATGCAGGCGAGGCAGCTTTCAAAGCCATATTTGGTGAATCGCTGGGGGTGTTGGTTGAGGAAGCCCTGGGAAATTCAAAAATCAATTGGTCACCGAAACCCGCAGAATGGGGCAACTGGAAGGAATCCAACGACCCCCGTAAGGACAACTTTAACTCGCCAGCGCCTAACGTGTCTTTTTTGGCAGCGCATTGAAGACGAGTTGATAAGAATGTCCGATCAACTCCTGTACCAGACCGGGTGGCAAAGAGCCGTCCAGCACCACGGTGTTCCAATGCTTCTTGTTCATGTGCCAGCCGGGCGTGATGGCAGGGTGCTCCTCGCGCAGGGCAACGGCGCGCTCTGGATCACACTTGAGATTGATGCGAGGTGGGTAGTCATCCGGCACGGTGATGGCGAACATTTTGCCTCCGACTTTGTAAACAAGCGCCTCGGGACCAAAGGGCGTGCTCTCATCGGCTCCAGGCTGGCTCAGGCATTGGGCAATGGCATCTGGCAGATCCATAACAGACATGTTCTCAATTTTTTCCACCCCTGATGAACTCCTCACGGCTCAAGGTGCCGTTGCCATCGATATCAAATTTTGGGAAACGAAGCGGTGCGGCTTCAGGATCAGGCTGGTTCAGGAGAAATTCTTCTTTGGTGAGAAGACCGTTTTTGTCTTTGTCCCGCTGATTGAACATCTGGCCACGATCACGGGCTGGCGCAGCAGCCTTTGGCGCGGCTTTGCTGCTGATCTGCGGACTGGCCTCGGGATGTTTGGCGAGGATTTTGACCAGTTCAGCAACAACCTCCGGTTGCTCAGCGGCGAGATTCCTGGTCTCGGCGGCATCCGTCTCGTAATCATAAAGCTCAAACACTGCGGTGCTGGCCGGAGCACCGATTTTTTTCCACTCCACCAGGCGGTGCCGCTGAGTGCGGATGGCGCGGCCCAACAGATCACCACGTGGATAAACGTGAATCACATGGTCGCGAGTGCTTTCAGCGGGATTCTTGAGCAAGCTGGCAAAACTGATGCCTTCCCCCTGCGGTGGAGCGGGCAGCGCAGCAAGTTCGCTGAGTGTGGGATAGATGTCGCAAGTCTCCACCAGCGATTGCACGCGCTGGCCCCCGGTGATGCCGGGCGCAGAGACGATGAGAGGGATGCGCGCGGCCTGCTCGTAATTGGTGTGTTTGCACCACTGCCCGTGGTCCCCGAGATGCCAGCCGTGGTCGCCCCAGAGCACGATAATCGTGTTCTGGGCGAAACTACTGGCATCGAGAGCGTCAAGCACCCGGCCAAACTGCGCGTCCATATAGCTGGTGGCGGCATAATAGCCATGGATGAGGTGACGCGCCTGCGCTTCGGTCAACGGGCCCTTTTCTGGCATGCCTTTGTATTGGCGCAACTCGCCCCATGAACTCGCTGCGAACTCGGGTGCGCCTTCCGGGGCTTTTTGCAGAGAGGGCAAATTAAATGATGAAGGGTCGTAAAGATCCCAGTATTTTTGGGGAGCGATAAAGGGCAGGTGTGGTTTTAGAAAACCTACTGCCAGGAAGAAAGGTGGGTGCGGTCGTGCACTGGCCGCTTCCAGACGTTTCACCGCCTCCTCGGCGATCAACCCGTCTCCATAGCGGTTGTCCTGCACATCGGCGCTCTCGGTGGGCGCTCCGCGTGGCAACTTCCACGATGCCGTTTTTTTGAGAATCTGCTGTGCCGGCGTCAGCGGCGGAATATTGTTCTCCTGCAACGCGTAACTGGCTACTTTGGGGGAGAAATGCGGCACACTCCAGGAGGCTTCATCATTTCCATTTCCATGACCAACATGGAAAATTTTACCGAGCCCTTCAGCATGGAAGCCATGGTTTTTGAAGTGCTGGCTCAGTGTCACCGCATCTGGCACCGCTTTGCGAAAAAAAGTTGCCAGGTCGTAAATCCCCAGCGTCTGGGGCCGCAACCCAGTCATGAGAGTGTTGCGCGAGGGGGAACAAACCGCCTGGTTGCAAAACGCCCGCTCAAAAACAATACCTCGGGCAGCGAGGCGGTCGATATGGGGCGTTTGAGCGAGTGGATCTCCATAACACCCCAGTAACGGTTTTAAATCATCCACACAGACGAAAAGAACATTGGGAGCCCCCGACAGGGCGAAAACAGGGCAGAAGGCGAGGAGAAAAATGGCAGGACGAATCATTCTCGAAAAATGCAGCCGACCAGTAAAAAAAGAAAGCAAAAACGCTACTGATCAGACACGGAATCCTTGCGGCAAAATGTTGAGTTGCCCAAAACATTGGCAAAGATAATTTGAAAAGGCGAATTCCTACCGGAATCCTCTGGCTGCCATGAGTTTTTCCCGATGCCACTGCCTCCAGGCCGCGAGTCATTGACTTGCTCAGTCACGAATCTCTGCCGCTGAGCCAGCTTTGATCGCCTCAATCGAGAAAACGGTAGAGTGAATAGCAGTAGTGAAAGTGCGGCATACGGCCCGTTTTAGATTGATGAGCCTCTGCAAAATTTTTCACTAATTCTCCGTGATTTTACGCAAATCCATCCCAAGGTGTCGCTTAACACACGCCAGACACAACATGATCAGATTTACATTAGCTAGACCTTTCCTCCTGCTCTTTATCTTTACGAGCTTTTTTACGGCCTGCGAAAAACAGACAGAAGTTTCTCAAAATGTAGTTCTGACTGATCCAGAAGCTCCTCAAAAAGCCCCCGAAATGTTGGCTGGAGATCCCGTGCCTCTCGCCTCCGAGAAATCTGACATCCCGACCGACCCGAAAGTGACCTGGGGCCTTCTCAATAGCGGAATGCGTTATGCAATTTTGCCAAATCCTGAGCCACCCGGCCGTCTCAGCCTCCGTCTTCATGTGGATGCTGGTTCGTTGATGGAAAAAGACGATCAACAGGGACTTGCTCACTTTCTCGAACACATGGCTTTTAACGGCACCACCAATTACGAAGCCGGGATGATGGTCAAATACTTCCAGCGACTAGGAATGGGATTCGGCAACCACACCAATGCCCACACCTCTTTCGCCGAGACGGTTTACAAGCTGGAACTCCCCAACACCGAGGAGAAAACGCTCGACGACTCCTTCATCCTTCTTCGCGACTATGTTGATGGGATGAAGTTACCCGCTGCCGAAATCGAGCGTGAGCGTGGCATTATCATGAGCGAAAAGCGGAGTCGCGATTCCGTAGGTTGGAGAACTTTTGTCGAGCAAATCAAATTTGCCTTTCCCGATCATAAAATCAGTTCCCGGATGCCAATCGGGATTGATGAAGTGATCAATGGTGCTCCCCGCGAAAGGTTTGTGGAGTTTTACAACGATTGGTACACTCCGAACCGGATGGTACTGATCGCCGTCGGTGATACCACGGTTGAAGCGATGAACGTGCAAATCGCAAAACACTTTGGCAATCTGAAAAGCCGCCCTAAAACCCCACTGCCAGACCTGGGAAAAATTTCCAATCGCGGTCTTGCCACCCATTATCACTACGAACAGGAAAGCGGGGAGACTTCAGTTTCGATCGAGACTTTTACCGCTCCTTCCCAACTGCCGGACACCAAAGCCCGCCGAGCCGAGGAATTGCGCCAGTCCATCGCCACCCAAATCGTCAACCGACGTCTTGAGAGAATCGCCAAGGAAGATTCCTCTCCGATCAGCGCGGCCCGGATGCATGCCGGAGACTTCTACGATCTGGGATTTGCAACGTCATCCTCCATCGAAGCTGACTGCAAGCCGGAAAACTGGGAAGCCGCTTTGAAATTAATCGAACAAGAATTGCGCAAAGCCCTGCAATTCGGCTTCACCATTCCGGAGTTGGCAGAAGCCAAAGCCAACCTCTTAAATGCTTATAAAATCGCTGCGGATCAGGCCGACACCCGCATTTCAAGTGCCCTAGCTGACCGGATCAGCAGCAACATTGGCGAAAGAAAGGTCTTCACCCACCCTAAAACCATGCTGGAATGGGCCACCTGGGAACTCGAAAAAGTAACGGCAGAGGAGTGCCTCGGCTCGATCAAATCGATCTGGAGCGCAGGCGGCGAAACCCTGCTGTTGTTGTCTGGAAACGCCAATGTAGAAGATGCCGGAACCAAACTCGCAGCGGTGTACAAAGAGAGCACAGCGGTTGCGGTGACTGCCCCGCAGACCAAAGAAACCACGGCTTTCGCCTACAGCACGCTACCGGTAGCCGGAAAAATAGCCGAACAAAAGGAGATCGAAGACCTCGGGGTGACCCAGCTTCGCTTCGAAAACAATGTTCGGGTCAACCTGAAAGTCACGGATTTTGAGGATGAAACCATCCATGTCCGCGCCCGGATCGGAGGCGGAACCATCACCGCGCCCAAAGACAAGCCCGGTCTGGATTTCTTCCTGTCTTCCACCTTTACCAGTGGGGGACTTGAGGCCCACAGTGACGACGATTTGAAGGGGATCTTCGCTGGTAAATCCGTCGGCGGCGGCCTGTCGATTGATGATGATGCCTTTTCCTTCAGCGGTAAAACCAACTCAAAGGATCTTCTCGATCAGTTGCTCCTGATGCGTGCATATATCACCAACCCCGGATATCGCAAGGAGGCTGTGACTGAGTTTCAGCGGGGGCTCGATCACATGTACCAGCAGCTTGAGCGCACGCCCGATGGAATTTCCGCCGGCAAAGGCACCACTTTCCTTCATGGTGATGACCCTCGTTTTGGTTATCCGGACCGTGCCGTGCTCGAAAGCCGGACCACTGATGAAGCAAAGGCATGGATTGCCCCGCAGTTAAAAGACGGTTATCTCGAAATCAGCGTGGTTGGGGATTTTGACAAAGCTGCCACCATCGAAAAACTGGCTGCCACCTTTGGCAGTCTCCCCCCTCGGGCAGCTCAGAAACCTCCCTATGCGGAGGAACGATTGGTTAAATTTCCTGCCGCTCAAACGAAGGAATTTACTTTCCAATCAGAAATTCCCAAAGCAGTGGTGCTCGTTTACTGGCCGACAATCGACATTTTTGACATCAAGAAGACCCGCCGCATCGGGATGTTGGGTGCGGTATTGGATGATCGTCTCCGGGAAAAAGTGCGCGAAGAGTTGGGCGATTCTTACAGCCCATTTGCACACAATATCCCGAGTGATACCTGGAAAGACTTCGGTTATCTTTTTGCCCAAGTGACCATCGACCCAGCTCAAAGTGACAAGGTGGCCGGTGTGGTTGCTGAAATTGCCAAAGAACTGGCGACTGGAGACAAAATCACCGAAGATGAGCTGGAACGGGCCAAAAAACCGAATGTGGTGTCAATCGAAGAGATGCGCCGCACCAATCGCTACTGGCTCGGCAGCGTGCTGGAGGACTCTCAAGAATACCCCGATAGGCTCGACTGGTCCCGGCACTTTGTTGATGATTACAAGTCAATCACAGTGGCTGAAGTCAATGCCCTGGCCAAAGAATTCCTTAAGGAAGATAAACAAGTAATCGTAGTGATAAAGCCAGTAAAGTGAGCCAATCAAGTCGGGACTTGTGCTATTTTGAAGTAGTAGTGGCTATTCCTAAAACCTGTGTTACATTAAATTTCTGAATATCAAAAAGCCTGACTACTTGAAAGATGGTCTTTTGGAGTATCTCCAAAGCGGACCACGAAACTTGGACGAATGTGTCGTGGAAGGGGGGAATGTTTTGAAGCGAAATGGCTTCAAAGGTTCATCCCAATCCGATGATTTCCGACTGCGAGTTTTCGAAAAGCTACATCAACTCGTAGCGGTTGGTTACCTGACCAAAGACCGCACCGTAAAGCCGCCGATGTTTTCAGCGAATTAGATGTAGTTACAGTCGACCCAACAGGGTACAATCAGCGATATAACAGGGTACAATCTGAGGTACAGCATGTGAAGCAGACACTTCTGTCTCTTCCCAATGCTGTCCCGGTTCCGATTGAATTTAGCTTTTTGAACAAACATATCAGGCCGCCAGTCGCTTGACTTCTGCAAGCAGGGTCGGCACCTTTTCGTATGGATTTTCGGTTCCTTCGTATTCAAGAACCACATATCCCTTATATCCGCCCTTTTTGATGGATTCAAACAGGCTCGGCAGGTCCGCAAGCACAGTTTTGTCACCTATCTTTAATTCTTCCTTTAATTGAATATTTACAGCATAGGGAACACAATCCGCAAAATCCTTATAAGGATCTTCGGTTTTGAAGTTTCCTGAATCCAAATTGATGCCTACCCAAGGGTTTTTCACAGAGGTAACAATGTGGAGTAATCGCTCCGCAGAGATAATACTGTCATGATTTTCGATACCGAGAAAGATGCCTTTGGCAGCGGCGTATTCGCCGGAGATCTTCAGGGCTTCGATGGCATTTTTCTCGGCAGTTGCTTCCTCCATTCCTTTTGGGATACTGCCGGCAAAAACCCGAACATGACCCGCGCCCATGATCACCGCCCGGTCGATCCAGCGTTTTACATAAGTCATTTGCTCCCCAGCTTCAGCAGAAGCCGGATCAAGGGTAAATCGATTGCCCACCGCAGTCCCGGCGATCCCCACACCGTTCAGGTGCGCCTCCCGGCGGCATTCGGTCAACTCGGCACCTTCCACCTCCGGCTCGAAAAAGTAACTCGTTAACTCGGCTGCTACCTGATATTTGGCACACAGATGAATAAATCCTATCATATCGAGACCTTCGGTGGGTGAAACTTTCGGGTTTAGTTTACCTTTCATCGATTTAAAATAATCTCGAAACGAGTAGGCGGCCAATGCAGGCATTAAAAGTCCGGTGCTTTGTCGATTGTATGGAGCATCTACAGCAAGTCCTTCTATAACAGGCATTCCTATTAATCCTGCGAAACCTAGGCCAAGAAAGCCCCGGCGTTTTACGTTTATCATTGTATCTTTTGGATTGAGTGTTTTATGCCAAGTTTTTAAAAACTCGGTTTTTAACTCTATTCAAGGCATCAAATTAATGCTATTTTTTATTTCAAGATTGAGATGAGTTTTCTCACGAAACATAGAACAGGCCTGAACATCGTGATTCAGTCCGCTTTTTTAATTGGTGTTTTTTGCTTCAATTTTTCCCTGTTGTCTGCCCAAATATCAAATGGGGTTTTCGACCCCTCCAAAGTGATGGTGGCAAAGGATAAGGTGAAGGAAATTCAGTCGATTGAGAAGAATATTGAAGCAGCGATCAAATTAAACAAGACCATTGGTACACCCGATTCGCCCCTACTTGTCAAACCGAGCGCTCCTACTCCAAATCCGGCGGAAATCGCTGTGGGGAATAAACCGGCTTTGGAAAACGGTCCGAGCTACGGTCCACCGCCAGTTTCTGTGCCTTCGTTTGATCTGCCGCCCGAGCGTAGGAAGAGGAGAACTCGGGAAAGTGCCACAGTTCTGGCAAACAAGTTGCCTCCAGTCGACATACCGTCGATAAACACGGCCCCTGCTCCTTTGGTCTCGGCCAATCCGGTGGCGATAAGAGGTATCGTCCCTACCTACAATGCGCCACCAGAGACGATCTCTTCTGCGGAAACGCCCGCCAGCGATGCGCCCGATGTTGATTTGGCGAATGCAACAGCACCACCATCGGCTCAGGAGACAAGGAGTTGGTTTGGTCGATTGTGGGATTCGTTTTCGAAAACACCTGCTCCAGTTGAAGTTGCCAGCGCCGAGATTCCTGCGTTTGCACCATTACCAGGGGAGGAAGGTTCGACAGACGCCCCAACTTTGGAAACAGCAACTGATGCCCCACCTGGAGGTGCGGTTTCGATGAATGGAACTTTGAACGACGTGCCACCCAGATCAGGGGAAAGCATGTCGCACGAAGAAGGGGGAACCTTTGACCCGAATCGATCTTTTTCAGATTTGGAACTCCCTTCGTATGAAGATTCTTCCTCCCGATCGGGCTTTTTGAGCAGATTTAACCGCGGTAATCGCAAAAAACCGCTAGACATCCCTGACCGACCGATTCCCATTAGTATCGGCAGAAATACTGGGAACCCCTACTCGGATCACAATTTCCAACCGGGCAATGGTTATTCCCCGTTATTGGATGACCCGAATCAGATCCGGGACATGACTCAACCTGGAGCATTGCCCCTGGCTCCGGGTGTCGTGGAACGACTTGGTCAGAAACCTATTGGGGATCTTACTCAGTACATGGTGGTCAAGTCGGAAACTCTTTTTGAGTGCTTTATACCAGGAACCGAGGAGGTTGATCCAGACAACACCTTTGAAATCTATCCTGGAGCTTCTGTTAAAGATCTTGGAATCACCGGTTTGAAGCGAATGGTTCAGGTGGATTCTGGAGAAATTGGGCTTGTCGCCAAATTCAGTGTTCGTGAGCTATCCGTTTCCGAAGAAGTCGTGATGAGCCAGGGTCTCGCCAAAGGTCAGCGCTGGTACTCCATCCTCGATACCGATGCAGAAATGGATCAATTTGCCGGAGCGCCAAGTCTCCCCATGATTGGCGGAGGGCCACAGAGACCATCAGCTAGTAAGCCGGTGTCGCTTTCCAATGGCAAGCCAGACCATGATTTATCTCAGTATTTTGTGGTGAGGAGGAACGGCGTGAATTTTGGTGCTTATGGTGCCGATTCGCTGCAAGTTGATTCCACCTCCGCTTTTGAGGTTCCCATAGGAACCTTGGTTAAAGTCATTAGTACACCTGGGGACCGCCACATCGTGGAACTTGATTCAGGGGAAAACGGGGAACTCTTGCTCGATGATATCCGCCCTTTGAGTGAAAAGGAACTGGCCCAGATGAAGAGTGGTTTGGATTCTGGCCAGATGTGGTATTCGATTCTTGATACCATTTCAGAGGCCCCAGCCAGCGTCACCAGCAAACCGGTGGCACCCATGGGTGAAGATCAAAAACCCAAGACCACAAAACCGAAAACCACTATTCCAACGAAGCCGGAAGACGACATCTCTCAATATCACATCGTCAACCAGGACGGAATTCTTTTCCAGCCATTCGGACTTGAATCCACCGCACTTGACCCGAATTCCGCCTTTGAGATGTTTAAGGGAGCCGTGGTTAAGGTCATCAGCACGGCAGACGGCAATCATGTCGTGCAGACCGATTCTGGAGAGAGTGGCGTGATAGCCGAGGAGGGATTGCGATCCCTGAGCGACTCCGAAACAAAGCAAATGGCAGGTGGCCTTTCCGAGGGAAAAGCCTGGTACTCCATTCTTAACACAGACGCGACAAACTAACCAACGAACCAGCCCGGCTCACGGTGTCCCGTTTCCTTTTTCAAACCATGAAACCTATATTCCGATTCCCGCTCATTTTATTGGCGTCAGCCCTTTTTTTCACCAGTTGCGATAAAATTCCCCGT
Organism: Verrucomicrobiales bacterium; assembly: GCA_041742015.1. GTDB lineage: Bacteria > Verrucomicrobiota > Verrucomicrobiia > Verrucomicrobiales > DEV007 > Arctic95D-9. The sequence goes on along the minus strand of JBGSJM010000200.1, from coordinate 13,669 downwards.
GCTCTACTGGAGGGCAACTGGCTCATTGGCAGTTGGGTTTTGGATCGCGAAAAAACCCTTGAGGCATTTACGCGAAATAATCAAAAAGAGACCCCGGTGGGCGGTGTGGTTGGTGAAATCGCCAAAACGGCGATTCGCAACGCGGTGGATTCCATGATGATACCCATGGAAAACGTAACCCTTGTTTTCACCGAAACTGAGCTGGTAGAAAAAACGGCTACCGGCTACAGCAACAAACCAAAAACCTATGAAATCGTGAGTCGGCCCGATGTGAACCAGATCAAAACCTTGGATTCCAACGATGACGTGAGGATTTACCATCGCGAAGAGCCTCACATCTGGTTTCACCTCAATGGGAATGAGAAATTTCAGATCTACCTAAAACCAGTTGAACAGTAGATCAATCGAAGTACGTATCTGAAGTCTCTAACAAGCCCCTGTGCCTCTTCCCAAAACTGAAAGTCTCTGGCCTAAAATCTGACCCTGTGCTACCCTGATTTCAGGATGACGGATTCAAGATCACCAGAGAATATCAAAGAGACGGTCCTCTCAGTTATCGATAAACTGGAAAGAAGTCTTTCTGGAAAAACGCTCAACGGCCTATTAAACGGGTTTGCCGATTGGGACTTGTTGACCGGAGGGCTTAACGAGGGCGAATTGATCGTGATTGCAGCTCGCCCCTGTTTGGGGAAAACCACTCTGGCTTTGAATCTGGTGGAAAACTTGAGTCTCAAAGCGCGAACCCATAATCAGATAGATGCGAACGCGTCCGGTCAGCCCGTTGCTCCCGGAGCTATTTTTAGCCTCCAAAACTCATCGGAGAGCCTCGTTAAACGCCTTATCTGCAGTCGGTCAGGGATTGGTTTCACCCATCTTAAAAGCAATATGATGGTACGATCCAACCAGGCGAAATTCCTGAAAGCTGCTTCGGAAATAGCCGAAGCTCCCATTTGGATTGATGATTCGCCCCGGTTGACGATTGAACAATTCATACAAAAAGCCACTGAACTAAAGGAGAAACATGACATCCGCTACATCGTGATTGATTTGATCCAGAAACTAAGGGCACCCCAGTACGAGCGTGGGGTCAACCGGGAACTTGAGATCTCCGAAATCTCCTCAGAAATCAAGCAAACCGCCCGGACATTGGGAGTACCGATCATTGCTCTATCCCAGCTCAACCGGAGTGCGGATTCGCGCTGTGGCCTGCCGAGGATGACTGATCTTCGAGGTTCCTCCGCCATTGAGGATGAGGCTGATCAGATTGGAATACTGATCCGAAACGAATATTACTCTGAAATCTATCACGAGGGCGGCCATCCAGATGCCACCCTCATGATCGTCAAAAACCGAACCGGCCCCACCGGGGATATCCCCCTGGTTTTCGACCGGGAGTTGTATCGATTCTCAGGGTGGGTCCCATAGTAGAGTTTATACCGGAATTTCACCTCTCATTGCACCCTGTTAGGTCACTGATTAAACCCTGTTGCATTTACCTTTTGTAAAAAACGAAGGAAAACGTAACAAAATGAATGATTTTACCGACCCTTGGCTGCCCGCAACAATCGGTTCTTGGGGACAGACCCCACGCCTGCCCCCTGCGATGAATTCTTTTTAAAAGTTTTCGAAATTTTTTATTTTACGAATCGTCTGCTTAAAAGGCAGCGCTTATTCCCTTTTATACAGGGAATCAGGAAGACTGCTGAAAACAACCCAATCAAAATCAAATCGAAAAATGAAACTCCTAAAACTAATTGCCGTCATAGCCTTTGCTTTCGCCACGGTCGCAACCGTGACCTCATGTTGTTCCACCGGTGGATGCCGTGGGGGATCTTGCAACCGATAAAACCTAAACACAAAAAAATTTCATAGTTTATGAAGTTCCTAGCAGTCTCTTTACTCTCACTCATCGGTTGTCTCTCAATTGTTCAGGCAGGAGATCATACTCTGAATGACTTCAAGCTCGGCAGTTTCATCGTAGGCAACGAAGCGAAGCTGAATGATCTTAAGGGGAAAGTAGTGGTCATCGAATTCTGGGGCGTGCAATGTCCGCCTTGTCTCGCCAAAATGCCCCATCTCGTGACACTGGACCAAAAATACTCTGATCGGGGGCTTCGCCTGATTGGCGCAGAAATGCAGCGGTCAAGCACAAGCAGAATACAGTCTGCATTAAAGCGCTCTGGTGCGACATTTCCGATTGTACAGGGCTGCAAAAACCCGATTGGCGTCAACAGTCTTCCCCATATGGCGATCTTCAATGTCGATGGCAAATTGGTTTACAGCGGGTATCCAAAGCCTGAAGCCGACAACATCATTTTGAAAGAATTGGAGCGAGTCACCCAGCCAATTGCTAAAGGCCGGGAAATCAGGATAAGACCGATTGTCCCAACCGCAGGATAAGTCAAAATCCATTGAGACATCAGTCCAGGACGTTGCCCTGGGATGCTTTGCGACTGCCCCACCTCTCGGGGCAGTTTTTTTCTGGTTACACGCAATAAGGTACAGAAAAAACTTGCCCGAGTAAAAAATTCCTTCGATTCTAAGGAATTGAAAACTCAAAGACAGTCAATGAAAGCTCTCCCCCACCTTTCTACCCCGGCACGGCATCATTTTCATCCAAACCAGCAGCTTGAACAAAAGAGCTTGAAAAAGCAAAGTCCGACCTGTATTTTCGATCAGTCAGTTTATCCGTAATTCCCCGTATTTATGTCCAAAAATCTCAGTCACCTCTCCTTTCGCAAAGGCGTCGAAAAAAACCTTTTCGAGCGGATGGTCACTGCTGCTGATGAGACGGGAACGGCGGAAAATCCAGAGTTTGTGCGGGCTCTCGGGGAAGAGTCTCTTTTCGGAGACGCTGTGACCCTCGGTGCAGTGTCTTTCTACGATTTTACGAAGGCTGAAAATGCCGACAAAAAAGTGCTGATCTGCAACGGATCCGCCTGTCTCTGTGCGGGAACGCAGGACAAACTCCACCACGATCTCGAAGGTCATTTCAAGTCGGAGGAAATCGGCCACATCTGCTGCCTCGGACGGTGTCATCAGGGGGATGCTTTCCAGTTTCAGGGAAAAAACTATTCCGGCCAGTCCCCTGAAGCGCTGAAAAATCTCTTTGAATCAGGAACTGGCGATAACTCTGATCGATATGCAGTTGTCTCGGCCCTGGCCAAACCGCAACTGACGGCACCTTTTCCGGGCATCGAGAGCTATTATGCGCCCTTTCGAAAACTCGTCGCCAGCGGAAATCGCGAGGCTCTTGCGACGGAACTAAAGGATAGCGGACTGCGCGGACGCGGCGGGGCTGGATTCCCCTTGCATTTCAAATGGGCCGGAGCCAAATCCTCTCCCGGTCCGGTCAAATACATCGTCTGCAATGCGGACGAGGGCGACCCAGGAGCCTACATCGATAAGTATCTCATGGAACTGCAGCCGCATTCCGTGCTCCTTGGAATGATGGTGGCGGGCTGGTATGCCGGGGCGGAGGTCGGCATCCTGTACATCCGAGCCGAATATCCGGAATCCGTTCGCATCATCGACGAAGCCATCGCTGACCTGCACGCGGCGGGGCTGCTCGGGGAGAACATTCTTTGGAGCGGCTTTAGCTTTTCACTAAAAACGATCAAAGGGGCAGGGGCGTACATTTGTGGCGAGGAAACGGCCCTGCTTTCCAGCATTGAGGGTCAGCGGCCCGAGGTGAGAACGCGCCCACCCTTCCCGACGGTTGAAGGACTCTTCCGGCGTCCCACCATCGTGAACAATGTCGAAACTTTTTCCAATATTCACGCCATCCTCACTCTCGGTGGAAAAGGTTATGCATCCATCGGCACCTCGCAGAGCAGCGGACCTAAACTGCTTTCGCTTGATTCCCATTTTGTCAAACCCGGCATCTACGAGGTGGCGATGGGCACTCCCCTGCTCGATGTCATCAATCTCGCGGGAGGTTTTAAAACAAAAATCAAGGCCATCCAGATCGGAGGCCCGCTTGGCGGCATCATTCCGATATCCCATGTAGATAGGCTCACGGTGGATTTTGAAAGCTTTAAAAATGCAGGATTTCTCCTCGGACACGCCGGAGTGGTGAGCATCCCGGAGGTGATGCCGATGATTCAATACATCCAGCATCTCTTCCAGTTCACTTCTGACGAAAGCTGCGGAAAATGTTTCCCTTGCCGCCTTGGCAGCACCCGCGGGAAAGAGCTCATCGCAAAAGCACGTGAAGACGACTCTTACAAAATTGATCGGGAGTTGCTCAATGATCTCCTCGATACGATGGAACTGACCTCGCTTTGCGCGCTCGGCGGCGGGGTCCCCCTGCCCATCAAAAACGCTCTGCAACATTTTGAATCTGAACTTCGTCCCTTCTTTCAAACTTAACCATTTCCAGCCATGGTCCAGGATCTCACCTCACTCACTGCCTACATTGATGACGAACCTTTTCTCTTCAATTCGGGCGATACTCTCCTGAATTTCATCGACCGGCATCGCGGGCGCGGCCACGTTCCGACCCTCTGTGATGCCCCGCAACTGGAGCCCTACGGTGCCTGCCGGGTTTGCTCGGTCGAAGTGGCACTTCAGGCTGGTGGACCGCGCCGCGTGGTGGCTTCCTGCCACACTCCACTCACGGCGGGGATGCATGTCTTTACCGAGTCGAAAAAGGTGCGTTCGCTGCGTCGCAACATCGTTGAACTCGTTCTGACCGATCACCCGCTCGACTGCCTCACCTGCGAAGTGAACGGAAACTGCGAGCTGCAAACCGTTGCTGCCAAAGTCGGCATCCGCAAAGTGCGATATCCGGAGGGAGCCAACCACCTTGATCGCAAAAAGGATTTCTCGCATCCCTACATGACGAGTGATCTCTCTAAGTGCATCAACTGCTCCCGCTGCGTCCGCGCCTGTGACGAAGTTCAGGGGCAGTTTGTCCTCTCGATGCACGGACGCGGCTTCAACGCCCGCATCATCAAGGGACTCGACACGAGCTTCGAGGACTCGCCCTGTGTCTCCTGCGGAGCCTGCTCCCAGGCCTGCCCGACTTCGGCGATCAGTGACCGTTTCCAGTCCAAGTCGACTGAGGCGACCAAAAAGACCCGGACGATCTGCACCTATTGCGGCGTGGGGTGCAATCTCGACGTGGCCACGAAGGGCAACGAGGTCCTTAGCATCCAGGCACCCGTCAATGCCGAGGTTAATCACGCCCACACCTGCCTCAAGGGACGCTACGCCTTTCGCTTTTACAATCACCCTGACCGACTCACCAAACCGCTCATCCGCACAAACGGTCATTTTGAGGAAGCAACCTGGGAGGAGGCTTATGATCACATCGTCAAAAACCTGACCCGGATCAAAAGCGAACACGGCGGTCAGGCGATTGCCGGTATCTCCTCGGCACGCTGCACCAATGAGGAGAACTACCTCATGCAGAAATTTATCCGAGCGGTCATGGGCACCAACAGCATCGACTGCTGCGCCCGAGTTTGCCACTCACCCACCGCCTGGGGCATGCAGAAAAGCTTCGGCACAGGCGCGGCGACCAATTCTTTCGAGGACATCGAGCACACCCGCTGCATCATGGTCATCGGAGCTAATCCGACCGAGGGCCACCCCGTCACCGGAGCCCGCCTCAAGCAGCAAATCATGAAGGGCACCCCGCTCATCGTGATCGATCCGCGGAAAATCGAAATCGTTCCCTACGCCAAACATCACCTTCAGCTACGCCCCGGCACAAACGTGGCCCTGCTGAACATGATGGCCCGCTACATCCTCGACGAGGGTTTGGTAAAACGTGACTTTGTGGAGAAACGCTGCGAAAACTGGGCCACTTTCGAGGCTGGACTTCGTTCGCTCGATCTCGATGAACTTGAGCGGATCACCGGTGTGGCAAAAGAAAAAGTTCGCGCAGCCGCCATCGAATACGCGAGCAGCGAGGCCTCAATGAGCTTTCACGGCCTCGGCGTGACCGAACATCAACAGGGAGCAAAGACAGTGATGCTCATCGCCAACCTCGCCATGATGACGGGCAACATCGGTCGTCCCGGAGTGGGAGTTAATCCGCTGCGCGGACAGAACAACGTCCAGGGCGCTGCTGACATGGGCTGCCAGCCGCATCAGGGTGCCGGTTATTTTGAGATCAACGATCCAGTGGCTCACAAACGCTACGAAGAGTTTTATGGAGTCCCCCTCACCGAAGAACCGGGCTGGAAGATTCCGCAAATGTTCGATGCCGCCATCGATGGTCGTCTCAAAGCCCTCTGGCTCATGGGTGAAGATGTGGTCCAGACCGATCCAGACTCCGAGCATGTCAAACATGCCATGAACAGTCTCGAATTCCTCGTGGTGCAGGAGATCTTTATGACTGAAACAGCAAAGTTCGCCAACGTCATCCTTCCCGCCTCCTCCTTCCTCGAAAAAAGTGGCACCTTCACCAACGCAGAGCGTCGCGTTCAGCGGGTTAATGCCACAGTGAAGCCACTTGAAGGGACCAAACCCGACGGCCAGATCATGTGTGAGATTTTACTGCGCTTTGGTTATCCGCAGGAGGACTACACACCTGACGGTGTCCTCGCGGAGATCGCGCAGATTGTGCCCTTCTTTGCCGGGGCAACTTGGGAGAACCTCGGAGAAAACGGCAAGCAGTGGCCCATCGCGAAAGGCGGCATTGATACGCAGATCCTGCATCAGGATAACTTCAAACGCGGCCTCGGAAAATTCCACTTCTTCCCCTGGCAGGAATCGACCGAACTCGAAATCAACGGGAAAGAATTCCCTTTTATTCTCACAACAGGACGTATTCTTGAGCACTACAACTGCGGCACCATGACGCGACGCACCGGCAACAGTGAGATCGTGACGCAAGATGAGCTTGCCATTCATCCCGAAGACGCAGCGAAGAAAAACATTCGCAGCGGAGACACCGTCAGACTCTTTTCAGCCCGGGGTGAAGTTAGTCTGCCAGCCCGGGTCACCGAGGAGGTGAACCCCGGCATCATTTACACCACCTTCCATTTCCCTGAGAATATGGTGAACAATGTGACTGGACCGGGATGTGACGCTGATACTCTTTGTCCCGAATACAAAGTCATCGCCGCCAATGTGGAGAAGAAAGGCTAAGCTATTTTTCGCTAATCACCTCGATTTTCACGGAAGCCACGCCCTTGTGCAAGAAACCGAGCTTTTCGGCAACACCTTTAGTGACATCGATAATCCGACCTTGCTCAAATGGTCCGCGATCAGTGATTCGCACAACTTCACTCCGCCCATTCCGCACATTGGTGACCTTTACTTTGGTTCCGAAAGGCAATGTTCGGTGGGCAGCGGTGCTGGCATCGTCATTCAAGGGCTCGCCGCTGGCGGTGACCGTACCGTTCGTTGAAACCCCATAGTAACTCGCCTCGCCCGACAGAATTAACGGATGTTGTGCGGTTGCCGGCAAAACGAGGGTTAACATCGTAATCAGGAATAGGGAAACCCTGGCGACCCTCATCAAAAAACCGATGCAAAATAGCGTATGGGAAAGTGTCTTTTTCATTTGTCCAAGTAATTTGCTCATCATCATTCGGCTATTCCGCCATTTGATGTAAGACAATAATCTTAACACTTTATTTGCGCCAGTTTCCTTTCCCAAATTCACCACTCAGATGAACCCGGGCGTTATTGGTTGGCAGCACGCTCAATCTGATTTCCCGCACGCCCCACGTCTTCACCGAATCCCCGCATGGTTCCACAACTGGTGGTTCCCATCAAGATGAGAACTGCAGCTAAAGCGATGAAGAAGATTTGTTTAAAATGTTTCAGCATGAAATGTGGATTGAGTGCGTAAATGGAGATGCTGAGAGTTCATCCAGCAGCTATTAAAGGTATGTATTTGCGACCATACTATCAGATTCCAAAATTCTCGCTATGGGGTAAAACCCTACCCTTTTTGAGGCTGCGAAAGCATTGGGAAAATAAAACCTGGGACAATTAACCGATGGGGTTAACGCCTCATCCTCGTAGCCGAACCCACCCGCGAACAGCGAATTCTGGTTCCCTTGTCCCCCAGTTGGAGGTATCTTCCTTCATCTTCTTCAGAGGTATCTCTATCTCTCATATCCCGATTATGACCTGGGAATTATTAACAAAAGCATTTTTTCTCGGGGTGGTCCTTGCTTCGCCAATTGGACCTGTCGGATTACTCTGCCTCAAAAAAAACGCCGAATCAGATCGTTTCATAGGGCTATTTGCAGCTCTGGGAATGGCAGTTGCTTATGGTTTCGTTTCTTTTTTCGTGCTTTTCGGAATGAAATGGGTCGGCGGATTGTTGGAACCCTGGAAATGCCCTCTTGAGGTACTTGCCGGTGTTACTCTTATTTTTATGGGCTGGAAAGGACTGGCCGCACGGGAATCGAAGGAGAATGCTCGTTTGACACAAAGTCGTTATCTTTGGGATTTCTCGAGCAGCTTTGCATTGACACTTTTTAACCCGGTTCCTTTTGCAACCTTCGCCGTCACTCTGACGACGTTTAAGATTCTAAAAAGACACGTTAACTTGATTTCAGACATCGAGTTTTCTTTGTTGATTTCCCTCGGGACGATGAGCTTTTGGGTGCTCGTGAATCAGGTTCTGCACATCGCAAAAAAAAGATCCAATTCGGATTGGTGCCGGTGGATCAGTCAGGGTTCCGCATTTCTATTAATAATTTTCGGGGTGACAATCCTATTAACAGGAATCTGGCAGGGAATTTTTCTGCTCCTTAAAATGGCTAACGGATGAACTGGCTTGATTCAGAAAACGCCGTAACCATGCGCTGAAGTCGTTTGGGACAAATTGGGTTTTTCCAATAACCATCTTCCTTGAGATACGATCCGACAACGCCAGCTTGGGCATGAGTCATGAGATCGTTGACGTTCTCTGGATTCAGTCCAGAGCCTATGATGATGGGGAGTTTGGTGGATCGGGCGAGGGTTTCAAGTTCATCCCTATTGGGTTCCGCTCCAGTGTGGGCACCCGTGATTACGATACCATCACTTTGGAAGTATTCGGCGGCTTTGGCAACTTCACTGATGCCGAGATCTGCGGTGATGGCGTGGGCGCTGTGCTTCTTTTTGATGTCAGTCAGGATCTGAATACCTTCAGCTCCAATATGTTTACGATAGCGGAGGAGTTCTGCCGCGTCGCTTTCTATGAAGCCCTCGTCAGCGACGTGAGCAAAAACAAAACCTTCAGCGCGGATGAAGTTCAAGTTGGCCGCCAGGGCCACGGCAAGAGCTTGTTGGTTGGCTCCCGCGAGGATTTGAATACCTAGGGTCAGGTCAGGGTACTGCTGGCGGAGAGCCGTGGCGATGGTGGCCATGCACGCGGTGATCTCCGGGCCTACCGAGCTGCGGCGGAGGTAGGGGACATCGTGCATGTTTTCGATCATGAGGCTGCTGACCCCGTGGTCAGTGTAGATTTTGGCTTCTGCCAGGACCTGCCTGGTGATCTCGGTGATGCAGAGCGATCCGTTGGGCGTGCCGGGGAGGGCGGGCACGTGGAGCATGGCGATCAAACCGTTTATCTTTTTAATAGGAATCATCGATCAAATCTCTCCACGGAGGTTTTTTCGCCATCTCGATAGGTTAACTGGACGGTGGCGAATTTGGTATCAGCTGGCACTTCCAAATAGATCGTCACCGTGTTGTCAATCGGTGCCATGCCCGGGGATTTGAATTCAGGGTAGGAAAACGACAAGTCGGGAATCTCCTTGTTTAGGCCGTATTTGATTTCCTTCAAGCCACCCCGGTGAGACAGCAGATGGGAAAAATAGAGCAGGATTTTCCCGTCGTAATCCCGGAAGCTGACCCATGAGGTGCGGGTCTGACTGAGAATCAGTTTTGTATTGGAGAGGGACTCCACTTCCGGGTCAAAATCCACCAGGAACGGGCCCATTTCCTCACCATTTAAATTCGTGTATTTCACAGCGAGTTGAAGCTTCCCGGAGTTCGATGGCAATTGCACAGTGGGGAGAGGCATGAGTTTGCCAGTGGTGACACTTCGAGCCGTGCTAAATCCGGTGGATTCAAATTGATCAGATCCGGGACGCTTCCAGAAAATCTCCGCTGCACTTTCACCGATTTGAATGTTTCCGGTCCAGCCTCCATTGTGACCCATCCAGGAAACCATGATTGGGTTGGTCAGAGATTCACCTGCCTGTTTGAGCGCGGCGAGACGAGTCGCCGCCTCCGCCCGCCACTCGGAAACTAGACTTTGATCAAGCATCCACCGCACCACCTTGCCCTGGCCATCCAATACGTTGAACTGATCAATGAGTTGTTTTTCGCGCCGCTTGTCTTCGAGGCTCTGGGTTCCCAGACGATCACTGGAAAAATCCTGACTAAAGAGAAAATAGGCAGGGCCGAAATCCGGATTTGACTGCACAAACGCGTCCAGCTTCTTGTTCCGTTCCGGGAGGGGCCACATCAGGATGGCTGCGAGCCGGGGGACGATGCCACTGGATTTGGCGCTAAGTGCCTCGTAGGTTTGGCGCGCCCCCTCGATACCTTCCTGAACTTTCAAAAATTGCTGAAAGCGAAGATGAGGGTCGAGTAATTCAATGTCGAACTTAAAATATTCGAGGTAGGCTTTTCTGGCAATTGTGTAGTCGCCTTTTAGCTCGGAGATCCGGGCATTGTGGTAATACTGCTCCGGGGTGGTTGGATTCGTGATCAGAGCGGCCTGATTGGCCAGTCCGGCAAAGGATTGGCGGATTTCCTCGATATTTGAAACGATCGTCTTCTGTCCGGATTTTAGTTGCCCGGTATCCTTCTTGATCAGTCCCAGGACCGAGAAAATCAGGATTAAGAGCCCCCCGATCAAACCCAACGTTTTGAAAAGGCGTCTCTCGTTTTGGCCCGCGATTTTTCGCAATTCCGCCGCTTCGAGCTTCATTTCACTGACCCGGAGTTGAAGATCATCGGGCTCCTTGATCCGGGTGTAAAACTGTTCCCCCGTCAATATCGCCCGGCGATGGGCGGCTTGTAATGCCACTTCGTCATCCGGCTCGACATTTTCGCGCACATCAAACGGGTAGCTGTCATCCATGTAAAAGAGGTACAGCTTGATTCCCAATTCCTTGGCCAGGTCGTATTCCATCTGCGTCCAGGAACGCCGGGGCGATCCAGGTGCCAGGCTGGCCACATTGGGCTCGCCGCCGTAGCGTTTGCCGACGAGGTGGATGACCGCTTGGCAGCCTTCCATCCGGGATTTTAGCATCTGGCGAACACTTTGGTAGTCTGGCTGAAAGTGCTCCTGAACGATCGGATGACAGCCAATCGTGAGCAGGGCGTTTTTTACAATTTGTCTGGCTTCGGCCAAATCCTCACTCACTGCGGAGATGAAGACGTGTGGTGTGATTTTTGAGGCGCTCATGTTCGAATGGGGCAGCATACTCGTGGAAAAGTTCTCGTCCAGCGTCGGCTATTCCAATCAATTCGATCCCCAATCCACCGCTCCAAAAAATGGGTATGCCACAACCTGATATTTGTGATTATTTCGATATAGTTCCTAAGACCAACCATGAACGCAGTTTTATCCCTTTTTCTTTCTCCTTTTACATCGACTCAGACATGGAAACGGCGATTTATGGCTGGGGTACTCGGGCTGCAGCTTTTGTCGGCCACCGGAGTGATCGCCGAAGAGACGACGATCGCGATCGATTCGTTGCCGGACCCGGTGATCGTGTGGACGCCGGACGATTTTGCGAGCCAGCCTGATCGCCGGTGGCCGGTGGTGTATTGGTATCCCGGCACGGGTGGGAAACCCTCGGTCGATTTTATTCGCCGCCATGTTGACCAGCGGGACTGGATCGTCGTTGGAATGGGGTTTCGCGAGCCGGGCCGCTTCGAGGGCGGGGAAGCAAATGTGGCGACCGAACTGGCGATTTTGCACGGCGTCCGCGAGCGACTCGCCGCCCCGTATCGGCTCGATCCGGCGCGGCAATACGTGGGCGGCTTTAGCAAAGGCGGCTGGATCTCCGGAATGTATTTGACCCGCGATCCGACGCTGGCCGGGGCGCTGATTCTCGGGGCTGGTTGGCTGGAGCCACCTCCGAGCGCCGGTGTGGCGGGGCCGCTGCGCGCGATTTATGCCGGGATCGGTGAACTCGACGGCAACCGAGCCATGATCCAGCGGGCGGTCCGGGAAAGCGCTTTGCACCATATCGCGGTCACCCTCGATGTCTGGGCAGGTCTCGGCCACCGAGGGCCCGATCAGAGCGAATCCCTGCGGCAATGGTTGCGCGTGGCCGGGGCAGCGGGACAGAATGGGGAGACGAGCCAGGTGGACCCGCTGCTCGACGAGGCCGTGAACTGGTTTGATGCAGCCTTTGGCAAGTTGACCTCCAGCAAGGAACCACTACCCAATCGCTATTTCGCGCTCGAAACCCTCAGCCGGATGCCGTTTTTCGCCATTCTGGATGAAGAAAGTCGCTCCGTCGCTGCCGCAGCGTTCAAGGAATGGTCCGCGCGCCCTGAGCTGGCTCCCGAGATCGCGGCCAAGCGGCGTTTCGACGAAATTCTCGACCGGGAATCCCGCGATCGGATGATCGGGACTCTGGAGATATGCCGGGATGACTACCGCAAACTCGCGGAATCCGCCCCGGGAACGATTTTCGGCGAGGCGGCGGCCCGGGCGGCGGAGCGAGCCGATGCTTTGTTGAAATAAGCGCTTGAACATTCGGGGCACAAAAGAATTCGAGTTTGCCAGATGGAGCCACGAATGTCAGACTACCGCCCGTATGCAGCTATTCCGCGCGATTTTGATCTTCACCTGGACCTTTGCGGGTCTGTTGTCTGCTCAGGAAAAAGCGTGGCCGGAGGTGGAAAAGTTCGCCACCGATATCAAAGACGTCATCTGGAGCCTGCGCGGCACCAATTCACTCAAGCACCTGAAATTCGATGGCGAAAGTTTTCACGCCGTCACGCCCACCGGGCAGTCGAAAAGCAAGTATGAGGAGCATGCCTTCGTCGATGTTGGCGTTTTCCAACTCGTCTTCCGGAATGATCGCTCGGCCTGGTATTTCGTCAGCGACGACAAAAAGCTCGTCACTCCCACCAACATCAGTGGCATCGTCGAGTTCAAAGCTGATCCCAGCGTTCCGGCCAAACCGGTGAAAAACTTTCCCCAGGATATCCAAAACGTCGTCTGGACCGGACAGAACGGCCCGATCCAGCTCAAGCTGCGCTGGAATGGAACCGACTTTGAAGTGGGGGCCAAAAATGGCGATACCTGGCAGGTGGAACGAGCGGATGCCATCGTCGCCAATCAGCGAGTGCTGGAAATTCGCAGCGAAAATCAAGAGTTGATCTGGATCGCCTTCTCGGCGGATGGTTCCGAAGCCTGGTGGCTTATCCTGACCGATGTGTTTGGCGGGCATGCCCAAACCAACCCCGGCACCGCAGCCACCGCAGCCACCGCAGCCACCGCGGCCTCAGCCAGCGGTCTCCCGCCCCAGCAGAATGATCTGGCCAATCATGCCGAAGACCTGCACCAGGCCGGAGATTCAATTCGAGCCGCAACCCTTCTGCGTGAACTGGAGCGCAAGAATGCCGCCAAGCCGGAAGTGCTTAAATCTCTCCAGGCCCGCTTCCAGGCGCTGAAGCCGTGAAAGAACTGATTAATTGCAGAGCATCTGAAGTCTGCGGAAGGTTTTTGAGACCAATT
>JBGSJM010000199.1:0-12545 GCA_041742015.1 Verrucomicrobiales bacterium | reverse complement strand
ATGGTCGCGAATTGATCGGGCATGGTTAGGTCCTGAACAAATCCAAAGGGCTCATGGCGCAATTCGACCGCACCGGAAAGCATGCGATAAAAGCCAAGGAAAACCGGCAATTGCACCAACATGGGCAGGCACCCGCCCATGGGGTTGATGCCATACTCGCTGTAGAGTTGCATGGTTTCCTTGTTAACTCTCTGGGGATCATCCGGGTATTTTTCCTTGATGGCTTTTTGGAGCGGTGCAAGTTTGGACATTCGCTTCATGCTCCGGGCAGATTTTGCATAGATCGGCCACATCAGGAGGCGCACCAGAATCGTCAGTAAAATGATGGACCATCCGTAATTTCCCACCAGATTTTTCAAATGGACGAGGGACCACGAGAGCAATGCAGCGAGGGGGCTGATCGCCCAGCCAAAGATTTTTCCAAAAATGGGGATTTGATCATAATTCATGATCATATTCCACCCTTCTTTGGACTGTCTGAGAATCTGGGTGTCTTTGGGACCAATATACCACTTGTAGGAAAGCGTTTTGTTTTCCCCAGGATTTAAGGCCAGATTCGGTAGCCCCATGGCCAGTTCACAGCCCCGGATGTTTTTCTTGAGCGACTGCGCTTCGTCTCCGTCGATCACAACTGGGTATTTGTCAGCCCATACTTGCCCATCCCGAGGTTCTTGGGCCTGGAGAAGGGTGGCGAAAAACAAATCGTTAACTCCGGCAAATGCGAGGTTGTCAGCAAATTTCTCTTCGCCGGGAAGAATGGCATAGGGTTTCTCGCTTCCACCAAAAAAGCTCTTTTTGAAGTAGTCTACGGTCTTGGCGACGAAAGTGCTGTCCTGCTCGCGATAAAAGAGACCAATCTGCATAGATAACTCGTTAAATTCCAGTGGAGCTGCCCCACCAGCGTAGATGAATTTGGATTGTGTGTTCCCCAATTCAATAGCTGCGCCCGAGTCGTTTCGAATCGACAAATCCATTTCCACTTCGTAGGGGCGAGCCTCATTGGGAATGCGGAAGGTTTTCTCGATGTGGAGCTTGTCAGGTGTCTCACTAACAAAGGTGACACTTTTGTCCGTTTTGGACTGAATTTTCCACAGGGACAGATCAATTTCGTTGGGCTTGCTGGAGAAAGCACCAATGGGAGCGTCCCGAGTTTCGTTAACCGTGATGAATGAACTGCTGTCGTTGAGAACTTTGTTGTATGTGAGGAGCTGGGCAGTCTGAATGCCGGCACCTCGATTGGTCAGAGTGAGTTTAAAAAGATCGGTAGTCAGTTCGGCTTGTTCGCTGGCGACAATGGGCGGGTTGGTAGATGAATCCGTAAGGACTCCTCCCGCGCCTAGTTTAGCAACCGTTGACGGAGTGGTAGGATTTGCAGCAGCGATTTCATTCGCCGCTGCCTTGGCTTCCGCTGCCGCCCGGGCTGCAATGAGCCTCTTTTGCATCTCCTTTTGGTTTTGCTGGACTGAGAACCCAAGGAGCCCAAGACACACGATGATGCCAAGCCAAGCGGTAATATCTAATTTTTTCAAAACAGAAACAGACTAAAATTTTTTCTTCGTAGTAGAGGAATCCGTAAGGATTTCTCCCGGGACTTGCTGGGCCGTAGTAGAGGAATCCGCGAGGATTTCTCCCACAACTAAAAATTCCGATTTGCGACGGCCTATATACGCAGCATTTGGATTTTTTTCCACATATTCTTGCCATCCTGGCACCGGATCATGTCCGCAGCCCCCCCAGGGCTGGCACCGTAGGATTCTCCAGAGCCCCATTCCGGTACCTTTGAGCGGGCCATGCACGAGAACCGCTTCGATAAAATATTGAGAACAAGTTGGATCAAAGCGGCAACCCGACAAAGGACCGGTAATAAAATGCAAGGGGGCGGAAATACAGATTTGATAAAATCGAACCAGCAAAATCAGCATTTTCTGAGCGAAAAACCTCATGCGGCAACCCGGGGTTGGAGCATGCCGACTTTGTGAAGCATCCACTTCCATTCTTTTTCGAGTTGCTCCGAAGTGGCTTCTGCCGCCGCCTTTCTGGCAATGAGAATCATCCAATACCCACTCATGAGCGAATCTCCATTGCGTTGCAAAATGCCGCGCAGCTTCCGGCGCACCCGGTTACGGACCACGGCATTGCCGATTTTCTTGGTTGTAATGAGTCCGAGTTGGACTGGCTCACACATGGTTTCATCCTTCAAATAACCCATCACGATAAATTTTCCACACACTGACTTTCCTTGAGTCCGAACTCTGGCGAATTCGGACCGGCTCTTAACTCGTCGCGATCTGGGAAATTTCATAAGGTGCCCGAGGACCACTCCATCAAGACTGCTGAAAAAAAAGAAACGGGCAAATAGCCCGCCTCAAAACTCCCATTAGACGATGGGCAATGGGACACTGTACCCTGTTGAATAAGCAACTGTACCCTGTTGGGTCCCCTGGGATCAACCGTGCTGTACCGTGTGGCGCTTATATTGGATTTCAGCACCTTTGGGAACGAGGCGCTTACGGCCCTTCTGACGGCGGCGCTTAATCAAGTCGCGACCTGCTTTTGTCTTCATCCGTGCGCGGAAACCATGTTGGCGTCTGCGTGTCCGCTTGGAAGGTTGATAAGTCCGTTTCATCGTTTCGTCTTTTTGCGAAAATTTGTATTCCTATTCCTGAGCCCATCTCGGGCTTGAGGGCGACGAATCTAATTGATGACACAAATATGTCAACCCGCTAAATACTGAAATTGTGCATTAGTTGGTTGGGGATGTTTTTGCTGATTTTGATTTTTCTTAATCAATTGGGAAGGTCCAGAAACAAAAACAACCACAAACAATAACATTAATGACGCCACAAACACTCTCATATGTTTAACTATGGGGTTACCTAGCATAGATAAGCTGATAGTCAATGAAAGTTGATTATTTTTTGTATCGGTGCCAGAAATTTGTGAAGTTTCGGGTTAATTGTGACTCAAATTCGTCAGGAGAAATTTTTCTTCTCCGGGCGATATCCTGAAAGATGACCGATAAATTTGCCGGATGATTATAAGATCTTTCAGGAAAAAGGTCCAGCTCCCGAGGAAGCCGCATATCTGGAGAATCGGTCTCAAGGAGCAGTCTATCTTCGGGAACATGCTCAAAAACCGCCGCTTTGGTAGCTTTGTCTGATTTCAAAAAGTAGCCCGATATGGAAAAGAAGGCCCCGTATTCCACAAAAACGGGCACCGACTCGAAAGATCCTGAGTAGGAGTGTAGTAGAAATCGGGTCCGGGGGAGGTGTTTCAGAGCCTGATCAAGCGGTCCCCAAGCCTTAAGGCAATGAAGGCTGATGGGCCGTTCCTTTTTCATTGCCAGATTCCACTGTTTTTCGAAAACTCTTTGCTGATCGTCGATGTCGTAGTCATTGATCCAGCGATCCAGTCCGATTTCCCCAATTCCGGCATCGGGGAATTGATCGATCCAAAACTCCAACTCTTCCAACCAACTCTCGGTTCGATCACGAACATACCAAGGGTGCAGGCCAAAACTGGGAATGATTTCGGAATGGGTCCGGGCTAGTTCCGCAACCTTTCCCCAATCACTTTCGGAGGTTCCATTGACAACGAATCGGGTGACACCGCGAAGGCAGGCTTCGGCGATGATGTCTTCCATGCCCTCATCTTTGCCGAATGCCACGTTCTGCAGGTGGCAGTGAGCGTCGATCATGGGGTGATGGTGAGGCGCATGGGAACCATGCGGGAATGCTCAAATCCGAGTTTGGTAAAGAAAGTCTGACTTTCTTCACCAACTTTATCGGTGAGAAGGGTAATGCGTTTGAAGTCCTTTTTCCGGGCGTATTCCAACACATAAAGAATGAGCTGTCTGCCAAATCCCTGGCGGCGGAACTCGGGATTGACGATGACATCTTCCAGTAAAACGACAAATCCCCCCATCGCTGTGCTGATTGTAAATAAGCAATTCACCATACCAAAGATTTCGTAGTCGTTGCGGACGACGAAAATTCTGCCACGGCTGGGTTGTTCCAAGATAAGACGGAGACCTTTTTCCTGCAGGGCGCGATTGGGTTGAAAGTCTTCTTCGATTTCGAAAAGTCTCATCACCAGATCAACCAGCATGGGGAGGTCATCCAGTGTCGCCGGTTCAATCCGGGCGCTTTTATCTAAAGGCTTTATCGGTGCAGTAAATTCGGCCATCTCAAGGCAAATCATACATGATTTGGAATCATTTGTTGCAAAAAAATTCACCTTTCGAAGGGGATTGAGATAAAACGCGCTTTGTAGGAACATAGGGTAAATTCGCAGGCGGTAAAAAACCAAACCAGTGCGATATGGTAAACACCACCGATTTCTCACTTTTTCTTTAGAACCACTTCATCATAAAAGATGCGGGTTTCACCGGTTAGCATAAGAGTTGGGATTATTCCCGTAATTCCGGTGGATGGGAACTGAAAGTCCAGTTTCATCTCCTGAAAGGCTTGACCGGCTTCAAGTTGTCCGTGAGCCTCAGCGATCCATTCGCTACCGGTCCAGATCCCAAAACGGAAGGTGTTTCCACCGATATTCTCAACGAGCTGCCCTGATTTGGGGCCGAGGTTACGATGGGATGCTATTTTGAGGGAAAGCTCGTAATTGGCCCCGGGTTCCAAGTTCTTAAGTTCCTGAGCGACAGAGCCATGGTTAATCCAGAGGTAGCGCTCTCCGGACACCGGAGTGGGTAGGCCACCGATGGCGTCAGTAATTTTTACCGTACCGGAATGCTGCTCCAGTGCTTCGGTCCAACCCCCGTCTTTTTGCCATCCAGCATTCCAACCAAGAGGTATGTCTCGATAAAGTCGCTCGGTTTTGCAACTGCGACTGAGGAGACCGATTTCGAAACTGTGATTGACGATAAGGTTGTCCCCATATGCTTTAGCCTGGATTACTGGAATGGACTGGGGAAGACGATGAGCTTCATCCCTTGCAACCAATGAGTCGGGCGGGCCGGTTTCATAAAAACGAAGCCCCTCATCTGGTCCGGTTTGTTGGTCCTTGTTGTCAAGTTTGCCCTCACCACAAAAGACAAGCAAATCGATAATGTCATCATCTGCAACAACACCGAATTCTCCTTCAATGCCTGAAAATTTAAAGCGATCGGTTTCGATTCGATAAGGGGCTGAAAGTCCCGTGGGAATGGATACAACCATTCTGCCGCGTTTTAGAACCAGTTCGCTGGAAGACCTCAATAGGAAATCTGCAGGGGCCTCAACGATTATGCGGGCATCGCCGGAGATAAATTCCATGGTTCCCCCAGTCATGATATAGCGATTGCCTGGGGCTGGGCTTTTTCCATCCCAGCGTGAATCCGGCGCGATTTCAAGACCAACCGATCGCAATGCCCGAAAGGCTGACTGGGGCGGTGAAAAGATACGAGGGACCAAAGCAGCTCCTAGCGACGTAATGACAAGACCGATCAATGCCAATACCCCGAGTCGTTTAATGAGGATGGGATTGAGAGTTATTTTCGGGATCAACCTCTTATGGTCGAGGTGCAGGCCGTTGCGGTTTAGGAGGTCTAGACCCAGGGCCGGCGGGCGGGATTTGTTTTCAATCGGAGTCTCCCGGGGCCTGTAGGCTTTAAACAGGGAAGTGAATAACTGGCGAATCTTTGCCGGACCACTCTGACCTGCGTTATGCGGGAGGGATTCTGTTGGAGGCAGGTTTTCAACCTTCTTTCCATTGTCGCTGAATGAGTCCGTTTTGGATTTGGAGGATGATAATTGGGCGATGAATGGAGACGGTTTGATAAAGTCGCAGGGGGGCCAGAGATTCAGATTGCCAAACCCAATGATGAGGCCATCGATCATCCGGAGATCGTTAAATTCTTTGGTCCGGGTTTTGTTGATGTGCATTTCGCTGTTCAGCTCAGACACAAACTTTTCGCTGGCCGTCCCGTCCAAGTATTTGAGAGCCAAGGTCCAAAATGCTTCGTCATCCGGCTCTTTGAATCCACCCCCGTCACCATCGCGAAGAGACTCCCAGAGATAAATCAGGCTGTGTTGCCATAGTTGGTAAACTTCTTCGATTGGGATTCCCACTTTTCTGGCAATGGTTTTGCAACTTAATCCATCTTGATAATGAAGTTGCAAAATCGCCCGGACTCTTTCCGGGAGGGCCGAAATTTCATCTCTGATTTCCTCTATTTTGTTGTGAATGCCATTACCCGAAAGCTGGATAAAATGATGATCTAGAAACTCGACCGTTCCCTCATCAAAAACCCGGAACTGGAAATGTTCTTGTCGCAAAAGTTCATCACCACGGGATTTGATCGTATCCCAAAGATAGAAGAGGAAGTCCTGTTTTGATGTGAAGGTTTGGTTGGCTTTTCTTATTTTCTTTTCGACGTCGCTTTCGAGGCGGCGCGCCAGATTAACGCTTCGCAAATGAGATCTGCCGTAGCCCAAAATTTTGGGCTTTTCGTTTTTGAAAAGCTTGAGCCTGTTCTCAATGTTCATTTAGTGTTCCTTGAAAGGGACTAGGAACCCAAATCATTAGCGGATTAGGAACAAAGATAGGTCAATTTCACGGTTTTTTCACCTAAAATGTGGAGGGCGGAGCCTCCCGACTCCGCCCTCGTTGCATCCATCTTCACCATTGTCCAACCAGGGACAAATTATTTATGCAGGTCGGTTTGTTTCGTCCTTTGCTTGGACTTTGAAACTATTGAGCGTCGGTGTTCCTTGAATTGGGCTTGTTTCTCAAGGTAGGGCAACCTAGATCTTTTGTCCGGCCATCTTTATTCTTTTTCAGAGGTTTTCTCTTCTCGTCGTATCGCTTGTGAGCTAAAATTTCGAAATTGACACGCTCCAAACGGCTTCCAACCAAAAGATCACCATGGGGAAAAATGTTATTTCCTAAAATTATCATATTTTTCTGAAAGTTTCGTGTAAATCACCTGCTTAAAGGGGCCTGTCCCTGTTTCTTGTGCTTCTTGGAATAACTTATGGTAATTATAATATTTATCAAAACTATTTTATTAAAAAAAATGCTTGCAGGGTCTTTTGCCGACATGGTTAAGAGTCGATTTTGTGTCTATGAGTGAAGAAACTGAATCTCGCGTGAGTCGAGTAGATAATCGGGTCGGAAAGATGGTACTTCCGATCTCTTCGATTACCGCTTATGACTATCCGATGGGCCGCCTCGCTGACGAAGCAGGAATTGATGTTATTTTAGTTGGCGACTCTTTGGGGATGGTGGTGGCTGGAATGGAGGACACCACAGGAGTTACCCTAGACCAGATGGTTTATCACACCCAGATGGTGAGGCGGGCAGTTAAAAGAGCGGTCCTGGTTGCTGACCTGCCGATCAACACTTACCGGAGTCCGGGGGAAGCCGTGGAAAGTGGGCTACGGCTGATTGCGGCAGGGGCAGATGCTGTGAAACTTGAAGGGGGCGCGCAGCAATTGGAAAAAATTCAGATGATGCTCACATGTGACATCCCCATGGTTGGGCACTTGGGGATGCTTCCGCAACGGATTCGGGAAGAAGGTGGTTACAAGAAAAAGGGAAAAAACAAAATAGAGGCTGATGAGCTTTTAAAGGCGGCGCTGGCCCTCAGCGAAACCGGGGTGGCAATGATTGTTTTGGAGAGTGTGGACGAAGAGATTGCAGCCACCATCACCTCGAAAATCAAAGTGCCTACCCTGGGAATCGGGTCTGGAAGAAATTGCTCCGGACAAATCCGGGTGTTACACGACGTGATCGGAGCCTACCCCTGGTTTGTTCCACCCTTCGCAAAAACCTATACCCATGTGGCTGAACAGGTGAAGGCAGCCCTCAACCAGTATCGAAAAGAACTAAATTAGATGTTTCGATTTAGTGGATGCCGCCGAGGTTAAAAGCTCTCCGACCGCTGGAGAATGAGATCGCAAAACCACCAATGACATCCAACAGACAGATCAGCATCAAGATCACGCAGGTCGAATTCGCCGCCGCTGGCCAGACGACAAATTCCACCAGAAAAACAAGAAAAAGAAAAATTGACAACACCTGTTCAAAAATGGTTCCCGTGTTGATGCGAGTCGATTTGATGATCTCAAGGAACAGTAGGAACACTCCCCCCATCACCAGAAAATCTCCCCGGGTGGCATGCCAGAGAGCGCCAGAAGGCAGGGGAAGTGAGAAAAATGGAACGGCCTCTGGTAACAGAGAGCCTGGATCTGAGATGATCGTCAGATTAAATAGGATCAGAATAATAGAGAGAAAAGGAATTTGGAAAAACATTTTCATGGCGGATTTTGGATACTAGATGGATTTTTCCATCAAAGCAATGTCCAGTATCGTTGCAGAGTTCAGATGAGACAGAGTCGTATTTTGTGGTCTTTAATCGTTTTACTTCTTGGTGCACGGGGAATCTCGTTTGCTCAACAGGTAACGTTACCCGCGCCCCCCTCCAATTCGCCGGGTGCGACAGTTCCGGCACCTGCTGGAGACTCAACACCGCAGGTTCTCGGGACCCTACAAACCACCACCGTGCAAACAACCCAGCAGCGTTTTGATCCAAATATAAAAGTTTCGGGGGACCAGTATTATCATCAAATTGGCACAACGGGGAGTTTTCGTGTTAACACTGATCGGGCTAAGCAGCTTCAAGAAGAAGCCTTGCAGAGAGCGCGGCTCCAAAAGCGATTAAAGGAAGATGCTACGGCCACCCAACCAATCCGGTTGACGTATGAATCCAAGTTGGTCCCAAATGAACCTTCCAACACTCCTGGTGCCCCGGCATCAACACCTGAAAGTCGTGGACCGGTGGGCTCGCCCAATCCCGGAGGCTCGGAACCGCCGGATGATCCGAATGCTTATGTAAAAATGCCTGGCTCGGGAGGGAGTCTGGTTGGTCGCCTAAAAAACAAGAAAACAAGCAACTCGACTGAGATCTCGGTTCCAGCCCCGGCTTATCAAGCTCCAACTTCAGAGGCGATTCCAACGCCAACTCCTCTTCCACCAGCAATGGCTCCGAGTGAGGTGCCAGACTTTGATACTTCAGCTTTTAATCTCCCGCCGACCAAAAAGAAGCTGTTTTCAAAATTTCGCGCTTCAAAGGATGAGCCCAGTGAGGATGCCGGATTCGCTGCGATGGAAGAGCCGAGCGTCGTCGCAACTCCAGTCCCGCGTCTGGCGGCTTCCGTTCCGTCGCCACCTCCAGCGGCACCTAAACCCCTTTCCGTCTTTCGGCCCAGTTCCGATGCCCGACGTGCCAACGAATATTCCATGGTTAAAGGACAAGAAATCCACGCCATGGTTGATGGCGAGCCATTAAAGTTATCCGAAGGAACGAGAGTCAAAGTTCTCAGAGTAGGGACCGAACGGAGTTTGATTTTGCTCTACGACAACAGGCAGGCCACGATTACCAACAGCGCCCTGGTTCCTTCAGACTAAGATGACTTTTCTTTTTTGTGGGTCAAAACTTTGAACGGAAAAAAGCATAAACAGTCTCACCTTTCGTCACGTTTATAAAGGTAATTTGAATTATCCAATAACCAGCATGAAAAAATTCCAGACCATTGCCCTGACTCTTGGCCTCCTTGGAGGACTCTCCACATTGACTGTTCACCAGGCGACCAGTGCCCCCCTAAAGTCAATGCGGGATATCCTGCCTCTTCCGCCAATCGTTTTTGATGTATCTGGAAATGAAGTTCCCACCGAATCACTTCGGGGGAAGACCGTAGCCCTATATTTTTCAGCACATTGGTGCGCGCCCTGTCGCCAATTTACACCAAAGTTGGTCGACTTTTACAATCAGAATAAGAATAAAAACTTCGAAGTCGTGTTTATGAGCTTAGACCGCAATGCAAAAATGAAAACAGAGTATATGCACGAAGCGGGAATGAAATGGCTCACGGCTCCGGGGCAAGGTTCACCCGAAATCAATCGTATCTTGGATTTTTACAAACTAAAAGGTGTTCCATCTCTAATTGTTTTTGGTCCCAATGGTGAAGTGATCACAACTGATGGTCGGAAAGATGTAACAAATTCACCAGACAAAGCCCTCGCCAAGTGGGTGGCCAAGTTCGGAAACGGTACTTAATCCGCGTCCCACCGTTTACTCCACAAAGCCGCCCGATGAATTTCGGGCGGCTTTGTCTGTTTTCCAAACCCAAATCTATGGTTTTATCACCCTGCTCGTTAAGTTGAATTCTCTAAAAATGAACGCGAAACTTGGAAAGCCAGATCCTGACTTCGATCTGGTGTGTCGTGCTCAAAAGGGAGATACCAAAGCTTTTGATGAGTTAGTGGTCCATTATTCCCCAAAACTCTACGGCTTGATTTATCACATGACATCAAACCGGGAGGATACCAACGATGTGCTCCAGGAAGTCTTCGCCAAGGCCTATCGCTCAATTAGACAGTTCAAGGCCAAATCCACTTTTTACACCTGGATCTATTCGATCGCAACCAACATGACCCTGAATTTTCTCAAGAAGAGAAAACGGCGCCAAGGGATGAGTCTGGATGATCTTGATTCTGCGATAGCTAACGACAAGGAATTTATCGAACTCACATCCAAGAGCGATCCAGTCAAGGAAGCTTATCTCGCAGAACTTCAAATAAAATTGAACGAAGCCATGCAGACCCTGTCAGACAATCACAGGGCAGTGGTTACGATGTTCGACATTCAAGGCATTCCCCATACCGAGATCGCAAAAATTCTTGGAGTTACCGAAGGCACGGTAAGATCCCGCCTTCATTATGCTCATCAACTTTTGCAATCTCAACTAGGAGATTTTTGGAAATAAGACTTGATTGAAGAGATTGCGCCACACCCTTAAATTTACTATTTTAACTTTCTAAACAACCCCAACCCAACCTTTCGAAAAAAGATGGACAATAATGAAAAATTACAAAAACTACTTCGGCTAAAAAATTACGAAAGGCCGGGAGATGAATATTTTGAGAATTTCCTTGGGGCATTGAAGCAGCGCCAAAGAGAGGATGCACTGAGGCAATCAGCACTCGGACGCCTCAAAGAACGGGTGGTCGAATGGTATCGGGATTTGGGATCGCTGCGATGGGCGGTTCCCGCTGGGTCCTCTGCAGCTTTGCTGGCAGGCTTTTGGGCCGTGGGCGGGTCATCCCTAACTCAGAACGAGCCCGCATCAGCGAACCTCCAAAAAAATGGTTCAGAGACACGAATGTTTGAATTACGGATCCCAAGAACCGAAGACGACACGATCAAAAACCCATCGTTTCCCCCACAGGGCCCGGTAATGCCGACCAATTTTGGTGGCTTCCGCGAGCTTTAATCAAGAGGCTGTTTGGTTTTCCTTTCGACCATGAAACCTAGTTACGTCTGCAGGTTGTTCTTCTTGTTTTCCTCCGCAATCAGTCAGGTGGCTGATTGTCAGTCTGAAGCTAAGCCTCATGAAGTCAGGTTAAGAATCGTGGAAGGACTGGGTTTGGCAAAACTCAACGCGGTTAGCGTTGAAAAAAGTGGTCTCTATGTTTGCGTTATACCAAGTGGCGATGGCCAGGAACTTGGGGATCTCAAAATTTACGATCCAACCGGAACAGTTCAGGCTGCCAAATTGATTTATTGGGACAAGTCCAACGGTCTGGTTCTCTTAGAAAGCAATGAGCCACAGTCTGAGATCCATTTGCCAATTTCTTCGCAGATGGGTTTTGAACCTGGCAGGGTTTTGACGATGCAGGTTCCTTCAGGAAGTGTGCGCGTTCGTCTGGCAGGTTGGGATCGGCACTATCTCGGAAAAGAATTGCCATCCCCAATGTTGCGGTTCCGAATGGATTCGGATGTGGATTGTGCTCCGGGGGCACCTCTGGTCAATGAGGTGGGTGAACTCGAAGGCCTGGTGGTCTCCAGCAACTTAACCGAACCTAATGGCGGTCATGCCATTCCCGCCGGGATGATTCGTAAGGTGATACGTGATGTCCTGAGCCACCAAAAATCGGGACCAGTCTGGGTCGGGATGGTATTCCAGTCTGATTCATCAACTCCACAAGTCGTTGAAGTAAAAAAAGACTCTCCTGCGGAAAAATCCGGCATAAAGCCTCATGATGTCATCCTTGAAGTGGACGGCACTCAAATCTTTGAACTCGACGATTTGGTAGAGGCCTTAAAATTTCTTCCAGGAGAGCGCTCCAGTCGGTTAAAAGTTCTTCGGGATTTGGATGTCAAAGAAATTGATATAATTCCAATGTTTGTGGAGGAAATTCATTCATTCTGATGATTTTTGTGATTTTAAAAGCGTTGCAAGAAATTTGCCGAGTTTGCCGTAGATTGAGGGCATGCCACTTGTCTTTCTTATTTTTCTTTGGGTTTCTGTTCCCTGCTTGATTCAGGCTCAGGCCGAAACATCCATCACCCCAGATCCTGGTGAAGTTAAGACCCCCATCCCCAAAGAACTGCAATCCTGGGAAGATTGGGTTTTGTGGGATGACAAGCAATCGAAGTCACCCCCAGTATTTGATAATGCCGGAACCCGCATTTCCCTGTGGCCAGCAACGTTAAGTGTTATTGCTGATCCCAAAGAGGGTCGTTTTTCCCATTCCGTGCGCGTTTA
>JBGSJM010000198.1:0-22118 GCA_041742015.1 Verrucomicrobiales bacterium | reverse complement strand
CACTACACCGACCTGATCTATCCCGCATTTGATATAAACCAGTGGAATTTTAATTTGTTGTATCGCCTGGAAGAGTTCCCGGAACTTGACCGCAACGACGATCCCGTGAAACGAACTTATTTTTTCGAGGATCTGAGTAAGGTAGAACGTTTAGCGCTGATTAATCGAAACGATAGCGGCAATTATCTCGTAAGACTGGAACCAGGAGAGCGTATGATTCAGGCGGCTCTGATTTTCTCCATGTTTTGCCCCGCTTCCGGATGGGCACCTGTCAATCCTGATTTATCCCTTGAGATTGATTTGAATCCTGAGACAAGTCCTCATTATTCGGCAAGTGCTTTTACCTTTAATACGATTGATCAAATTAAGGGAAGTGACCGGGGGCGCTTCCTGTCGGATTATGATATTTTCGGGAAAAAACTGAATAACAAAGTTCACGACCTCCGAAAAGCCTGGTCGGCAAACTCCTTTCAGTCAGCCGGCGGGTTGTTGTCTTTCAATTCGGTTTTAAAAGGTTTCTGCCCTCTTGATCCTGGATACAGTCAGATACCACCCATCAACCAATACCATTGGGTAACCCCTCCTTTTGCCATCGATGGCACTGTAATTCAAATGAAGGGAGGCGAAATAAATTTCAAGATTTACGCTGGTGGAGCAAATAACCAAAACTCAGCACCCCAGTCAGGGGTTGAATTGGTGCAAAATATTTCGGTCAAGTTCCCGGATCTTACCAAAGTATTAGTACCTATTCTGACCAGAGCCAGTGCCGGGGGGGTGAAAAGGGATCAAGACACCGGGGAGATTCTCTTGGATGAAAACGGCATGGTAAAAACAGGTCGCGCCACCCCCGCTGCGGACGGTTGGTCACTATCGAGAGAGAGCGGTAACCCGCTCTATAATGAAAATAAATACGGGACTGATTTTGGAATCTATCTCCACAACAATGCAAACTTGGGCAATTCCGGCAGATTGACACAAACTGCCCACTATCTTCGAGGAAACGATATGGTTCAGTCAATAGGGATAATGCATGGAGATGCCAGAATAGTCGCAGCGACTCATAAAATTGAATCAAACAGCGACCAGAAAGACACGAATGAAATCTCAGAAATGAGGTATTTTGGACCTCATTTTAACTTCGACAATGCAGAGGATCTAGAATACAACCATGATAACCGAACTTCCCCTGCAGGCGGGCGAGTCGCACGTGGATCTTCGAAGGAAGAGTACTCCCTGGTGCAGAAAATCAATTATAACAATAAAGAGCCCGCCGGTCCCATCGGTTTACCGGCTCTGGATGAGGAACCGGATAAATACTTCAGAAAAAACGTGCAATTATACGGTGACTTTGACAACGGGGCCGGATTGATTGTGGATGGCCCGTACATTAATAAGCCTGATGAAGGTAATGCTAACACATTGTTTAATGGATCCAATGGGTGGGGGTCAACAAGCGTTGAAACTATCCCGTATTTCGTGGGTGGCCACGAAACTGTTTCGCCCGCTTATTTTTCCCCGAATCGTATCACCAGTGGCCCGGGAATGTTTGGATCGCTACCGACAGGAGTGACATCAAATGTTCCATGGCGAACTCTGCTGTTTCGTCCCAATTGCTTCGACCCGTCGTTTGAATATCAATCACACCCCGGGGCGGTGGAACCCAAAGATCACTACCTTTTGGATTTGTTCTGGATGCCAGTAGTTGAGCCATATGCGATTTCCGATCCGTTGTCGACTGCTGGAAAGATAAATTTGAATTATCAGATTCTACCTTTCAGGCACATCAAGCGTGAAAGCGCTGTAAGAGGTGTATTTCGATCAGAATATATGCTATGTGTCCCGACTCCCTCAAACGGCAAACCGGAGGATGCAAATATCGATAAGAGAAGCATTTACACAAAGCAATACAAGCATCATGAAGGCCGCGGCGAAGGCTATGACCCAATCAAAAAGCCGAATGGCGGGTTTCTTCAGGGAAAGCGCTTACGCACCGTTATTTTGGAGCACGAGACTTTAAAACAGTTTCAAAAAAAATTTGATACAGATAAGCAACTGTTCAGAACGGCGTCTGAAATCTGCGATATTCACCTCGTGCCACAACAAGCTGCGGAAAGAATGGGGCTTACGACTTCGAGGAACGGCCTCATTACCTATACGCCAAAAGAGAAAGACGGAACCTTTCCAGATATGGATTCAGGAATGTATTGGGTTGACCACGTTGTCGTGGGTGATAACAGCCGGGAGAGACCTTATGGAAATATCTATTCCCGGATAACTACAAAATCGAATACCTTCAGAGTTCACTTTCGAGCCGAAGTGATTAAGCAGGGACGCAGAAGTGACTCCAATTCTTCGTATTCAAAATACGACCCGGAGTTGGACACAACTGTCTCGACTTATCGAGGATCAAGCTTAGTCGAACGTTATATTGATCCGAATGATTCATCGATTCCGCATTATGCCAGAGAAGATTCGATGAGTAACAAACTTCCGGCGATCGGTGAGTTTTACAGGTTCCGGGTGATTAACATCTCCCGATTTGCACCGTAATCAACTGAACTAACGTAAAAGCGTCGAGAAGTCCGAGGGAACCGCCCTCTCAGGCTCTCCCTGAACCGTGTGTGAAACTCTCGCTTCACACGGCTCTTCTTCTTTCCTGGTAGACTTGCATCATCGCACAAGTGAGATAAATGGGGTGCAAGCAGATGGAAGCAGTGTGACAGAACCCGCTTGAACACTCAGTCCACCGTTGTAAAATTCTGGTATTCAACTGCTTAAGTGAACGACGATCAACCTAATGAGCCATTCATAATCAAAAAGTTACAAAGTTCCGAGGTCGCCACAGGACGCGCCAACTTCGAGGCGCGAAATTGCAAACTGCCAGAGGTCCCCCCCATTGGAGCATTGATCCCATACCCTTGATGGATCGAATCGACCTGACGACGGAATCCCGCGAGTTGTGTTCGCCTTTTCGCTGGGTGATGCTCCGATTCAATGAAGAAACTTCACGTTCTGGTTTTCATCTTTGTGTCCGTGGCGCTTTCGTCCATTGGACAGGACATCAATTATTCCGACCTGTTTAGTCCGGCCCATGGGTACCACACCCGGGAACTCAATGATCCGTTCACTCGGTTGATAGCGGATTTCGAATCCGGGAAACGCGAACTCGACAACCGCAGTTCAAAGGCATTCATCGCCAGCCTGCTGGAACATCTTGACGTTCCGGCCAGTTCCCAGTTGCTGATTTTCTCCCGGACCAGCCTTCAAACGCGGAGAATCTCGGGGAGCAATCCCCGGGCTGTGTATTTCAACGAAAACGTCTATGTCGGGTACATTCCCGGCGGAAGTGTCGAAATCGTTTCGCTCGATCCCGACCTTGGAGGAATCTTCTATATCCTGGACATACCGAAAAGGGACGAACTACCGGTGATCGAACGGGAGGGGGCCCGCTGCACGAACTGTCACTCCGTCGCCGAGACCCGGCGTGTACCCGGGCTCTCGATTCGCTCGGTGATTCCCGGTTCCAACTGGGGCAAACTCGTGGCGTTCCGCGACAAACAGATCGGGCACCAGATTCCTTTCAGCGAGCGTTTTGGCGGCTGGCATGTGACCGGGGAGCCGGGGCTTTCCGACCACAAGGGCAACCGCATCGGACGGGAAGAAGGTGGAAAGATAGTCACCGACGTGATCGAACCGGGCACTGAATTCGATTGGTCTTCGTATCTCGCCGAGACCAGCGACATCCTTCCGCACCTGCTCCTTGAGCACCAGGCGGGATTCATGAACCTGGCTTTAGAAGCCACCTACCGGGCGCGGACCTATCAGCATATCGGCAAGGGGAAATTTAAGCCGGAAGATGTCGCGGTGCTTTACGGCCTCGCCGAGGAACTCGTTCGCTACCTGTTGTTTGCCGATGAAGCGAAATTTCCGGCAGGAGGGATCCGGGTCGACCCGCAGTATCGCGAGGATTTTCTCGCCGATCGCAAGGAAGCATCAAACGGGATCTCGCTGAAGGATCTCGACCTGGAAACCCGGCTTTTCAAACACCGTTGCAGCTACCTGATCTACAGCGACGTTTTCCAGGCGACTCCCGATCTCTTCAGGCAGCACGTTTACCAGGTTCTCGGCGAAGCGATCAGTACCGAAAAACCGGATCTGGATTTTGCCTATCTTTCCGTCACTGAAAAGAAGGCGATCCGCGGCATTCTCCGGGAAACGCTCAGCGATTTGCCGGACGGCTGGTGAACGCCCTGGCAGCCTGGAAAGGTTCCGGGAACTCCCGGCGTCAACTGGAGCCCCTTTTCGCGTATCAATTCGAGCTTGATTCTGCCCGGATCTCGGGCGAAATGTGACCTATGAGAATAGCTCTGGTCTTATTATCCCTGATTGGAGCTGCGGCGCTCCACGCGGCGGAACCGCTGATTGTTCCGGATTTCGTCGTATGGTTCGAAGACCTCGAGAATCTCGACGGGGTCAAAAAGGAAGCCGCCGAAAAGGACAAGACTATCTGTTTTCTCCTGATGGAACCGGGCTCCACGTGAGGCCCATCTAACGCCGCCAGTTTGACGGCTATCAAAGCAGTGAAAGACGACTCAGTGATCGTCTTCGTCGATGGATCGAACCTCCACCTTACCCCAAAACAGGTTCAGGATTCCTTCGCGAGTGATGCCGCCGCCGGTGCCTTGCCGATTGTGTCCATTTTCGATCATGCGATCGAAAAGGAACTCGGCGTCCTGGCATACCAGGCCATCCGAAGTCGCGACGGTTTCAAGGACGTCAAGGCTGAAATCGCCAAGCTGCGTGGCAAGGGACCGAAAACGGGGAAGCAGTCCTCCAACTGAAACTGTAAGGATGGGGTAGCGGCGTGCTGGGAAAGATCACGGCTGGTCCGCGAATCGAAACCGACCGGATTGAAGTCATGATCACCAGACAGTTTCCCAAACGCCGGGTGTTTTTCTCTGCTTTCGTCATCTGGATTGTGGCCGTAATTAATTTAAGAAGATGGAGATCTGTCAGACTGTCTCGCCTCACAACATCTCGACCGATGTGAAAACGGATCGATTGGGGAACAGCCATGGTAACGGTAAGGTGTTCGCCACCGTGGGACTTCTGGTGGTGGTGCTTGCTTTCTTGACTGGAGTGGGAACTGTGGCGGCTACCGAACCGAGTGAGGACGAACCTGCTGAGAATCGGGAAGGGCGGCGGATTGCCTCCGAGGCCGATCGCTTGAAGAACTGGCCCAACCTGTTGGGTCCGGCGGCCAATGTTTCACCAGCCACCGGCCTGTTGATAAATTGGAATGGTGAGACTGGCGACGGAATCAAGTGGAAGACCCGGATTCCGCTGCCCGGCTACAGTTCGCCGATTTATTGGGATGGAAAACTCTACCTAACCGGTGCCAACGCATCGACTCGGGTCGTCTATTGCATCAATTCCCAAAGTGGTGAGATCATTTGGGATAGGCAAGTGAAGAATATTCCCGGATACCCCGGAGATGTTCATGTCAGTGAGGCCGCCGGATACGCGGCATCGACGATGGCGACGGACGGCGTTCGAATTTTCGCGAGCTTTGCGAATGGCGACCTGGCCGCATTTGATCTCGAGGGTAACCCGGTCTGGTCGAAGAATCTCGGGAAACCGGAAAATCCCTATGGCCATGCTTCGTCGCTGGTGACCCATGGCGACAGCCTGTTGATTCAGTATGATCAGGAGAATCTCGGATATGTCGCCGCTTTGGATGTGGCGACCGGGGACGAACGCTGGAAGACGGAACGGGATTTCGGCGCTTCATGGTCGATGCCGATGGTCGCGAAGATCGGCGCCCGCGAGGAGGTGATTCTCGCGGCTGAACCGACGGTGGTTTCCTACGATCTGAAATCCGGCAAAGAACTCTGGCGGCTCGATTGTCTCAAATACGGCGAGGTGACCTCAGTGCCGGTCTACGCTGACGGGCTTGTCTACGTCTCTGCGGATTCCGCCAATCTCAGCGCGATCGACGTGAAGACTCGAAAGATTGTGTGGAAAAGCGGCTTCCTCAAGCCTGGGGTCTCCACACCCCTGCTCCACAAAGGACTGCTCTACTGTGGGGCCGACGACGGCGACTTTGCCTGTTACGATGCCAAAACCGGAGAAGAACTCTGGGCCGAATTCGCGGATGACGGTTTTTATGCCTCCCCGATCCTGGCGGACGGCAGAGTCCACCTGCTGGACCGCGGCGGGACGATGCACATTCTCAAACCTGGCCGCGAATTAGAGATTCTCGGGCAGTCCGTCCTCGGAGAGGAAGCTTCCTGCACGCCGGTAGTGGTCGGTGACAGCTTCTACATTCGCGGACTGAAACACCTTTTCCGAATCAGTCCCTGATCAAAGTGGACATGGAAGACTTGGGACTGCGATTCGTCCTGCTTTCGAACACCTTGGCGAGCGAATCAGCTTCACTTCGACGGCGATTGAAAGAAAACCGCATTTTCAAGGGAGAAAATCAAGCCGCCTGCGACCAGTGATATGAGATGGATGGGGTCCAGGGGAAGGAAGGGCGTAAAATCTCCTTTCGTTTACGAGATTGATTGCAGTTGGAATGTGACTTGTGTGGTGATCAACCTGGCTCCACCCATGGATCGCAATTGGCTCTGGGAACTGCTGCGAGGCGAAAGAACCCGCTGGAAAAGAGGCTCCATTTCTGCTATTCTGAAAACGATAGAACAACGACTCAAAAAGATGGGAACCCTAGATCCAGAAATTGAAGCCTTTGAAACTGAGATCATCGAATACTGGCTTTGGGAGTTACCGCCTGAAAAACGCTTCCTTGGCCTTGATCTGGAAAAGACTGACGAAGTTAAGGCGCTGGTGGACAAACGTATTGAGAAAGGCATTGAGCAGGGGATCGAGCAGGGCCGCATTGCCGGGAAAATGATCGTGGCTGGAAAAACGGATCAGGAAATTGCTGGCGTAACCAAACTGCCTCTGAAAACAATCGCGGCGCTCCGCCAGAAGATTGAGACTGAAGACTGATTCAGCCCGCGCATCTCTCGTTGAGAACCTACAAGTCAACTGTGACGCGTTGCATGCCGCCATGCCAACCGCTCAAAAAAATCGAATTTTGAAAAGCTTCTCGGTTATGAACCCCTCTGACGGTGCAACGCGTAAGAATGGAGTTTTGGAGTTTGGTATCAATGACTCCCTGGCTGACTTGGTGACTGATTTATCCATGGGAAATTTCGCCTACTTTTACCCAACAAAAACACACAATGCCCTCCACGAATGTGCTGTTCTGGTTGACCGTGGAACCGAACCCGATTTACGCAGTTATTCAGAAGAGAGAAATCAGCTAGAGTTGATGGGATGACCTTTTCACCTTTTTCTGTTTGCCGTTGGATTCCTGTCCCGCGCCCTGATCGCGGAGGAAACGGAAACATCCCGGTATTCCGATCTGGACGCGCCCGAGCATCAATATTGGGACCGTCCTCTCAATGACCCATTTACGAAGGTGAAGGAGGGACTGGAGAGCGGAAAACTGAACATTAAGTCGGGCAGTGAGATGGAATTTTTGACGGAACTCCTGAAAACCCTCAAAATACCCGTGTCCTCACAAACCCTGGTTTTCTCGACCACCAGCCTTCAGCTTAGGCTGATCTCGCCAAGATCTCCCCGCGCCATTTACTTCAATGAGGAGATCTCCGTGGGCTACATTCCGGGTGGCAAGATCGAGATCGTTTCGATCGATCCAGAAATGGGAGCCATCTTTTATATCTTCGATTTCCCACAGAATGGCCCCGCAGTCATCGAGCGATCAAGACGTTGTATGAATTGCCATTCCGATGAAGATTCGGGCTATGTCCCGGGCGTGTTGATCAAGTCCGTTATCCCTGGCCCAAGCGGTGGCAGCCTGGAATCGTATCGTCGCCATCAGACCGGGCATCAGATCCCGTTTAGTGAGCGGTTTGGCGGGTGGTATCTCACTGGTGCAGAAAATCTTGATAGTCATTGGGGAAATGTCACCGGTCGGTTTTCGGCTGAGGGAATCCAGACCATTCCGGTCACCCCGGGGACGACTTTTAGCTGGTCGGCCTTTCCGGTTCAAACCAGCGATATCATCGCCCACCTCATCCATGAACACCAGGCAGGCTTTATCAATCGGATTGTCGAAACCCACTATCGTTCCAGAACCTATCTCAAACAGGATAATGGTCGATTTACCCAGGAACATCGCCAGGAAATGACCAAGCAGGCTGATTTGCTGGTGCGATATATCCTCTTTCACAATGAGGCGGCATTCCCAAAAGAGGGACTCCCCGGTGACGGGACCTATAAGACAGATTTCCTCGCCGACCGGGTCAAAACCAAAGATGGCAAATCGCTCAAGGATTTTAATCTGAAGACCCACATCTTCAAATACCGTTGCAGCTATATGATTTACAGCCCGGCATACAGGGCGTTACCTGGGTATTTCAAGGAGCTAATGTACAAACAACTCGCGGCGGCTTTGTCGACTACTACTCGGGATCCGACGTTTTCCTACCTTCCTGCCAGTGAGAAGATCGCCATCAAGGAGATACTTCGGGCAACTCATCCTGATTTTGCTGCACCGCAGCCATAAAAAAAGCGCCCCTGCAAGAATTGCAGGAACGCTCTTTACAATTAGGGATATCTTATTTCGATATCAACTAGTCGACAAAAAGAAATTAACTTTCTTTCTTCTGAGTTGGCTTTTTGGCTTCGAGCCAGCCATTGATACCGGCGGAAAGGTGCTTCACTTTCGTAAAGCCAGCTTTTTCAGCGGCTTGGGCACCTGCCTGATAGGCCGAGCAGCCTGGTCCACCACAATAGGCAACCACAAGGAGGTCTTTGTTGGCACCGAGCAATGCCTCGATGTTATCTTTGTTGGCTCTGAAGTCAATTGCGCCGGGGATGTGTCCTCTTTCATAAGAACCAGTGCCATTGACATCTAGGATGATAACTTCTTTCTTCTCGATAGCCTGCTCCAATTCGCTGATGCTGATATCAGGATACTCCCCTGCAAAAGCAGTGGCAGCAAAACAGGCAGCGGCGATGGTTAGGATGCTTAATAGTTTTTTCATGTTGTATTATTTCTAGTGTTTTTTTAGTAGCGGCCCGATCTCACACGAGAACGAACCAACAGTTGATGGACAAAGATCGTAAACCCTGATCTTTGCCAAAAGTTATCTTGATCCCGAGAGTGAGCCTTTCTTCGCGTGGGAAAGGGACACAGGGAGAACTTCACCGCTTCGAGGGTGAGTTGATTGTCTAACGCAGCCAGACCGACGCGTGAACTGTATGCATTCACCATCGACTTTTTTCGGGCTTGAGTTTGACTGAATCAAAGGACATTTGAAATCTCCCGGTATGGGAGCTGAAATCTAAGACGTTTAAAAATTGAATTGCTTGCAAAAAAATCAATCTATTTTTGAAGGCCGCTTGATCACGTTTGCGTCCCTATTTTAATCGGTTCAGAATCGTAGCCGACTTTTCATCGATCTTTCATCCCTGGCCGTTGACCAAGGTCAGAAGCGTCCCGAGCAACCGAAGTTGCATCGTGACCGGCTCCACTAAGTCTTCCAAGCCAGTAATTTCACTTGCCAGTGTGGAGGTGGCGCATCCAAGATACCGGACCATGCAACTGACCGTCCTTCTGGATCACTTTGGCGTCTCTGTCGGGGCACTCACCGGCGTGCTGGCGGCGCGGGGGCGGCGGCTGGATTTGTTTGGCGTGCTGGTCCTCTCGCTCGTAACCGCGCTTGGCGGTGGATCGTTGCGTGATCTCCTGGCGGGTGACACGCCGGTGGTGTGGCTGAAGTCACCGCATCTTTTCTACACGGCGTGCATCACGGCAATGGTTGCATTCATCGTCTGCCGCCGCTGGGAGCCCCATGCCGTTCTCTTGCATATCGCTGATGCATTTGCGCTCGCATTTTTCACCATCTCTGGCACGCAAAAAGGTCTCCGGCTCGAATTTGCAGAACCGGTCGCCATTGCGCTCGGTGTGATCACCGGTGTGGCGGGCGGTATCATCAGGGATGTGCTTACCAGCCGGGTTCCACTGGTATTTCAGCCAGAGATCTATTTGTATGCGACGGCAGCTTTTGCAGGAGGGCTGGCTTATTGCCTTCTTGTTCCCAGACTAGATCCTGCGACCGCCATGTGGTCGGCCGTGGCTGTCACTCTCGTGCTGCGCCTGGGTGCGATTCGTTTCCGGCTCGGATTACCAGTTTTCCCATCAGACGAAGATATTTCATGAGAGCCTTCCCCGCCACACTCATCTTCATGGTTCCAAGGCAGCAACGGGAGAGAGTATGTGAAAGCTCTACGTCTGCAGGTTCTTCACACCTTCTTAACGCCCCACCTTCCGAACTTCACTGGCATCCGCTCCCGCTTCGCTGATTCTGCAGAGTTATGAAAGAACAAGAAAGTCACGGCCTCCACAAGCTCTCCACCACCACGCTCGTCATCGCGGCGCTCGGTGTGGTATTTGGCGACATTGGCACCAGCCCGATCTACACGCTGAAGGAGTGCTTCAGCCCACACAGTCCGCATCACGTCGCCCCCAGTCATGCGCACATCCTCGGCGTCGTCTCGCTTGTGCTCTGGTCGCTGATTCTGCTCATCTGCATCAAATACCTCGTCTTCATCCTGCGGGCGGACAACAAAGGCGAGGGCGGTGTGCTCTCCCTCATGGCCCTGGCCTCGCATCACATGGGTGAAACGATGAAGCGCCGTGTTGTCGTTGTATTACTGGGGCTTTGCGGTGCTTCGCTGTTGTTTGGGGACGGCATCATCACACCCGCCATCTCGGTGCTTAGTGCCGTCGAGGGTCTCAAGGATGGCGGATTGCTTGGCGCGGCTCCGACCGATGCTGTGGCAGCGGAGGCGTGGAATCATCAGATGCAGTGGATCATCATGGGCATCACCATCGTGATCCTCATCGTGCTGTTCTCAGTACAGTTTCTCGGCACGGCACGGGTAGGTCGTTTTTTCGGCCCTATCACCGGTTTGTGGTTCGTCAGCCTCGCGGCGCTCGGTGTGTCGCAACTCGTTCACGGCCCCGAAATCCTGGCTGCAATTAATCCATGGCATGGATGGCATTTTTTGACCACCGGCGGCAATGCGGGCTTCGTCATCCTCGGCAGCGTATTCCTCGCCGTGACAGGTGGTGAGGCCTTGTATGCCGACATGGGCCACTTCGGTGCAGGGCCGATCCGCCGGGGCTGGTTCTCGCTTGTGTTTCCGGCTCTGGCGCTTAACTACCTCGGCCAGGGTGCTCTTTTGATGCATCAGCCGGAACTAGCCCACGCGCCGTTTTTCCAAATGGCACCCGGCTGGGCCACGCTGCCGCTGGTGCTGCTGGCCACCGCCGCCACGGTCATCGCCTCGCAGGCGCTCATTACTGGCACCTACTCGCTAACACTCAGTGCCGTGCAGCTCGGCTACCTGCCGCGTCTGAGTATCCGCCACACCTCCGAGCACGCCCGTGGCCAGATCTACATCCCGCTGGTGAACTGGGTGCTCATGCTCGCCTGCGTCGCCCTCGTGCTCGCCTTTCGCACCTCCTCGAATCTCGCCGCCGCATATGGCGTGGCCGTGACGATGACCATGCTCATCACCACGATCCTCTTTTACTTTGCTGCGAGACATTTGTGGAAATGGAGTTTGCTCAAAACGCTGCCGCTCTGCCTCGTGTTCGGTTTGATCGAGATCTCCTTCCTCAGTGCGAACCTCGTAAAGTTCTTCGACGGCGGCTGGTTTCCGCTCGCCGTTGGAGCGGGCATCTTCATCGTCATGAGCACCTGGGCCACCGGTCGCAGGCTGGTGCGTGTCTCGATGGAGCGCAGCGCCATCTCGCAGGAGTTGTTCATCGAAAGCCTCTCCAGAGGAAGCGTCGTCACGGTGCCTGGCACTGCCATTTTTATGACCAGCACCAGCGGACGCACTCCGGTCGCCCTGCTACACAGCTTGAAGCACTACCAGGCCATCCATCAGCGGGTCATCTTTATGACTCTCACCACTGTGGACGAGCCCTGGGTGCCGCCGAGCCACCGCGTGGAGGTGGAAAAGCTCGACGAGCACTTCTGGCGCGTTACTGGCCGCTTCGGCTTCATGCAAAAGCCAAACGTCCCACTCCTCCTGCGCCTGTGCGCCGGACACGATCTGGAAGTTGATCCCAATAAAGCCACCTTTTTCCTGGGCCGCGAAATTATCATCCCCAGCAAAAAACCCGGGATGGCGAGGTGGCGGGAGCATCTCTTCTCCTTCACCAGCAAGCTCGCCCAGCAGCCCGCGACGTATTTTCAAATCCCCGTCGGGCGGGTGATCGAGCTGGGACAGCAGGTGGAGATTTGATGTAGAACGAGTTTTCCAACTCGTTTTCTTATGCCACAGTTAGAAAATTCACAGATGATAACGAGTTGGAAAACTCGTTTTACGAAACATGCCACCCAACTTCACCGTCCCGGAAGACTTCACGCCTTTCGACTGGCGCGGCGACTTTTGGAACTATGAGCGCAACCTTCCTCACTGGCGGCAACCCGGCGCAACTTACTTCATCACCTTCCGCCTCAATGATTCACTCCCGTGCGAAGTGATCGAAGAAGCCATACGCGAAAAGATGCTTGGACCCAGCGGTTGGCTTCACAACACACTCCTGATGAAATCCTCCAGGAAGACTACGCCGCCTGGCAACGCCGCACCTGGCGGAAGATGGAGTCGGTCATGGATCAATGCCACGGTGCGTGTCTGCTGCGCCAGACGGATATCCGCCGCATTGTCTCGGAGGCCTTTGGGTTCTTCGAGAACGAGCGCAGTAACATGCACGGCTTCGTCATCATGCCCAACCATGTGCATCTCGCCGCCCGCAGCTTGGGGGACTGGCAGATCGAAGATGTCCTCAAATCCTGGAAAGGGTTCACCAGCCGGGAAATCAACAAGGCTTTGGGGAAGAAGGGCCAGCTCTGGCAGGAAGACAGTTGGAACCGCATTATTCGCGATGAGACGCACTGGCTGAAGGTGATGCGCTACATCGCGAACAACCCGACCAAAGCGTATCTCCGCGACGGTGAATTCACGACGTGGTTTGCCGATCGCACCCTCGTAGAACGAGTTTTCCAACCCGTTCTCCAAGAGCCCTCGCCACCTCCCCTGTATCCTGAAGACGAAGCATGATGAGCGAACAAAAATGAACGAGTTGGAAAACTCGTTCTACGACGAAGTATGGTGAGCCCAACGAGTTGGAAAACTCGTTCTACGACAAATCTCTCCGCAATCCCCGCGCCTCCGCGTGAGACCCAATTCCGCCTGATCGCACCGCAAATCAGGGTGATATTTCCCTCGTCCACGTGTTCGCACAATATTTCGCGCTGATTTCCCCCTCGTCCGCGAGTACGTACCCTATTTCGCGCTGGTTTCCCCCTCGTCCGCGTAGACGCACGATATTTCGCCATGATTTCCCTCGCGTTCGTGTGGACGCAGGAAATTTCACGCTGGTTTCTACCTTGTCCGCCTGTCTGCACGGTTTTTCTTTCTGGAACGACTCAAATGGGGACTGTCGCGGTTCTGTCCCGGGTGATCATGCCGCGATTACACGGTCTATGGGAAGGCATCGTCGCCCTGCCACCGCCACCGGATCCACCCTTCAACATTGAAACGCAGGAATGGTGGACCCAAAAGGGACCCCGCCTGGTAAGCTCTGAGCTACTGCTGGATGACGGTCTGACTCTCGTTTTCGATGCTTGCAACTCAGCAACTCCAGTCTTATCGAATTTCGAAAGTAATTTTTTTCAACAAAATTGTAACAAATTTGTTGATTTGAAACGTAGGGTGGGACATCATGGTCCCGTCCAATATTGCATCCTTGGTATTTTTTCTACTTTTGGTGGTCTTGGAAAATTCAGAGGTCTCTGAACAACCCAAAAACTAAAATATGATAGAAATAAAAAGAATGAAATGTTCTGTTACCACCATTGGGATTGCCCTGCTGTTTGCGGGCAGCGCTGTCGCTGGAGATAAAAGCCTTGTGATTGACGATAAATGCCCGGCCAAGTGCTGTATAGAAGATCCCTCCTGGTGCAGCATCTTCGAAAAGTCAACCATCTACGACAATGAAAATAATTGCCTGGTCCAGAGCGTAGCCATTACTGGTCGTTATCACGGGCAGCAAACCAGTACCTCATTGAATTATTCAAATCCCGCTGCGGGCAACCCCAGTGACTACGGAGCTCATTACTGGGATAATCGGCGCTTCCGTTTGGGAACTAAGGTTAAATTTCTCAACGATTTCGAGTTTTACAATGAATGGAATATTGCTGATGGCGATGGTTTGACCCGTCGTTCATTTTTTAATAACATCTCTTCGATGGCCATCAAGTGGACTCCAGAGGAAGATTTCTATGTTCTTGTTGGCAAGGACAAGGCATTGGTTTCCCGTGA
Source organism: Verrucomicrobiales bacterium (assembly GCA_041742015.1). GTDB lineage: Bacteria > Verrucomicrobiota > Verrucomicrobiia > Verrucomicrobiales > DEV007 > Arctic95D-9. The sequence continues at coordinate 7,682 of JBGSJM010000198.1, read as the reverse complement.
GTATAGCACCTCTTCAAGAAAGATTCTAACCTTGGAGCGCTCCTTAATTTCCAATGAAGTGATTGCTACCGATGGCTTTGTCTGGGGTGCACGAGTTGGGTTCAAGGCGCTTGGTCTCAGCCATGAAGTGGGTGCCCTCCTCAATGGGGCTGATCGCAGAAATGGCACCCAAAACGATGGACCGGATATGCTGGATTTTGATACCCGTGGAGGTGCCTCGTACCGTGCCAAATACGCCTTGGATGATAATACCAATCTTCATTTTGATTATTTGTTCACCAATAACAGTAAGGGAACCCAACGAGGACGAGGGAATGCTGATCGCCTGATCAGCTCCGCCTACAATCATGTGCTTTCATTGGGCTCCGAATCAAGTTGGGATCTGGGCTGCTGTGAGCGCAAGGTTGGTTTGCTGACCGATTTCATTTACGGAATTGACCGGGAGGCTTCTGCGGGAAATGCTACTCTTTTTCCTGGTAATGCCCGTGGAGCTGGTGAAGACACTTTTGGGATCGTGATATTACCACACATGGATATTACTGATCGTTTGGAACTCGTTGGACGTTATGCTTATGCGTCTCAAACCCAGATACATCGTCCCGAGGGAACGGCTCACAACCAGAGTCCTATCCCGGCCTTCGCGGCTATACCAAACCTGGAAGATGCTCACACTCTTTACCTTGGATTTAACTATCGCCTCTGCGGAGATAACTTAAAGCTGGTTGGAGGTTATGAATATCTGACCGCTGATGTAGAAGGCACGGGCAATGGTGATGTGACTGGAGACAGTTGGGGAATTGGTATCAGAACCTTCTGGTAAGACAGCACTACTTTTCATCTTAAAGCTTTGGAAGCGAGGTCGAAAGGCCTCGCTTTTTTGTTTGATTGATAGTGTGGTCAGAGTAATTATTTGCAATATTCCCCCCAATTTCGTAGTGAAGCGGAGGTCGAATCGCCATGTTCACCTTCATTTGCCAAATGTTCATTACCATTTGCCCCATGTTTATGACGACCACGGATAAGAGCTTTGTCCCTTGAAACGCCTGGCAAAGATTTTATGGCGTCAGTTGCTTCTTGCGAGCCTCCACTGTTTCCATTCTCACATAGCGACGAAACAGTTCCTCGGCCAGGTTTTCAGGTTCATCCGTTAAAATAGTGCGGATTCCACCGAAGCGAAAAACCGACTTACGGATCCGGACGGTTTCATTGAAGGTGATTTGCACCGTTTTCGGCTCGTGAGCTTGTGCTTTCAGCCGATTCATGTCCCGAGTCAGAGCGTTCAGGGCCGACGCGAAGGTTTGCTCGTTCTGCTCGGGGAAAAGCGTTTTGGCTCGGGCGGGCATGGTTGTTTCTGCCGCGAAATGCAACAGGCATGGCTGGGTGCACATGGCCAGCACGCCCACGTTGACAAACTCTTCCGTCTCGGCATAAGGGCGGAAACGCAGGATCGCATAGTTACAGACGGCTTGAACAGGTTTCATGGCAAAGCCCAAAAAAGGGCGGGTTCAGTGAACGGAAGTTCCAGCACAGAAATTACTCTTTCCACGTCCAATTGCACGGGCTAAAGTCTTCGTCAAAGGCGAGATTAAATCCGTACGCCCACAGCATTTCACGCCTCGGCTGACCTTTCCACAGAGCTCCTTCCGGGTCATCGTCCGGCAGGGGCGGGATCTGTGCCACCACATATTGGTCAAAATCAATCTTGAACTATTCATAATGGCAGTGTATAAATAAACATTAAACAAACTATTTTCGGAGGTGACTGGTCGGACATAAAACTTGCGGCACTCAAAAAATACCTTGATGCATATACTGATGTCATGAAGAACCAGCCATTTCAGGTGGCTTATATTGATGCATTCGCCGGGGCCGGCATTACTGAAATTAAGAGAACTGAAATTGAATCAGAACTTCTTTTTGATGAATCCGAATTTCTTAGGGAAGACGAAGACTACCGCCATGGTTCGCCTTTAATCGCTCTCGACACCCAACCACGATTTGACCGATTTATCTTTATTGAACAAAATTCAGGGTCTTTGGCCTCGCTGAGAGAACAGATCTCCCTAAGATCGCAGGAAATCCAAAAGAAGGTCATAGTTCAAAGCGGAGATGCGAATGTATGTTTGATGGAGCTATGTGACAAAAAATGGACCTCCCATAGGGCAGTAGCTTTTCTGGACCCATTTGCGTTGCAGGTCAAATGGGAAACGATTGAAGCGATAGCCAAAACCAAAGCAATTGACATGTGGCTCCTGTTTCCTTCAATGGCGGTAAATCGTATGCTTCCGCGAAGTGGAAAGGTGCCGCCTGCGTGGGAAACAAAGCTGACCAAACTTTTTGGCGAAACGAAATGGAAAGAAGTCTTCTATCAAAAAGAAACCTCGCTTTTTGATGAAGAGTTAGTTTTGAAAACTCCACGCATCTTCGACGTAATCAGCGATTACGTCACAGAAAGACTTGCTTCGGTTTTTAGCGGGGTTAATAAAAAGCCCTTGATTCTACGAAATCAAAGTGGAGCACCTTTGTTTCTTTTTTGCTTTGCCTCTGGGAATCAAAAGGGTTCAAAGATTGCGGTAAAAATCGCACAACACATTATCAATAAGTCGTAAAAATGGCAACTAGCTCAATCGAATGGACTGAACTGACATGGAACCCGACTACGGGATGCGACAAGGTTTCGGCAGGCTGCAAGAATTGTTACGCTGAGACAATGACCAGGCGCCTTGCCGCCATGGGGGTTCAAAAATACAAAGACGGCTTTTCTCTCCGTACTCACCCTGAAATGGTTAACGTTCCGTATTCATGGAAGAAACCTGCGATGGTTTTTGTGAATTCGATGAGCGATCTTTTTCATCCGGACGTTCCATCTGAATTTATTCAATCGGTATTTGAAGTGATGAACGATTGTCCACATCTCATTTTTCAAGTTCTAACAAAACGATCAAAACGTTTGGCGGAACTGGCTCCTAAACTGAAATGGACTCAAAATGTCTGGATGGGGGTAAGTGTCGAAAACGAAGATGTTGTCGATCGAATAGATGATCTACGAGCGGTTCCAGCTGCTGTCCGTTTTTTGTCATGTGAACCACTTCTTGGGCCTCTACCAAACCTTAAATTAAAGGGCATTGACTGGGTGATTGCGGGAGGGGAGAGTGGTTTTTCACCTCGTCCAATGGACGAGAAATGGGTGCTGGATTTACGAGATTTATGTGAAATTCGAGGTGTTGCGTTTTTTTTCAAACAATGGGGAGGGAAGAACAAAAAATCGGCAGGTCGTACACTTCAAGGAAATATCTATAGCGACTTTCCCAACCCGAAACGCCGAAAGGTCAAAAGATGAGTGGCATTGGAGGGGACCGCTCCTTCAAGTCGGCTCTGGCTCGATCGGGCGGCACACACGTGGTATGGCGAGCGACGGCCGGACCCAGATAAATCAGCTGATCCATGATCCATAAGCTTGTAAACAGTGGCGCGAATCAGGTCCATAAGGGGGGGGAGTCAATTCCGTCCGTAGTACTTCAGAAGGAGTCGGCTACTTTCCCCGCGCCTCCGCGTGAGACCCAATTCCGCCTGATCGCACCGCAAATCCCGCCAATATTTCCCTCGTCCGCGTGGACGCACGATATTTCTCGCTGATTTGTTTCACGTCCGCGTGGACGCACCCTATTTCGCGCTGATTTATGCTCGGTCCGCGTGGACGCACGATATTTCGCGCTGATTTATGTCACGTCCGCGTGGACGCACGGTATTTCGCGCTGATTTCCCCCTCGTCCGCGTGTACGCTCGAAATCGGAAAGCTGTCCCAGACGAATAGCGGGGAAGGCGCGTATTACAGAGTGATGTTTACAGAGTGATGTTTACAGAATGATGTTTACAGAATGATGTTTGGAACAGGATTCAAATAATCATTTTGTAACCATCATTTTGTTCTTCTGTGAGGAGCGTTTTCACACCTTCTTAACGCCCCAGCGCCACCTGTTTACTGGCGGCGATGCATTTTCAAGTGCAGTTTGGGACCATGCTTGATACCTCTTCATCTCCAAAACCCCGCCAGCCCGTGTCGGCAGATGTGGTGGGGCAGTTTAGCTGGGGGCTGACGATTCTTTTCGTGCTGGCCTCGACCTGCTGGGTGCTGCTGCCGTACACGGGCTATCTTTTTTCCGCGCTTGTGTTTCTGATGGCCATCGTCCTGGCAGGGGTATGGTGGAATCGCGGGCCGGTGCTGGCGATGGCCGTGGTGGCGGCGCTGGTGTGGAATTTCATTTTCATCCCGCCGCAATTCACGCTGCACATCGAAAAGCCGCAGGACATCATCATGTTTGCCATGTTTTTCGTCGTGGCACTGAGCATGGGACACCTCATCACCCGGCTGCGGGAACGGGAAGAGACTCTGGAAGACACTCACCGAGAACGGGAGCAACTCCAGGCTGCCAAACATCGCGCCGAACTCGCGGTGGAGTCCGAAAGACTGCACCGCACTCTCCTGGACAGCGTGTCGCATGAATTAAAAACACCCATCGCGATCATCCGCACCGCCCTGGATGGCCTCGGCACGGCTGATCCCTTTGCGGCGGAGATCGATACGGCCACGCGGCGGCTCCAGCGCATCGTGGAGAACTTGTTGGAGATCACCCGGGTCGAGTCTGATGCCGTGAAGCCAGCACCAGACTGGTGTGAGATCAGCGACGTGTTCCACTCAGCGACTGCGCCGCTCCAGCGCGAGCTTTCGCGGCATCCGCTGCGCATCATCGGTACGGAAAACCTGCCGCTGCTCAAACTCGACAGCCGCCTGCTCTCCCAGGCACTCACCAACGTGCTGCACAACGCCACCCAGCACGCCCCCGCCGGCAGCGAGATCGAAATCCACGCCGCTTTGACGCCTGACGACACCCTGGAGCTTCGCGTGCGCGATCACGGCCCCGGTTTGCCACCGGAAATGATGAAGCGCGTCTTTGAAAAATTCGCCCGTGTCCCCGGAGCACCTGCTGGGGGGACGGGGCTCGGCCTGGCCATCTCACGAGGCTTGATGCGGGCGATGCGCGGTGATATATCTGTGCACAATCATCCGGAAGGCGGCGCGGAGTTCCTTCTCAGCTTGCCAGTCAAAACACGCCAGCCATGAGCAAAGCCCTCATCATCGAAGACGAGCAGCAGATGCGCCGCCTCTTGCGCATGCTGCTGGAATCCCGTGGTTACGAGGTCTGCGAGGCCGATGAAGGCCAGCGCGGCCTGCAGGAAGCCGCATTCCAGCGTCCCGATGTGGTCTTGCTCGATCTTGGCCTTCCTGGCATGGGTGGTCTCGATGTCTTAAAACGCCTCCGGGAGTGGAGCGACGTTCCCGTGCTGATTTTGAGCGTGCGTGATCAGGAAACGATCAAAGTGCAGGCCCTCGAAAACGGTGCTGACGACTACGTCACCAAACCCTTCGGCAGTGCCGAGTTGCTCGCTCGGCTGGATGTTATTCAGCGCCGCCGTTTCACGCGACAGAGCCCGGAAATTGTCGCCGGGCCGCTCAAGGTCGATCTGTTGCATCACGAGGCACAAATCGGCGATGAACCACTCAAACTCACCCCGACGGAATTTGCGCTGCTCAAAGTGCTCGCCGAACACGCGGGGCGCATCGTTACGCAAAACCAGATCGTAAAACAAGTGTGGCCCGTCCAAACCAGTGACCCCAGCGAAGGCCTGCGCGTCCACATCAACCACCTCCGCAAAAAACTCGGCGTCCGTGGCGTAAGCATCGTGAACGAGCCCGGTATCGGCTACCGACTGGAATGAAGAGGTTGATTGTACCCTGTTGAGTCGTTGATCATACCCTGTTCAATCGGCGATTGTACCCTGTTACACCTCCCGCTCTAAACCTGATTCAGTTCCCTTGACCCGACTGAAAAACCGTTCAAGTTTCTTCAATCAAACGCGCAAGACACCGCCCATGAAAGCATTTTTATCTCTTTTTCCTCGATCCTGGTCTGATCAATGCCCCGGCAAAAAGGGCTGGAAAACGCGGCTCCTCGGGACTTTGCTGATTGCCCTGGCTCTGCCAACTCTCATCCTGGCTGATGATCGTCCCAATTTGATCCTCTTTATCGCGGATGACGTCAGTTGGAATGATGTGGGTTGTTACGGCAACACTGCTGCGCGAACTCCAAACATAGATCAGCTCGCCGCCAATGGCCGCCGCTTTGACGAAGCCTATTTGACTGCCAGCAGTTGTAGCCCGAGCCGTTCCAGCATCATTACTGGTCGTTATCCCCACAATAATGGCAGGGCCTCCGAGCTTCATCAGCCAATCTCTGCGCACCTTCCCTGGTTCCCACGACTGCTGAAAGATGCGGGTTACTACACCGCGTTGGTCGGGAAAAATCACATGACCTCGGACAAACCGGCCAGTGGTGAAGCCGCTCAACCCGATCCGTTTGATCTGGTTACTCCAGGCAAAGTAAAGGGCAACTCCGGTGGCCACGCACTCTGGGTGCAGACGGTGCAGCAAAGAGCAAAAGAAAAGCCCTTTTTCTTTTGGTTTGCCGCCAATGATGCTCATCGCGACTGGGAGGCTGACAAAGAGTGGGACGAAACCCGCTATGGCTCCAGCCATGAGCCTGCGAAAGTGATTGTTCCACCGTATCTCGTGGATGACGCCGCCACCCGCCGTGATCTCGCCTCCTACTACAACGAGGTCACTCGCTTTGACCACTACATCGGTGAAGTGGTGGCCGAACTAAAAAAAGAAGGAACTCTCAACAACACTTTGATCTTCATTCTCGCCGACAACGGAAGTCCCTTTCCCCGTTCCAAAACCCGCCTTCACGACTCGGGGATGAAAACGTTTCTCGTGGCCCACTGGCCCGTCGGCATAAAAAGCCCGGGGACTGCAACATCCAGTCTTGCCAGCGCGATTGATCTGGCTCCTTCTTTTCTCAGCGCCGCTGGTGTGTCGATGCCGAAAACCTTTCAGGGCACCAGTCTGCTCCCCATCCTCACCGATCCCGCAGCCAAAGTGCGCCAGTTTGCATTCTCCGAGCATAACTGGCACGATTACGAAGCACATGGCCGGGCGGTCCGAAGTGATGGCTTTCTCTACCTCCGCAACAACCGCCCCGCCCTTCCTCTCCAGGGGCCCGCGGATTACGTGCGATCGCCCTCCCATGTCAGCCTGCGCACCGCACGTGATGCCGGAACTCTCACACCGGCCCAGGCGGATGTTTTTGCCGCCCCCCGTGCCGAAGAAGAACTCTACCAGACCGCAACTGATCCCGAGCAACTCAACAACCTGGTAAACTCACCCGAGCATGCCGCCGTGAAAGAGCTGCTCACCCGGGTGCTCGCGCAGTGGACGAAAGAAACCTACGACGATGTACCGGAGCAGATCTCTCAAGATTCATTTCATCGCGAGACGGGCCAAAGCCTGAAGCTGGGAAAAGAAGCCTTTCGCGGAACTCCGCCGGGAAGCAAATCTCAGGCGGATCGAATCAACGCTCCCGGCCCTCGTTGATGGCCGGGATCTGCTTTTGACTATATGGCGGGTGTGTAGTTCGCTGGCAGGATGGCACTGAGTTTCGCTGACACTCATCAAACACAAGATCACTCTGAGCGCAGCAACTCAAGGCTGAGGTCATAGCCGTCTTCTCCGATTAAGGTATCAGCTCGTTTAATTCTTCGACCGTTTGCGACTTGGGACTGTT
>JBGSJM010000197.1:0-4767 GCA_041742015.1 Verrucomicrobiales bacterium | reverse complement strand
TTTCTGTTGGTTTTTTTGCCGCACTTTTTCTTGGATCCGGGGCTCCCATTTCGATCCAAGCTTTAAAATCGGCAATGATACTGTCGTCCAATTTGTATTTGGGAGGCATTTCGAGATCGCCATCCTCGTAACTGATCGCCGTGTAGAGCAGGCTTTCATGAAGATTGCGAGGAACCACAGCCGGACCTGAATCACCACCCTGGAGGGTTCCTTCTCGGGTATCGAGTAGCAGTCCACCCTGAATTTTGTCTCCTTCCTCTGAGTGGCATTTGAAACAATGTTTGATCAGGGCCGGGCGGATCTTTTTTTCGAAAAACTCCAGTTGTGCCGATGGTATTTCCTGGGCTCCAAGACTTGAAATCCAGGTAGTGGCAAAAACAAATAACAGAAGGTGGTTCTTCATGAGAGATGCGAGAATCAACTCTTAATGGAACCACCTGAAAGCCCCTAGGTTGCAAAAAAAAAGGTTAAGACTAGAGCCGGTCTGTAACAATTTCTTGGAGTTATCAGGTCGTTGCGCTTAACATCTCGATAAATATGTCAAAGACAAAAATCACAAACATCCGCAGAGGACAGGCCATCAGCCACAACAACGACGTTTGCATGGTGGAGGAATTAATTCACAAAACGCCGCCAAACAATCGTGCCTATGTGCAGGCAGCCATCCGCAGTCTCACGACCGGAAAAGTCAATCATCTTCGCTTCACTCCCAACGACATGGTGGATGTCGTTCCGGTCACCCGGGAAGACTATGAGTACAGTTACGTCGACCAATCAGGGTACCACTTTTTACACACGGTGACCTTTGATGATGTCGTAGTTCCAAACCATTTGGTTGACGGGATCAAAGGATACCTGATCGAAAACCAGAAGTACCAATTGGTTTTCACCAACGAAACGATCGCAGCGGTCGAGCCGCCAGCAGTAATGGAATTTATCGTGGAAGATTCCCCTGAGGGCTTGAAAGGCGACAGCTCAACAAATGTCTACAAAAGTGCCAAGCTACAGACCGGACTGGAGGTACAAGTGCCGTTGTTCATTAAGCAGGGAGAACGCATTAGAATCAACACAGCCGATGGAAAATATCTCGGACGGGTGTAAGGTTTTTGGGGTCTTGGGGGTCATTTGACGCCAAACTTGGCAACCTCTTAAAGTGCCGCAGTCCATTCTATACTTAATTGTTTTTCTGGGCGGCGTAACCGCCTTGTCCTGGCAGGTTCTGTGGCAGTTGGACCTTTCCATTTCTTTGGGCGTTTCCGCAAAAGGAACTGCTCTCACGGTGGCCACGGTCATGGCAGGCTTGGCGCTGGGGGCTCGCCTCATGGCGAAACGAATCACATCGGCTCCTCCCGCCAATCCCTGGCGACTTTATGGTTTGCTGGAAATTTCGATTGGCCTATCCGCAACTCTGCCTCGTTTGCTTCAACCGATCATCGAGAATGTCGATTCTCAAATTTACCTAGTCACCCCATGGGCCGCCACCTTGGTTCATGCATCCATGTTAGGTATGGTCATAGGTCCCTCTGCCGTTTTGATGGGAAGCACGATCCCAGTGATCGGGCTCCTTTCTTCTCAAACCAATCAGGTCTTTTCCAAATACTATGCAGCCAATACGGCTGGTGCAGCACTGGGCTGTCTTCTGATAACTTTTTTTCTCCTTCCAGCGTTGGGACGTACTTCCAGCGCCGGAGCCCTTATTCTTATCCAGGGGGCAGTCTTTCTCACCACCCTTGCGATACGCCCGAGTGACCGACGTGCCGTAATTCCCCAGAAAGCCACTCCTTCCCTTCTCCCGGAACTATCACTAACCCAGGCTACCATGGTGGCGCTAGTGACTGGGATGGCCACATTTATTTTGGAGTTGTCATGGTTTCGCCTGCTACGAGCCTCGTGGCTTAGCACGACGGATTCTTTCGCGATCATGCTGTTTGTCTTCCTGATTGCCTTGGCGGCAGGATCATGGCTGAGCCAACGAGCCCGCCAGGTCAATATTTCGATTGGGGGAATCCTTGTTTCCGCCTCGCTTTTGGTGTGGCTGGCAACACCGATCATTGAACGATTTGATCTCTGGGGAAATGCTGGCGGTAGCTATTTATACCGAATGTTGGCCCGTGTGTTAGCCGCCGTCTGCACGATGGGACCGCCGATCACTCTAATCGGACTACTGTTGCCGCGACTCCTTGATGAATTCCCGGAACCAAGGCAATTGGCACGAATCTACGGATGGAATACCCTAAGCTCGGTTTTGGGAAGCTTGCTGGCAGGCTGGTTCTTATTGGCATGGGTTGGACCCGTTGCGACATCGTGGATTGCAGCCTCTTTACTAGCAATAGCCAGCCTGGCCATGCCCGGCAGCTTAAAGAAGCGGGTCGGCAAACTAGGGATCGCCGCCTTCGGTGCAACTTTCAGCTTTTTTGCGCAATCAGGGGTAGGAACGGGGAGAGTTCAAGGTCCCACTGCATTGGTAAGAAAAGAACACATTCTGGTTGACCACATCAACGGACCCGATGCCACCACATCAGTTGTGAAAGTCCAGGGAGGTTACAAAGTCTTGTTTATTGACGGTTACGCCGCAACCGGAGAATTCGGGCTCAATACAGCGTATATGGACGCAATGGGCCGCTTACCCATGTTGTTACATCCCAATCCAAAATCCGCCCTAGTTATTTGCTTTGGAACTGGGCAAACCACCAATGCGGTCCGCCACGAAAACCCCAAAACACTCACCGTGGTCGATGTAAACCCTGCCACCTATGAACTAGCGAAACATTTTCCGACCAATCAAAACGTCCTCCAAGATCCCAGAGTCAAGGCCGTTAACATGGACGGACGAGCCTGGTTACGGCGTAACCGTGAAAGATACGATATTGTCACCCTCGAACCCATGCCTCCATTTTTTGCCGGTTCTAATTCTCTCTATTCTGTGGAGTTTTATGAAACGATCTTGTCAAGATTGTCTGAAAATGGATGTGTCGCCCAGTGGTTTCCCCTTCATCTCATGTCACCAAATCATGCAAAGAGTGTCGCTGCCGCCTTTGTAAAGATTTTTCCGAGTTCGATACTATGGGTTGATCCACTTCATCAGGGAGGAGTTCAGGCTATCCTAGTTGGGCAGAAAGGCGGTCTTCCTTGGAACGAGTGGCCCGGATTTGATCGCTACCCTGATCTAAAACGCCCTCTTACCCGTGAACAAATCAATCAAAGTATTTTTCTAAATCCGCAGGAACTGGAAAAATTCACCGATAAATCGGTACCAGTAACTGATAATAATCAAACACTGTCCTACGGAACTGACGGAATCCAGCGAGCAGACCACGGAAAACGAAGTTTTGCATCTGAGAATATGTCTATCCTTCGGACATTTAAATCAAATCCAAATCCCTAAACATGCGCAAAAAAAACCTCCGTAGTCACTTCCTACGGAGGCCGCAAATTGACCAACGAATATTTCGATTATCCTTTAATTCGAAATTTTTTCCAACTCCGAAGCATTGGGATCGATAAAGGTACCACCAGGGCTAAAGGTTAATTCCTTCTCCTCAGCGGCATGGGTCACGTTGACAATCTGTCCACTCTCCACATCTCCACGAAGCAACATCTCCGCAAGCGGATCTTCGAGCAGTTTTTCAACCGCACGACGCATCGGACGAGCGCCATAGTTTGGATCATAACCCTCCTTAATGATGAATTCTTTGGCAGACTCATCAAGTTCGAGTTTAATTCCTTTCTCAGTCAACCGCTTAAGGAAAGTCTTCACCTCAAGGTCAACAATCTTGATCAAATCTGGACGATCAAGCACATGGAAAACAATCTGATCATCGAGTCGGTTAAGAAACTCAGGTTTAAAGACATCCTTAGCCTGCCCAAGAATCTTCTCTCGCATCGCTGAATACTCTTGATGGTCAGCACCAACAGTGCCGAATCCAACCGTCGTTTGTTTCTTAATCAACTCTGCTCCGACGTTTGAAGTCAAAATGATGATGGTATTGCGGAAATCGATCTTTCTCCCAAGACTGTCAGTTATCGTCCCTTCCTCAAGAATCTGAAGAAGTAGATTCATGACATCAGGGTGGGCTTTTTCCACCTCGTCAAAAAGCACAACCGAATAGGGCCTTCGACGAACCGCTTCGGTTAGCTGTCCACCTTCCTCATATCCAACATAACCTGGGGGCGACCCAATCAAACGACTACTGGTGAACTTGTCCATGTACTCGGACATGTCGATCTGGATCAACGCATCTGGATCACCAAACATAAAATCTGCCAGGTTGCGCGCCAAGTATGTCTTTCCAACCCCAGTTGGGCCAAGGAAAATGAATGAACCAATCGGACGGCGTGGATCTTTGAGATCGGCCCGGCTCCTCCTAAGCGCCTTCGATATGGCAGTAACGGCTTCGTTCTGGCCAATGACCCGGGTTTTCAACTCGTCCTCCATTTTCAGAAGTTTGACAGCTTCCTTCTCCTCCATCCGCTGAAGAGGCACGCCGGTACACTTGGCAACCACGGACATGATATCATCCTCAGTCACCGTCAAAACGTTTTCTTCGTTATTGTTGCGCCACTTTTCAAGAACGTCTTCCATTTCCTGCCGCTTGCGCTTTTCAGAATCCCTAAGAGCGGCTGCGTTTTCAAAATCCTGATCCCGAATTGCCTGTTCCTTTCTAGCAACGATTTTTTCGATTTCAGTTTCGAAATCTTTGATCGCTGGCGGACGGGTCATCGCACCAATTCTAGCTTTAGAGCCAGCTTCGTCCATGATGTCAATCG
>JBGSJM010000196.1:0-9218 GCA_041742015.1 Verrucomicrobiales bacterium | reverse complement strand
GTTCGATGAGCAGATGAAAATGATTGCCCATCACACAAAAGGTGACCACGTCAAGCCCGGTGAAGCCAGCCAGACGCCTGACTAGGTCGCAAAAATGCTCTTTTTCGATGTCTTCAAAGATTTATCGACGATCCACGATCCTGGAAATGGCGTGGACAAAATGTGTTCCTTCTCCTCTCAAACGCGGCCGCCTCATGTTTGGATAGACAGTGTTATTGAAAACACATCCCAGCAAGTGGAAAATTTGCGAATTTTGTCTTTCCTGGACTGCGTATTCTGGATTATCTGAGTCTACTGATATTTAACTGTTTACTGCAAATAATTGGTCTGGCCCCATTGACCATGCACTACCCAGTGCGTTGGATTCTTGTTCTTCGTTTTCATGCCCTATCGTTCAAAGTGACTCACGGATGGCCAGAGCGAAGCGAGGAATCAGGTCGCGTGACGCGGGTAACCGTTGAGTCGACCGCCTTGTTCGCATTTTGTTTGGTATATTTTTCAACGGTACCCCGATCTCTCTTCTTTAACGCGCGCAAATCTGATCGAACCACAGAAATTAATTCAATCCCAGCCTGCCTGCATGCTTCATCGGGGGTAGAAAATACACCCGACTTCTGATACCGAATAACAGCCTTGTTTTCTTCAGAAGTGATATAATGCAATCGTCCGTATTCTTCCCGAAAAACTCTCTCCATCTCATCGGCTGTCAGTAAGTGATCCTCAAGTAATCTTCTCGCAGCAATTTTTCTCGGATAAACATGCTCCTCGCTTAACTTGCCTCCTCCGCCGTTGCTTTCGGGATGTAGTGCTAGCAGTGCACGCTTGGAAATCTTTCCTGTCCACGCATCGGTCGGCTTCGGAATATACCATAGTGCTGCGCCGATCATTGTCTCCAAAAGTGCCTTCTGTGATTCAGCGGCGCGATTATAAATTGGGCGTATTGCGACAATCACCTCTGCTAGCACTGAGCAGTGTAGTCGAATTTTCTCATCACGCGCTGCGTTATTCTGAGGCATCCTTTATTGCGAACAGTTTGATTCTGGATGGGGGTTCGTGTAAAACTGGAACCCTTCCAGTTCATTGTTATTGTGAACTCTCTTCAGCAGAATCCGTTCTTCCCGCCTTGTTTCAAGAAAAATCTTCCCTAACTTCTCTAAACGACGGATTCAACTTTTTTTGGCTCCTGTGCCTTCGTTTTTTCCTGAGTTCCTCTCCTCAGGTCCAAGGCAAGTCAAGTGAATTTGGCGCTCCGGCACCAGGCCTGCTTCATGACGAGCAGGGGAAATTCACAAACTCTTATTAGCCGGAAGCAAAGCATTCGCAAACAACAGCCCCGTCACCAAGGCAATAAAGGTCATGAGCGCCTGGCTGAGACTGCTGACTCCGGGGAGGATGTCCTGCCCGGATACCCAACTGTTGAGAATCATAAAGGTCTTTGATCCGGGCACGAGCAGGACGATGCCCTGAGTCACGAGGACGGATGAGGGTGCCTTGGTGAGTCGGGCAAAGAGGTTGCTGTAAAGACCCACCGCCATGGCCCCGAGAAAAACCCCGGCGATCATGTCAAAACGGGCCGCCCCGGCCTTGGCCACAGCAAAGGCGATAACTGCCGACATCAATCCCCAGCCAGCCTTGCGCCAGGGAATATTGAAAGCCACAGTCAGGGACAGGGAAAGTCCCAGCAGAGCGGGCCAAGTTTTCCAGGCCGGGAGGAGCGCAGGCGGCGCGGTCACGCTCGGGATTTCCCAAAACAGGCGGGCCACCGCCATACCCAGGGCGGCGCCGAAAAAAATCTTGAATAAAAGCATGACGGCATCCACCAGGCGCGAACTCCCCGACACCAGGTCGCGTGTGGCGATCTCGCTCAGGGCCGCCGTCAGGGCCAGACCCGGGATGTAAAAAATAATCGAGGAAAGAATCACAAACGGGACATTCAAGACCCACCCGCACAAGGCTACAAACGCCGCCACGATGCCCGCGACAAACGGAGCGAGAATCGGCTGGAGCGGTCCCAGCCGGGGATTTTTTCCACTTAATTTGGCGAGCAGGAAAATCAGCAGGGAAATCGCCGCCGAGACCACCACATCGTTGGGATTGGCGGAGAGCAGCGCGGCGAAAGAGGCCCCGGCCAGCCCCCATGACATCGCATCCATCGCGAAATTGTAGTTCGCAGGAGAAAGGCTGAGGCGGTCCAGCTCAGCGAGGCCTTTCTCAAAGCTGATCCGCCCGCTGGCGATGCTTTCCACAAGGTGATCCACTTCCCAGAGGCGACCGAGGTTGTCATCCGCCGGGTGAACCCGCTCAATGTAAATAAACTGGTCAAGCTCATCCTCTTCCCAAAAAGCGCAGGTAAAGGTAGTGGGGTTGACGAGAAAGCTGCCCTTTAACCCAAGCAGATCGGTCACATTGGTGAGATGCCGCTCCACCCGATGGCTGGTCGCTCCGCAGGCATGAAGCACCTTGCCGAGTTTAATGACAAACCGAGTCTTTTTGCGAAATTCTTCGTCGTGGCCTTTTGTCATCATGCCTGGTAGGTTAAATCCCGATCACTCCTGCTTCTTGATCTCCACTGGCAGCACCGATTTCGGCACGATGGCGATGACCCAGGGGTGGGTGATAACCTGAGTCACGAAAGTGTCGCGAGAGGGCGCTCCATCGGTATAGAGGATGACGTATTTCCCGTCCCGCTCGGTGGCGCTGAGGGCTCCCGGTTTAAACCCGCCTGTGGGACGCTCGCCAACGGCAATGTAAATCGCCATCTCGCGCGTTTCATCCAGCGCCCGCGGTGCTGGACGGCCGACTCTGTCCCAAAATCGGGTCCAAGCGACCTGAGTCCTGATCAAGAGTGTCGAAAATTCCACATCCCCTTCGTATTGCCCGCGCCACTGAGGACTCTCACTGGCAGGTGCCGCCTCAAAGCTGTGTCCTCCTGCCGCCAGACCGTAACTGTCGTGATTTTCACTCTTGCTCAGATAGGCGCGGTGACTCTTGCCTTTCTCCAAGATGATCGCCTCGCTCGGACCGGGACGGGTTTGCTTCACGGAATGGTAAAGGATTTGAATCGTGTCCCCTGACTTTAGATCGGAACTGGAACGCTCCACTGTCGCGACCTTTGCGCTGACGGTGATCGCGCCCCCCTGGACCTTGACCTCCAGAGCCTGGATTATGAGCACTTCGGGGCTTTTTGACTTCATGTCTGCATACACTGATGGCGGCAATTCCGCATGCGCCGTCGGAGTGCTGGCCGTGAAAGTAACGAGCAGCAGGAAGCCCGTGATGCCTGCCAACACGGCCAAAGGGTGGGATGATTTTCTCGTGTTCATATTTTTCACCTGTGACGATGTTGTATTTAGATTACCACCGTCGAAAGATATTGGCGAACGATGCTTCCGTCATGTGCTGAGATCTCCAGATTGTATAAAGGCAGTTCGCGGTGCCGGATTAAAAGGGAAAAAATTGGTTTAGTCGCTGTTCTCCCACGTCAAGACGCCATCACCCTGGTTCAGGCCGAGCCAATGCACGCTGTTCATGCCAACCTTGACCCGGATCCAGGCTTCCCATGACTCCGCGAATCGATCACGATCCACACGCAGGCAAGAGCCCAGGCCGAGTTCAGCCAGAATCGCATCCACGAAATCGGCGGTCTCCTCATCGATGGCTTCGTAGCAGCGTCCGTTCCACTTGGGTCCTGTGAAATACGATTCAAGCTTTCCGACCCCGCTTGCGGGCAGTGGAATGTAAACACCTTCAAGCTCTGGATGTAGGCAGGCGTAGCCGGCGACCTGGTTGGTGTAGTTCACCCCGGACAGACAGGCGATGATCAGTCCTAGTCCCTCATGTTCGTAAAGATCAACGGTGAAATGTATTGGGTTCATTTGTGGTTCCTGTTAAGCTGGTCGCGGCCATGATTTAACCCAGCGCCCGAATGACCTCTTCAGGTGTGGTGATTCCCTCCATGACTTTTTGCACCCCATCATCCCGGAGAGAAACAAAACCCGAGCCCCGCCCCATTTGGGTCAGGTCCGGCGCGGCCACTTCTCTCCAGATCGCGCTTCGCAGGGAGTCGTTCACCTCCATGACTTCGTGAAGGCCGGTGCGTCCGCTGTATCCCGTGCTGCGGCATGCCGGGCAACCAATGGCTCGATAGAGGGTGGCTTCCTTGAGTTGTTCAGGCGATACCCCCAGGGCTGCCACCTCTCCCCCAGACGGGTCGTGCGGCGCACGACAGTTCTGGCACAGCTTCCGCACCAGCCTAAGCCCCACCACCCCGGTCAAGTGGGACGCAATCCGCCCCGGTCCGAGGCCCATGTCAGTCAACCGAGAGAGGGTCGATGGCGCATCGCAAGCTGAGATCCCGGCCAATACGGTGCAGCCCTCAGCAGCCAGTTCAAAAGCCTGCCGAAATTCATCAACCGTGTCCAAAGACGAACACATTAGAACATCCACGTCCAAACGACGAGCCGACGCCAGTAGCCTGACGGTATCACAACCCAGGGAAGGGACTGCCTCCAGTTGGCAGACGCCCTCCAGTTCCTCCCGGATCACCTGCTCGATTGAGACAAATTGCCGATCCAGATGATGAAGTTGCCGGATTAGTGCGCGCAGTAGGGTGCCCCTTCCGCTTCCAGTAGGGCCGGCAACGAGAACGATTCCCCCCATTTTGCACCCGATTTTCAGGAGCCTTTCCGCGCTGAATTGGGTGAGGCCCAAATCATCCAGGGTTCGGAAAAAGCCCGGAGATCGGATGATCGTCAGGGTTATCGATTCGCCGTGCAGGGAAGGCGCGACCTCAACGCGAAAGACCGGATTCCCGACGCTGTTTAGTTCAAAAGCACCGGTTTGCGGTCGCCTGCGTTCCGTGAGATCCATACGGGACAAAACCTTGATCCTCCCGACCAGGGCACGTTCCAGGGCTTTCGGGATGACGGGCCCGCCGGTCAACACACCGTCGATCCGGAATCGCACCGCTACACATGCTGCCCCCGGATGCAGATGAATATGGCTTGCCCCGGACTGAAGGGCGTCCCTCAGAATATGATCGAGCAAATCAATCGCTGGGCTGATAAACGATTCTACACACGGTTGATTTTCTGTCCCCTCAAGAAATTCATTCGAAGCAAAATCATCCGGCTCGCAGTCAGGTTCTTTTTTCATGGCCAGGTGATCCCGCCTTGACCCTTCATTCTATGGCTGATTCGGGGAAATCAAAAGCAAAAAACTTTTCCACTGGACCGATTGTACCCTGTTAATGATAGGAAATTGCTTTTTCAAGCCCTTTTGTTTGAGCCGTCGGTCCGAATGGGATTGAGGGGGTGCAGGGGGAGAAAGGGCTAAAAATGCTTTCATTGTCGTTTTTTATGCATCGTGTTTATCAAAAATGAGCTGGCTTTGCGGAGAAATCAAGATTTTCAGAGTCGTTCTCTGGATTTTTCGGGAAAAATCGTAACTTGCGGGCATGGAATCACCTTCGCTTGCTTGGGGAATCTGCAAACAATTCAAGGGACTCTGCTCTCAACTACCTACGAACTAATCGATCACGAAGACTGGAAATTCGTCATAGGTTACTGAGTTGTCAGCATCGAAAACGAGAGTCAGACCATCATCAAGCGGTAGTTCGGGAGCGTGCCAGGCCTTGTCGGCCTCTGTCCACCATCCCTGCGGTGGAGGACCGATTTGATCGGTCCAGCTCCAGGTCAATGCAATATCAATTGGCTCCAGCGTTTCGATGGTGAACGGCGGATCAGGCGGCGGGGGGGGAGCGAGACAATGCCTTCCCAAAGACCGTGCAGGCGGAGAAAGAACTCGATCTCTGCGGGGCACAGGAGCAGTCCGCCGTTTTTCATGGTGCCGCGACAACAGGGGCAACGCAGCGGATCTTCGCCCCAGGTTTTCAGGATGAGATCGAGATCCTATAAGCCAGATCCTATAAGCCAGGCTCAAAGTAGAAGGAGAAACGAAGGAAGGTTGGAATATTTTGGTTATTAATATTTTATACGGTAATCTGAGCGTCCTCCCAAACAGGTTTGATTCCATTTTAACCCTGGCCCAACTGGGGAAACCATAAGAACGTCACTCTCAAAGAAAGACCAATGAATCTCCCTCAATCCCGCATTTCCAAAGGCTTTCAAGGAATTTTGGAGCTCGTCTGGAGAGATCCTGTCGCCCACGGTACCCTGTTGAATCGCGAATTGTACCCTGTTAGATGCGAGATGGTACAGGAGGTGATTAAGCGCCTGCAATACGCAGAATCACACTTCCGGCAAGACGGAATACTCGCGCGGAGACGCGGAGAAAGGTTCTGCCCGAACGAGTCACTGTCCGCCCCTTATTCCCTCTCCTTCGCCTCGGGGGGCCAAGAAACCAGACAACAGAGTGACAGACAACAGAATGAATAACCGTGCGGTAGATCTCCACCTGGTTGAGCAGACTATTCTGCTGTCTGCCATTCTGCTGTCTAACGGTCTTGTTCCTTCTCCTTCGGCCAAGAAACCAGACAACAGAATGACAGACAACAGAATGAATAACCGTGCGGTAGATCTCCACCTGGTTAAGCCGACCAT
Organism: Verrucomicrobiales bacterium; assembly: GCA_041742015.1. Classification (GTDB taxonomy): domain Bacteria; phylum Verrucomicrobiota; class Verrucomicrobiia; order Verrucomicrobiales; family DEV007; genus Arctic95D-9. The sequence continues at coordinate 2,658 of JBGSJM010000196.1, read as the reverse complement.
TCTGCTGTCTGCCATTCTGCTGTCTAACGGTCTTATTTCTTCTCCTTCGGGGGGCACTGGACTGTCAGCGTTCATAATTTGACTGTCAGCGTTCATAAATTGACTGTCAGCGTTCATAATTTGACTGTCAGCGAGGATAAATTGACTGTCAGCGAGGATAAATTGACTGTCAGCGAGGATAAATTGACTGTCAGCGAGGATAAATTGACTGTCAGCGACCATAAATTGACTGTCAGCGAGGATAAATTGAATGTCAGCGAGGATAAATTGAATGTCAGCGAGGATAAATCGACTGTCAGCGAGGATAAATTGAATGTCAGCGACCATAAATTGAATGTCAGCGAGGATAATTTGGCTGTCAGCGCCCATAATTTGGCTGTCACGCACCGGGCTGTTTAATCGCGCACCAGATATTATTCATCACCTCTGATGATTTCTCGCGTGATCCGCGAAAGTTTGCCTTTTCCTTTCTTCGGATAAGGCAATATTTCCGCAAAATTTATTGTCAGCCATCCGTTCCACAGCCATGCCAAATTTGCCCAAACGATTGCCTACCGTTGTTATTTCCAATCTAAAACCCCGTGTGGAAGGAGGGCGCTACCCGGTGAAACGAATCGTCGGAGAATCGCTCGATATCAGTGCTGATGTGTTTAAAGATGGTCACGATGTGCTTTGCGTCATCCTGATGGGCAAGCAGGTTGGCGAATCGGTGTGGCAGGCCAGACGGATGAGGCATTTGGAGAATGATTACTGGGCCGCCACGGTGGATCTGAATACTTTGGGGACCTGGTTGTTCAAAATTCGGGCATTTGCAGATCCATTCGAAAGCTGGTTGCATGATTTTGAAAGGCGCCTCACGGGCAACCAATCGGACTATTCCACGGAGATCGCGGAAGGGAAAATCATCCTCCATGGTGCCGTCCAGCGGGCACTGGCCGAGAACAAAAAACACGATGCCGAGGCTATCTCGGTCCTGGAAAAAACGCTGGAGAGAGCCAAGCCCGATCAGATCCCGGGAATTTTTCATTCCGAACAACTTCGCAATTTGCTGGGCCGCTATCCGGATATGTCGCTGGCCACTGAGTCAGATGAATTTGTCGAGATCCTGGTCGAGCCCGAGCAGTGCCAGTTTTCGGCCTGGTATGAGTTCTTCCCCCGCAGCGCTCTGGGAAGCGCCACGCAACATGCCACTTTCCGGGACTGTCTTCCGAGGCTGGAGGATGCCCGAAAAATGGGATTTGACGTGGTTTATTTCCCGCCGATTCACCCCATCGGGGCTTCCCACCGGAAGGGGAAAAACAACTCGGTGACCTGCCAGCCGGGTGATGTTGGTTCCCCCTGGGCGATCGGGTCCGCTGAGGGCGGGCACCGCGCCGTGGAACCGGCCCTGGGCACGGTCGAAGATTTTGTCTGGCTCGTCAAGGAAGCCAAAACGATGGGGATTGATATCGCGATGGACTTTGCCATCAACTGTTCGCCGGACCATCCCTATGTAAAAAGTCACCCCGACTGGTTTTTTCAGCGCCCGGATGGCACCATCAAATACGCGGAAAATCCGCCGAAAAAATACCAGGACATCTACCCGCTCAACTTCCACTGTGACGACTGGAGAAGCCTCTGGACCGAGTTGCTGGATGTGGTTCGTTTCTGGGTGGACCGTGGTGTCCGGATCTTCCGGGTGGATAACCCGCACACCAAGCCGGTCGCTTTCTGGGAGTTTCTGATTACCGATATTCACCGCACCAATCCAGATGTCATCTTTCTGGCGGAGGCCTTCACCCGCCCGAAGATGATGCAAACGCTGGGCAAAATAGGCTTCACCCAGAGCTACACCTATTTCACCTGGCGTGAGACCAAGTGGGAACTCATGGAATATGTTTATGAGCTGACCAAGGGAGAGATGCGGAACTATTACCGGGCGAATTTCTGGCCAAATACGCCGGATATCCTGCCGTTTCACCTGCAAAATGCGCGACCCTCCGTCTTCAAGGTCCGGGCCGCACTTGCCGCGACCCTCTCGACCAGTTGGGGAATCTATTCCGGCTACGAGTTTTGCGAAAATCAGGCGCTCGAAGGGCGGGAAGAGTATCTCGACAGCGAAAAATACCAGCTCAAAGAACGGGACTGGGAAAAGAAAGGCCACATCAAAGCCTTTATTTACCGGCTCAACAAGATTCGCCGGGAAAACGCCGCGCTGAAGGAATACGCCAATATCGAGTTCATCCCCAGTGACAATGATTCGATCATCGCTTACTACAAATGGAATAAGGATCTCTCAAATATCATCATCTGCGTAGTGAATCTCGATCCGGTACATACGCAATCAAGTAAGATCCATTTGCAGATCGAACAAATGGGGCTAAACCCCGGTGAATCCTATACGGTGGTTGATTTGATAAATGATGAAAGCTATCAATGGCGTGATTCCAGTAATTTCGTGTCCCTTGACCCTAACACGAAGCCAGTCCATGTGTTTAGGTTAGTGAGAGCACAGAGGCTTCTGTAACTTTCCTATTGTATGAACAAACGAATTATCACCTTTTTACTGCTGGGATTGGTCCTCGTCGGGATCGCGGAATGGGATAACCACAAAAAGATCTTTGCCCCGGTTCGTAAACTGGACAATTTTTGGGTGGAGTTTTGCCTCGGGATCGCCGG
>JBGSJM010000195.1:0-10044 GCA_041742015.1 Verrucomicrobiales bacterium | reverse complement strand
CCCGGTTTGCCGCCGCCGGAATAGGCACCATACATTGTCTCGCGCATCGTGGTTTGTTTGCCTTCGAGCACGGGGCGGAAACTCTGGCCCTGGTTGGTTTTGGGAGCCTCGACCCCAGCGAGATCGCAGAGCGTGGCGAGCACGTCGAGCAAATAGATATTTCCCGACACCCGCGAGCCGGGCTTGATTCCCGGACCAGCGACGATGAAGGGCACCCGCCAGGTATGCTCGTAGAGATTTTGTTTACCCATCAGCCCGTGGCGGCCGATCGACATGCCGTGGTCGGCAGTATAGATGATGTAGGTGTTATCCAATTGCCCCATCTCCTCCAGTCGCTGCATCACCCGGCCGATTTGGATATCGATGTTCTCGCTACAGGCGTATTGCCGGCCGATTTCGTTACGGATGCTGGCCTCGTCGCGCCGCTTCCACACGCCGCTCACCGCTACCTCGTCGCGCACGTTCATTTCCGTGTTGTCGAAGGGATGCGCGGGCAGGTAGTTCACCGGCAGCTTGGGCATTTTCTCGTTCAGCAGCGGCGGATTGGCCTGATCAGTGTGATTGGTGGCTCCGTATTTCGCGAGGAGTTCCGGCGTGCCATCCCGCTCGTCGTGCGGATGGGAAAAGCCGTAGTAAATCAGGAAAGGCCGCGTGTCCTGGTCCGTCTCGCGCTGTTTCAGGTAGTCCATGACCCGGTCGCCGTGCCAGCCGCTGCCGGTTTCGTGGGTGCCGCCGCGTTTCGTCGCGTCGTGACGGACCGCGAAAAGTTTGTTGGCGGCCTCGTAGCTGTTGCCCATCTTGCAGGTGCGCATCGTGGCATAACCGGCCCGGTTAAACACCGCTGGCATGGTTTGCTGCTCCAGCTCCGGCGGGCTTTTTGTCTTCCCAAACGGCGCCGGCGGCAGATGCCACACCGTGCGGCCGCTCATGATCATGTGGCGCGACGGCATGCAGACTGCCCCGCTGAAGGAACCCATGTGATAGGCACCATCGAACGTCATCCCCCTCGCCGCGAGTTTCGCGATGTTCGGCGCGTCGAGGGTGGACTCGGGATTGTAGGTTTTCAGGTCGAAGGGCGACTGGTCATCCGCGAGGATAAAGACAAAATTCGGGCGCTCCGCAGCATTACCCAGCGCAATACCCGCCGCAGCCAGGGCGGCCAGCACCACAGTTCGAAAGAGAGAGGAAAACGGGAAAGGTCGGCGGCGCGATTTCATGAGCAATTTGAAAAAGATAAACATCGGAAAGAAAGGAGAAGGCTACAATTTCGGGACCGATTCGACAACGGCACGGATCGGCGTGATCGTGTTCCGACGACCAGAAGTCCCCACTCGGATTCCTGAAATCACCTTCACAGTTTTCGCGCCTCCGTTTCCTCCCACCCAAATCCCCACCCCATTTTCCTGACCTTCCTTATTTGTTCCCAGTGTTGACGAGCCGGTTTACGCCGCTGTCGGTCGTGTTCACGCCGCTGTCGGGCTTGTTCACGCCGCTCACGAGCTTGTTTACGCCGTCTTTCAAGAGGGTACGATCCTGCACCCAACAGGGTACAATCAGCGACTTAACAGGGTACAGTTAGCCTCTAAAAGCCAGGCAACTATAACAGATCGGGCCCGGTTTCATCGAATCAGCGTTCAGAAACCACCATGCGAAAATCGCCGTTAACTGCCCATGGCCACGAAAAGAACCTTAGCGCACTTTTCAAATGAATGTTATAATTACCATAATTATGCACATCTTTAAATCCGCCGATCTTTTTAGTTCGTTGACCCCATTGATTCTGGTTTTTGTGGTGTTTGCCGTTCTCACCATTCTAAAAAATTGGCCGACTTCCGGGTGCGTGAAAGGTTGGCTTGGTGAAAAAAGAACCTCGTTGGATATTCGCCAGTTGGATCCGGCGATTTACCATGTGTTCGAAGATGTTTACCTTCCCCGTCCCGACAAAAAGGGAACCACCCAAATTGACCATGTTGTGATATCTCCCTTCGGTATCTTCGTGATCGAAACCAAGAATTATCGGGGTTGGATTTTTGGAGACGAAAAACAGGCAAAGTGGACCCAGAATCTTTTCGGGAAAAAGTACACCTTTCAAAACCCCTTGCATCAGAACGAGCTTCATGTTCGGGCCCTCGCCATCTATCTCGATCAATCCAGAGGCGTTTTTCACTCCATCATTTATTTCATTGGCGACTGTGAGCTGAAGACAAGGATGCCCGGGAATGTGCTGACCAGTGGGTTGAAACCTTATCTCAAAAATCACCGAACCGAGTTCTTTACGACCGCCGAAGTCAACTGCTACCGTCACCAGATGGAGCAATTGACGTCTGCGCCAAACAAACGCGAGATCGCCCGACAGCATGTCAGGGATCTGAAAAAGATCCACTCGTAGCCGCTTCGCGGGCAGATCCGCGAACAACGCTCCAAAGAAAGAGTAAAGCAGCCCTTCCTCCACCTTTCCGAAACGAATCCTCACTCACCTTTGCGTCTTCGCGTGAGCCAATCCCAACCGGAGCCTGCCTCACGCGGAGGCGCGGAGATCGCGGAGGAGAAAGTGACACATCGCCTGTCGAACGATAGGCCATTCTAATTGCCCTTTTTTCACCTTCGTCCTCGCGAAAGTGACTTTGCTCTTTCTTTTTCGGTGTGAAATTGCACTTTATTGAGTTAGATGTCTCACAGCCATGCCGTCGACAAACACCGTAAATTACCTGCAGTCAGCCTCTTCCAGCGCCATAACCCGGGAGCTTGGGAGTGAGAAAAATTTCATCGCCACACTTCATCTCCTATGTTCCATCCGGCAGCTTCACTCCGGTTCGCAAATGTTGAATTGAACTGAAACAATTACTGCCTGATGCCAGCCCTACCGACACAATCTAATCCCAGTCCGTTTAGCGTCTACTCGGCTTACGTTTCCAAGTTGAATCGACTGTCGATGGAGTCGCATCGCGGCGAGGATTGGAATACTCGAGTTGACTCGGCTCTGAACGGGCAAGCCAGCGTCGAACTCCGTCTCGCAGCACCGCTGGAAACACGACGCAAATTTGGGGCATTCTTTACAGGGACCGACCTCAGCGCAAAACTGATTAACTGCGGCACAGGCTTCGGTCCGACGAGTGTCTTTTACGATCCGACATGTGGCATGGGAGACCTGCTTATCGCGGCGGCGCGGCGGCTTCCTATTAGCAAAAGGTTACCCACGACGTTGCAGCAATGGGGAAGACAGCTCAGTGGTACAGACCTGCACCCAGAGTTTATCGAAGGAACAAAAACACGCCTTGTTCTTCTCGCACGCCAGCGACACAAATCCGGCGAAGTATTGCAGGGTTCGAATGCTGACTTTTTCCCAAACATCCGGGTTGCTGACGGTCTCAAACAAAAGGCACTTTTCAACCGCGCCACTCACCTTTTGTTAAATCCACCATTCGGCCAGGTAACGTCACCCAAAGACTGTAAATGGGCGGGAGGCCGCATCACGGAAGCTGCCTCGTTTGTAATTGCAGCGCTCGAACACGCGAAGCAGGGTACAGAAATGCTCGCAATTCTGCCTGAAGTTCTCCGCTCAGGTTCATTCTCTGAGCAATGGCGAAGACGCGTCAGCCAAATTGCCGAGGTTCTACTTGTCCAGCCATATGGCATCTTCGACGATAATGCCGATGTGGACGTCTTCCTGCTTCGCCTTGTCGGACGTGCCGAACCACAAACTCAAGTGCCACAGCTTTGGGCAAACACCAATGCGCCTCACACCACGACTGTGGCTGATTTCTTCGAAGTTCACGTTGGCCGTGTGGTCTCACACCGCGATGAAGAATCCGGTCCGCTCCGGCGCTACATCCACCCGCGAAACATCGCTACTTGGGTGGAAGTCTCCAGAATTACGGAAAAGCGTCGACATAATGGGCTAGCTTACAAGCCACCATTCGTTGTGATCAGACGCACCTCTCGCCCCGGCCACCCGTATCGTGCCGCTGCTACAGTCATCCTTGGAACTAAGCCCGTTGCCGTTGAGAACCATCTCATCGTCTGTGAACCACATGACAAGTCTGCTGACACTTGCCGTGCACTCATGGAACAACTCCACTCCCAGTCAGTGAACGAGTTCCTTGACCAGCGCATCCGATGTCGACACCTAACCGTCGGGGCTGTCGCGGAAATACCTTTCACGAAATAGCCCATGCCAACCGACGATCCGCAACTTGCACCACTTCTTCCTGTGGTTGGCACGCCCCTGGGTAAAGCCGCTTTCTCCGTAAGTTCGCGGGTTGCGTTGCAACTTGGGCGTGAAAGTATTTCCAGTTCTATTACAGCGATCGTTGAGTTGGTAAAAAACGCTTACGACGCTGACGCCGATAGGGTTCGCATCCGCTTCGGGAATTTGGGCACGACCGAAGCCTTCATGGTAATTGAAGACACAGGCGATGGCATGACAGTGGCGGATCTGCGTGGCTACTGGATGGTCATTGGGACTGCCAATAAGACGGGACGAAGAAGGACTGCCAAAGAACGCGCTGTCACCGGGGAGAAGGGATTGGGCCGTCTTGGCTTGGACCGGCTCTGCGCTCAAACTGAAGTCGAATCGATCGTTTTTGGAGCAAAGGAGGGGTTTCGCCTCGATGTGCGCTGGGGACGGTACGAGGACAGCGAGCAAAGACTGGAAACTGTTGAGCACGACCTTTACAGCATTCCCAATCTCCAGTGCGATCCAATCTCCAATCAGTTTCATGAATATCCAAAGGGTACTCGATTGATCCTCCGTGGCCTTAAGGATGTGTGGGATGCGGATTCAATCGCTCAGCTTCGAACCGACCTTGCGCTTTTGGTATCGCCATTCCAAGCCCCAAACGATTTTTCGATCGAAATTGAGACCGGTCAGAACTGGGAGCATCTTGATGGTGCAGTGTCCGTCCCGGCGGTGTTACTGGAAGCGGCCAACTGGAAAGTTGTTGCGACCTTGGATGATGACGGCAACGTCGAAATTGAAATGACGTCACCCCGTCATGAAACGGAATTCCACCTCAAGCCGGTGGCATGGAAAGATGCTATTAAAAAGATGGGAGATAAGCCTCTTTGTGGACCGATTCGGATGGAATTCTATTTTTTTGTTCGCCGGGATGCTGAACTTGCCGCTCGCACGCTGAAGGCACGGGAGATAACCGACTTTCTAAAGTTTAATCAGGGTGTCCGCATCTACCGAGATGGCTTCAGGGTTAAGCCTTATGGAGAGCCGGACGGCACGGGTGACTGGTTACGGTTGGCGTACCGACGCATGCAAAACCCCGAAGGTGTGGCCCAAGACGCCAGGCCAGGAAATTGGCGTCTAGGTTACAATCAAGTCGTCGGTGCCGTTTTCATCAGTCACGAGAAAAACCCTGGATTGGATGACCAGACTAATCGCGAGGGCCTTCTACAAGGCAAAGCACTGGACCATCTTCGGGCATTCGGACTACGTGCAGTGCAGTTTCTTGAAGTCCATCACCAAACTTTCGAAATGGGGCGGAGGGCGATCCGAGAAACAGCGGAGCAGGCCGAAGATAAGGCCAAGGAGTCAATTGCTGGAGCCGGTGAAGCCTTGCAGAAACTTGAAGCGCTGGCGGGGCAAATCACCGACTTGATTAAGCCAACGAGTGGTGGCAATTCATCTGGGGAACTTCAAGCGGGCATAGGTAAAGTTCTCATCGAGGCAAAGCGCGAACTCGAACTCGCCCGGACCGGATTAGAGCAAACGACAAAACTCTACCAGCAAGCCGAAGAGCAGAAAAACACTATGGCTAATCTTGCGTCGCTGGGAATATTGTCTGCGGCTTTCGGGCACGAAACGATGAATTGGATTGGCACCGTGGCGAAAAATGCCCGCTGGCTTTTGAAAAACTTCTCCAACGGGACACTTATGGTTTTGCCCGCCCTTCAGGACGAGATCACAACCACGCTGAAGGACACAGAGGGTGAAGCCGAAAAGGTCCGCAAATTTGCACGGTTTACACTCGGGAACCTCAATCGTGAAAAGCGCCAACTGAGGGACTTCTGCCTTAAAGAAACCATAGCTAGCGTTTTCAACGCTTTTGATGAAACTCTTCGCATTCAGCGAAAAATCGCTGTCGATCTTAGCGAGATGCCGTCCAACCCTTGCCTCATCAATGGCTTCGAGATGGACTGGGAGAGTATCGTGGTAAATTTAATTACAAATGCGACTTGGGCGCTGGAGGACAAACCTGCCGCCGAGCGCCAAATAAAGGTTTCGCTTCGCGACCAAAGCGAGGATTGGGAGATGGAGTTCGCTGACAGTGGCATTGGCTTAGAGGCCGGGACTGCGGAGTTTATTTTTCGCCCCGGATTTACCACCAAGCGAAACACGCATGGAGAACACATTGGAACGGGCATGGGTTTGTTCATCGTTCGATCGTTTGTTGAAGAACATACTAAGGGCAGAATAAATGCCGTTTCACTTGGCGCGATAGGCGGAGCCAGCTTTTTGATTCAGGTGCCAAAAGCCTCACCGACTTCACCCAGAGTTTTCACGACATGAAACGCCACGTTATTTATTTCGTCGATGAGGACGAACCTGCCCGCAGGGCCAACCTTAGAGATTTAACGACCCTGATCGACAATCCGGAAATTCAGATCCGTGACCTTGCTCCACTTCAGACATTTGCCGAGTATGATTCACTTGCCGCTGATCCGACAACGGCGGCATTCATTCTTGACCAAAAGTTAAAACCGGGTGGTATGACCTATAACGGCACTGACCTTGCCCTATACTTGCGCTGCTTGGATTCAAAGATGCCGATCTACATTCTCACCGGCTACGCTGACCAAATTGATGAGTTTCGTGGTTTTGAATACCTCATCGAATACATCATCGACAAACAACACATCGAGAACCCTGGCTTAGAAGAAGCGATAATCGTCAAAGCCCGCGTGTTGCGTCATTTGGATGTATTTAACGATGTCCGAAATGCACGTGACCAACGGTTCCATGACCTGATAATCAAGAGTTCGCGTGAGGCACTATCGGAAGATGAAACTAGGGAACTTATGGAATTGGATGAGGACCGACTCGCTCCTGTCGCTGCGGCCGAGCATGAGAGGCAGATCAAGCTAGATACAGAAATCGAAGCTCTGAAAAAGCTACTCGGACGAGACCGCCTTCTTTAAAGTTCATGATTACAGACACACCACGAGTCTTCTTTCCCGTTTTAGTGCGAAAGGGCGGCTATCCCCGAAAGGATGATGGCTCCTACTACGACTACGCATATTACCGCTCCCACGTTGCAGTCGACTGTCAGCACCGGTGCGTATATTGCGATGCGACGGACACCGAAGTGGAAGCAATGCAGTTAGAACATTTCAGACCTAAATCCTTTGAAGAGTTCCAAGACCTTGTTAACGATCCATTAAACCTATATTACGCCTGTGCACGCTGCAATCGATGGAAGTGGGATCACTGGCCTGCACGCGGCACACCTTACACCCACGACGGCGAAAACGGCTTTATTGACCCATTTCGGGAAGATGGTGACCGGCTGAAGTATTTTGAGGTAAAGACAGATGGTCAGATCGAACCCGTGCAGCCGCCAGCCGACTACATGATTCGCCTTCTACATTTGAAACGGGAGTTCCTGCGCAAGCTCCGTGAAAAGCGCTTGCTTTTGGTTGAACTCCGCCTGCAGAGAACCGCGCTCAAAGCGGAACTTCAGGCCGACCTTGAAGCAGGGCGACTAAGTGATCCCGGGATCATGCTTGAGTTTATTGAGAAATCGGAACGGTTTGATGCTTTGCTAGGGTAGATGGTGCTTTGATTTTGATCACTGCTTCTAGATCATCTCCCCCTTCAAAACGTGGACAAAGCCAGTCCACACCGAGTTCGAAATCTTCAATTCCGACACCTTGGCCAACGAGTCGACACGCTGCGCGAGTTGAACTCGGCGAAGAAATCGAGCTTCGACGTAAAGAAAGCACGATCAGTAGCACGGATCTTGAGTGGCCGTTTCCCTCCAATTGCAGGGTAATCGAATCTACCTCTTGTTGCACGAGAACGCAAAAAACGGGGTCAGACTATCTGCGGGGAGCACCAGCACGTTTGTTGGACAGACAGCTATTTCGGAAAAAGTTTCAGATAGTCAGGGAGGCGATTCCCAGAAAATATTCTCTTCGGGCTTGTGCTTTTTAGAATTTCTCTTTGGAAATATTCTAAGGGCCGAGTAAGATTTTCACACATGACCACGGTTCTCTCCAAAAAAGGCCAGATAGTCCTGCCCAGCTCGGTGCGGGAGCAGATGCATTTGGAGGCAGGGCAGGATTTTGAGGTCTTCATGGAGGATGAGGACACCATCACGCTCCGCCGTATCACGCATCCGCCGAATCACGGGCTGGTGGACTTGCTGCTGGCCTGTCCTTCCCCGTTCGAGGTGCCGACCCGGGATTCCGACGACTCCAAGCCCCTTTCCTTGTGAGCTATCTGGTCGATACCACGAGCTTGCACTCCCATCCGGTCGTCCGTTAGTTTTCAGCGAACCGGCCAAGCCCAAGCCTGATCCGCAAGTGGTGGCGTGGCTGCGACAAAACGAACCGCTGCTCTCGTCAGCACTATCACCATTGGCGAACTGCGCCGGGGTATCGAACGCCTGCCTGCCGGGAAAAGGAGGACCCAACTCCACGCATGGCTGCAATCTTTGTGCGAGTGTATGAAAGGCCGAGTCCTCAGCTTCAATACCAGCACCGCCCACGTTTGGGGCCAGCTCAAGGCGAAGTGGGACGGAGCCAAAATTATCGTGCCCTCTCTCGACAGTTAACTGGCAGCGACTGCGCATCGGCATGGGCTGATCATTGTTACGCGGAACGTCGCAGATTTTCAAAACACTGGGGTGAAGATCCTGAATCCATTTACAGCATAAATTGAGTTTCCCTCTGGCTGCCTCACTCTGAATACTCTTTAAAACTTTAAAAAAACGGGGTCAGACTATCTGCGGGGAGCACTGAAAGTCCTCTTCCGCAAGAGCGTACCTGCGGACCTCATACGAGCTTTCCTCTCCGAACTCCGCTTTCATGGGAAGCAGGTCACCATCCAATTTTTTTCATCTCCCGCTGTATCCCTGCGATCCTGATGACATCGCCTTCCTCCACTGCAGCACTCCATTCAGATCGCCAGGGTTGCTTTTTCCCGATTCCACATTACCCGTTTCTCAACACATGAGTTCGGTTTTGACAGAGCCCGGGCAGGTGGCCCTCGCCGAAGTGGATCACCACCGCTTTAATCTTGCGGTGTGGGATCATCTTTGTTCCGATCCGCAATTGGTGGCGCTCGACTACCGAATCGAAACTGATCGACACGGACAACTTATCATGTCACCGCCTCCCGCACCCTCTCACGGAAACCGCCAGTCTGAGATTTGCTTCTTACTCCGAAAACTGTCTGCCAGCGGCAAGGTCATCTCGGAATGTCCAGTATCTACGGTCGAGGGCGTCAAGGCAGCGGATAATGCCTGGTGCTCGGACGAGGTCTGGGAGTCGCTGGGCGAAGCGAAGTGTTTCGTAACTTGCCCTGAATTATTGGTGGAAGTCCTTTCGCCCTCGAACACCAGGGGCGAAATTGAGGAGAAAAAAAGACTCTACTTCGAGTGCGGAGCCATAGAGGTCTGGATTTGCGCCAGCGATGGGAAACTCACTTTCTACCAGGGCAAGAATTCCACGCTGGAGACTTCCCGCCTTTTCCCCGAATTCCCTGACTCGATTCCTTGAGATGAGTTCGAAATTTTTCGGTTCGAATGGGATTTCGTGCAGCGGCTATGGTGGTAAAAGTGGGACAGCTCGTTCCACCCTTTGTATCAAAATCCGCCAAATCACTCGGTTTGGTTCGTCCGCAGTTCTGCGACGGAGTTCAAAGGCAGATCGGTGGCATCGGAAATGTCTTCGTCCGACATGCCCTTTTTGATCAAGCGGAGGGCGACTTCTCTTTTTGTTTCAGCTTCACCCTTAGCCTTTCCCCTGGCTTCACCTCTGGCTTCACCCCTGGCTTCACCTTCAGCCACTAGTTGTTCTGCAGCACTTCCA
>JBGSJM010000194.1:0-7574 GCA_041742015.1 Verrucomicrobiales bacterium | reverse complement strand
CATCACACTATTAAAATCTGCTCCCAGTAAAATCGACCGGGTCAGAATTGCGTCACCCAACAACTCTCCACCATCCTGGTTGGGTCCAAATCCAGTGATAAAATGGTGGGCTCTGATCAGCCCCAGACATTCCCCGTATTTCACCCGGGCCACATACTCAGTGATCAGGTGATCAGGGATTGAAAGCCCCTCAACCGAGCTGGGCACAGGGTTGGCGCGATACATGGTCACCGGGCTACCCGTCTCAGCCACCAGTTGATTCAGAAGGTCAACCCTCGTGCGGTGGAGTTGAGATTTGGGATTAAATTTATTCACACAGACAAAAATCCCCCTCGTCCGGGAAGATACCGGGGTGGGTGCATTCCATTCCGGGAACTCAACTGGACTGGGCAGCGGGAGGTTGAGGTGGGGACGCTCAATCATCAGTTCACCAACGAGTTCTGAGGTTCGCGCATCCACCGAGATGATTCCGGCGACACCTGCGAGGATTTGGTTCATATAGGCGGGATCAGGAGTCTGCCCCAGTCTCGCGATCATTTTATCAAGCAGCCCCTCGGCCCAACAGACCATGAGGAGCCGATCTGGCATGGCAAAAAATGTCGATTGAATCAGCGCATAGTCTTTTTCCACATCCCCCTGCAGCAGCAGCAAGACCGGATCATCCCCCGCCGGGACAGTGTCGATTTCTTTGTGCATGCTTCCTCGAGTACAGGCGGTTAACCCGAAAAACCCCACTGGATTTGTGCGATCCTGGTCCGGTACCCCTGCCCCATGTTGAAAGTAATGGACCAGTGCCCGCATTTCCGGGTTGATCACCCGCAGTGGCGGGCAAATCGCCACCGCCTGATTACCCTGGTTCGCCGTCTCGATTTTGTCGCTGATCCGTTTTAAAATCGTGTTCTTCCCAGAAATGAGGTTTGAAAGGGTGCTGCTCTCTTTTGAAAGCGCTTCCCGCATTTCCTGAGACTTGGTCAGTTCCACGATTTCCTTTTGCAGGGTCGCCTCCATTTCCTCGAGCATTCCGCAGGAGGACTTGATCCGTTCTTTGTTATCGATGACTTCCTGGGACAGTTGCTCATACTCCTGGCGTTTAGCCTCCAGCGTACTGACCAACTCTTCCAGTTCCCTAGTCCGCTCGGCTACATCCGCATCGAGTCGGGCACGGATACTTTCCCGACCGGCGATGGTGGCATTAATTTCCTCATAAGCGATTTCCTGGCTTTTCAGGTCGGTTTCGAGCTTGTCCAACTTCACCTGAATGGCCTCTGCCTCCGCGATGGTCGTTTTCGCCGTTTCAAAGGCGGAGGTACACTCTTCGAGCGCTGCTTTTTCCTTTTCGAACTCGATGCGAAGGTTTTCCAACTCCACATTCAATTCCTCTTTCATCCTCACGGAATTTTCGTTGGTCGCGTGGATCCTTCGAAATTCACGTTGCAGCTCGGCACGTTCTTTTTCCAGATTTTCCAGGTCCAGTCCTCGCGCCCTAACCTCCGCATAGATCTCGTCCCGCTTTTGTCGGACATTTTCCAAATCACCCTGGACCGTGCTGAGACGGTTGGCCTCTGTCTCAGCCTGGCGCGCCAGCTCGATCAAAGTGCTTTCCAGGCTTGCCAGTCTGCTTTCGCTAATTGGGATCAAGTCAAGAGCTGTAGTCCGGGCTGCGATCTCACTCTCGATCTTCGCCAGCAATTCCGATTTGGTGGCGATATCTTTTTCCACATTTTGCCGCAGCCATTTGTCTTCGGCACTTTCGCTTTGGTCCACGTAGCTGGCATTGGCCGAACCAAATTTGATTTGATCGCCATTTTGCAGTACAATTTCCTCAACCAGTTTTCCATTTACAGCCGTCCCATTGGCTGAGCCCAGATCTTTCAACTGATAAATTCCCGCATCAACCCTGATTAATTCGGCATGGTGGGGCGAGACACGCGGATCGTTGAGATGGATGTCAGTGTCTTCATTTCGCCCGATGGTTGCCTTTCGGGTCAGCAAATTATAAATCTCAGGGTAGCCGCCCTCGATGTAGAAGATCAATTGAGGCATACGATTGGTTTCGTGTGTGTGAGGTCTTTTGGTTGGGAAATGGACCAAAATCGTAAACGATAAAGCCGTTGGGCTCAATCACAAATGGGTAAATGCATCAGGCTCGTCATAAACTTCAATCTACTCCGGAAAATCCAAAGAAGTGATAACCGTGAAAAATGGGACTCTATCTGAAAAGATTAATAAATGCATCATATCAATAGTGATTAAGAATAACAAGTCAGGCCTTGACCGGCACAAGACCTGAACAAGGTTTTGGTTCTTTTTAGTAACGGTTAACGAGCCAATTTATTTTGGAGGAATAAAAGTCCCACCATTCCAGTTCAAAAAATGCGAAGGGGACGCAATAAAGGAAAAGATCCACTTGCGCTTTTTGAAATTAAATCCACTCTATTGATACTGCGTCTCAATGGCAGAAATCAGACAAAAGGCACAATGGGAAAGACGATTTGCGACTGGACAAGGCGGGATTTCGAAAAAAATCCTGAAAAATTGCAGGCTTTGACGAAAGATGCCTGTTTTTATTGTCAAAAATGCGGACGGGTGGCCAACACCAAAAAAGCCCTTTGTAAGGCCGAAGCTTTCAGCGAAACATCCGAAAGCAATAAGTGCCTGGAGTTTGCAGCGTGATTTTTCCGGGGTTTGTATGCGCCTCAACGGTTCCTCACTGGATTTATCTAGTGAGGGCTTTTAGCGCTCGAGCTTTACTTCCTTCAACACTACCTCTTTACTGTTGGCTGAAGGAAAACCGAATGAAACAAACCAAGAATATTTTTTCCGGATGCATTCCGGCATTAATGACACCGTGTGATGAGCGGGGCACGCCCGATTTTACCGCACTGGTGCGAAAGGCGAAACAGCTTATTGATACCGGCATGTCGGCAGTCGTCTACTGTGGATCCATGGGAGACTGGCCGCTTCTGACTGACGATCAGCGCAAGGAAGGAGTGCGCAGCCTCGTCGCCGCCGGGATTCCGGTGGTGGTGGGAACCGGGGCACAAAACCCAGGGTTGGCGGCCTCCCATGCCGCTCACGCTCGCGAAGTCGGCGCTGGCGGACTCATGGTCATTCCGCGGGTGCTTTCCCGGGGGACGTCACCCACTGCGCAGCGCGCCCACTTTTCCGCTATTCTCGAAGCGGGTGGAGACCTCCCGGCGGTCATCTATAATAGTCCCTACTATGGATTTGAAACCAGGGCGGATCTGTTTTTTGATTTGAGAAAGCAGCACCCCAACCTGGTGGGTTTCAAAGAATTTGGAGGGGCGGATTCGCTTAATTACGCCGCAGAATATATCACCAGTGGTGATCCCGGACTTACTCTCATGGTGGGCGTTGATACCCAGGTCTATCATGGCTATGTTCACTGCGGAGCCGGGGGAGCAATAACCGGAGTCGGCAATGCCCTGCCCCGGGAAGTCCTGCGCATGATTCAGCTATGCGAACGGGCCGCAGCGGGAGATGCCGATTCCCGGCGGCTCGCCCGGGAATTGGAGGAAGCCCTTCTGGTTCTATCCAAGTATGATGAGGGGCCCGATCTGGTTCTCTACTACAAAGAATTGATGGTGCTGGAAGGCAACCCCGAATATGCTCATCACTTTAATCCCGATGATCACCTGAGTGCCAGTCAAAGAGCCTTTCTCCACAGTCAGTGGCGGCTCTTTCGAGAATGGTGGAGCAAATGGGCTGGCAAATCGGATTAGCCACTGGCAAGGAAAGTAGAAGGGCCATATCCCGATTATCGAGACATGGCCCTTTTGACATTCGTGGTACTTTGAAATACCCGATGTAAAATTTCTACTAGAGTTTTGATCTGAGACCAGCGAATTCAGATTTCAATACATCAATCGACTTCTGAATCTGAATCATCTTTTCAAGGATTTGAAGGCTTGACTCCTGAACAATGGGCGCCCCGGCGCTTGCAGCGCGAGGTTTTTTCGCTCTCGCATGAACCACTTTGGGTTCATCTGAGTCGGCCAGCCAGCTTCTGATGGAGTTGGGATTAACACCAAACTTTTTTGTTGCCGCAACCTTGCCGCCTCTTCCATGTTTTTTGTTATATGCCTGAACGAATTCAAGGACATCCAGTCTTTCTTGATTTGAATATTTCTTTGCCATAATAATTTAAGTTCCCAGGTAGGTGGAAATTCACCATATACGGTATTTGTGGAAAATGTAAATACACAAAGTCAATATATCTTGCAAAAATCTACCTATTTCTTCAATATTTGACTAAACAGGGTACAATCAGCCGTTTAACAGGGTACAATCAGCTAATTCGATTGATCGGACGCATCGCTATACCGATGCTGACAATCGAGCTGGAAGGCATCAAAATAGCAGCCAGAAGAGGTGACATATTACCAGCGATACAAGCAGCTATGGCCAGAATATTATAAATGATGGCGAAAGCAACAATGAGGCGAATGGTGGTTCGTGTCCATCGGGCGGCCAAAAAGAGTCTTGGCAAAAAGGACAATCCCTGACTGGTAAAGATAAAGCTCGCCCGGCGATCCAGAATTGAACGATCCGAAACCGGAGTTCCCGCCACCGTGGAGGCGGAAAAGGCCAGGGCATCATTCATGCCATCCCCCAGATAAAGCGCGGGTTGGAGTGCTGCGGTTTTCAGTTCCTTCTCATGGGGAGAGAGTTCGCCATGTGCGTTTTCAGACGAGATTCCGAGTAGCTCTGCGTAGGTCAGAATCCTTGATTGTTTATCACCTGAAAGAATATGCACTTTTTGACCCAGAGTTTTGATTAGTGAACGGATCGAGGAAATGGCATCGGGCCTGAGCGCCTCTTTAAACTCAAAAATAGCCACTGTTTTGCCATCACGGGCAAGTTCGCAAGACATGAGTTTGGTATCCTCTACCACGAATCCCTCTTTACCTTGCCAGCCTGGTTTTCCAAGAGTCCACTGGTGTCCCGCAAATTCAGCCAACCTACCTAACCCAGGGACTGAGTGAATCTTTCCATCCGTTGCGTCCTTAAATTTATACCTAGAAGCCAGGTATTGTTGCAGGGTACGATCAAGTGGGTGGTTTGATTCTGCCACCAGCATTCCGAGGGCGGATGTCTCTATTTCGTTTAGAGAATCAAGGGATGGAATATTCACCAGATCCGGGTATTCCAAGGTCAGGGTTCCGGTTTTGTCGAGAATGATTTGCTTTATTTTGTGCATGTTGGCCCAAAAGCCAGCTTCCTGAACAAAGACCCCCCACCGGGCCATCACGGATGCGATTCTTCTGTCGACAAGTGGGATGGCGACCCCGATGGCACAGGGGCAGGAAATCACAAAAATCGAGATAACAACCTGAAAGGCATTCAACAGGTCCCACTCATCCATGTAGATGACGATCCCGGACACCAAACCGATCACAATGATGCTGAACAAATAGATCTTTAGAAACTTGGCTCCAAATGTGTTTGCAGGTGGTTTGCGGTTGCTTGCGTATAGCTTTGCAACCATGGAGTCATCATAGTTTTCGCGGGCCGTTAACATAACTGGTTGATTACTTAGCAACACGGCACCTGCCGGTACCGGCCTCCCCGCCGGGAAAAGGACTGGTGTAGGCTCACCCATCATCCAGGCCAGGGAGAACTCACCATCGGTATTTTCCAATCGGGCAATGACTGGAAGTGCCCGCCCCGGAGGTAGCTCAAATTGATCGCCAATTTTGATTTCAGCGGTTGGCTTTCGGGTTTGGTCGACCAGGGTAATTTCAGGAGCCAGTGCTGACTGCCCCTGGAGTCGATGACTGACTTTCTCGATGGCCAGGAGATTAATATATCGACCGCCCAGCATCAAGGTGGTGAAAACGGCCACAAAATCGAAGTAGAAAAGATTCGTCTGGCCCGTCAGCCAACCGATACAGGAACCCGTAAATGCAAAAGTCAGGCCCAGAGCTATGGGGAGATCAATATGGATTGTGCCCTGCCGCACAGCGCCAAATGCTTTCTGAAAAAAGTACGAGCCCCCAATCAGAAGAGCGAGAGTTGAAGAAACTAGAGCAACGAGATCAAAGATTCTTGCAAATTCAAAGTCCTCTGACATACCCAGATATCGGGGAAGGGAAAACGCCATCGTATTAAGCGCAAAAGCTGCTGATATACCGAGCCGGGTCAGCAAAGCCCGGCTTTCCCTGGCCTGGCTCCGGTCCGAGGTTATGGCATCAATCGTATATCCATAACGGGGAAGTTCCCGTGCAAAATCGATCAAGGCAGAAGTTCCCTTCTCCCAAGTAAAGGTCCCCTCGGAAATGGAAGGATCTACCGAAGCCGAGACGGCACCCATGTGCCTGTGAAATAGAGTTTCGGTCAACCATACACAGCCCACACAAGTAACGCCATTGAGCTGCACGGTTGCGGTGGCAAAGGGTTCGTCACTTTCGGCTTCAGTTTTGGAAATCAGGGATTCAATCCATTCGGTTTCAACGGTTTGAAACGGTCGTTCCCGAGCTGGCCTCACTTTTTGATCGCCCTTAAGTTGATAGAATTGGTCGAGACCCTGCTGATGTAGCAGCCCAAAAACCACTTCACATCCACCGCAACAGAACTCCGGATTTCGTTCAGTGGAGTAAAATGGAGTTCCGCAATGGATGCATTCTTTATCCAAAGGGGTCCTCATTTCGCTTCACTGGAATGGCAGCAGGAAGGCATCGGTTTGGCACCGTTCGAATCCAGCCTCGCCTGGCCGGGAAATGGTATGGTATCATGTAGTCGAAACACCATTACCAGAACGCCAACAATGGCCAGGGAGCGTTGTAGCTGGGCCATTTTCACGGCGGGAATCACTTTCTGTAATCGAATAAAGGATTCCTGGGCGATCCAGAGCAAGGGAACCGTCCCAACCCCAAAAGCTAAAGCAAATTCTGCACCCCGAAGTGCCCCCCCACTCACCAGGCAGGCAGCGAAGAGCAGGTAGAGTGGGCCACAGGGAAGTAGAGGTGTAGCCAGCCCCATGAGTAAACCACCCTGAGTGGCACTTAATTTCATGGAATGGAGGCGCATCCTGAAGGTTAAACGATTGAGCCATTGGGGACGGGGCAGCCGTTTCCACCAGCCCATCGCGGTAAAGAGAAAAACCGCCACCAGCATCCATGGCAGGACCACCGCCGGAGTCTGGAAGATCAAGCGAAGCGGCTGTTCACCGAGAACGCCGCATAGTGCACCTATGGAAGTATAAGCGATCATTCTCCCCCCATGATAGGCGAGGGCACTGAGGATGCCAGACATTTCACCCCCGGAATTTTGTCGCTTTAATACACAAACGATCGGACCACACATGCCCACACAATGAAGGCTGGTGAGCAATCCGGTTGCCAGTGCTGCAGTAATGGTAAAAGTGGGTTCCATACCTAATTTTTGGCAGGTTGAAGGATCTCCACCGGAATCACTTCTGCTTGGTTTTTTGTGGCTATCACAATAAGGGTTGACCAGGCGACGACAAGGATCGCAAAGGCACAAATCACAAAAATCCAAAGAGTGTTTGGTTTCATGGCTTGGATTTCAAAGAGTGGGGGTGAGGTCCCGTA
>JBGSJM010000193.1:0-6935 GCA_041742015.1 Verrucomicrobiales bacterium | reverse complement strand
CCGGTGATGAGCATGGTGCGGCTCGCGACACAGACAGCGCCACTCCACGAGCCCATGTTGTAGGCATGGGTGAAGGTCGTGCCGTGCGCGACAAGTCGGTCGAGATTCGGTGTGTCGATGTCCGTGTGACCAAATGCCCGGATCGTCTCATAACATTGGTCGTCGGCGTAGAGGAAAAGGATGTTGGGTTTTTCCGCTGCTTGGAGGGAAATGCCACAGGCGAAAATGAAGGTGAGGATTGCTATTTTCATAAGGCGAAAATGATCGCTGCGGAGAAGAGAATTGGTTTCATATCGTGAAAGTATTGAAGGACTGAGGTCCTGAAACTTCGTGCTGCTCCATCCGGTTTCAAGTCACCTATTCTACTCCGGGATCGGATCTCCGCGTTTGACTGTCATTCCTTCCCAGACCGCCTCATCCGTCTTCGCGTCGTAGGTGAGGACACGATGAGCGCTGCCGGGAGCGGGATCGAGCTGCACTTTCGGGATCCACTTTTTGTGCTCGGCGATGACGGC
Source organism: Verrucomicrobiales bacterium (assembly GCA_041742015.1). GTDB lineage: Bacteria > Verrucomicrobiota > Verrucomicrobiia > Verrucomicrobiales > DEV007 > Arctic95D-9. Next base: position 6,420 of record JBGSJM010000193.1, on the reverse strand, counting down.
GGCATTCGCGGGATCAGCGGCGAGATTGGTCCACTCGTTCGGGTCTTTCTCCATGTCGTAGAGTTCTTCGCTGCCGTCGGCATAGACGATGTAACGCCATTTTTCAGAGCGGATCCCATGATTGCCTTTGTTGTGACTGGTCACGGCGGGGCGCTCGCGTTTGGTTGCGGCATCCTTTAACTGGGGAGTGAGACTCAGCCCCTCGATATCGTCGCGAGCGGGTAGGCCGGCGAGTTCGATGAGTGTGGGATAAATGTCGAGCAACTCGGCGGGCTGCTTGCTGCGACCTCCGGCGTTCACGCCGGGGCCGGCAAAAATGAGGGGCACGCGGGTGCCGTCATCCCAGAGGGTGTTTTTTCCGGTGATGGCTTTTTCGCCCAGGTGCCAGCCGTGGTCGCCCCAGACGACAACGATGGTGTTCTCGGCGAGCCCCTTTTTCTCGACGGCTTCGAGGACACGACCGATCTGAGCATCAACGAAGCTGGTGCAGGCGAGGTAGCTGCGCACGAGGTTGCGCCACTGATTGTTCTCTTCGACCCATTTCAATCTCGGCTCGGGCAGGCTCCAGTGCGGATACCAGGAAAAACGCGGCGTGTCGTCGCGATCATTGCGCTTGATGACCGGGAGGACACTGTCGTCGTCAGGATAGAGGTCGAACCACTTCTGCGTCGCGTAACAGGGCACGTGGGGCAGGAAAAAGCCGGCGGCAAGGAAGAAGGGCTCCTCCACTTTTGAAGCTTCGATCTGCTTAATCGCCCAGCTCGCGACCTGGTAGTCGCCTTTACCGGTGTCGTCATTGTCGGGCGGCCACACACCCCAGTCCATGAGTGGGTGATCACCCATCGGTGCGGGCGGGATGAGTTTTTTGGGAGGACGAGTTCCTACGCCAGGGCTTGGACCGCGGACAGCGAACTCAACCGGGGCGGGAGCCGCGGCGGGGTTAGTTGCTTTCGCCTTCCCTTTTCCACCACCGCCAGCCCCACTTCCGGTGCCGCCGTGGTAGATTTTCCCGGCAGCGAGGGTCTTGTATCCGTTTGCAGCGAAGTGCTGCGGCAAGGTAACGCGACCCTCGAATCCGGGCACAGTTCGGAACCAGGGCGAGAGACCGTAGATTCCGGTGGTAGTGGGTCTCAAACCCAGGAGCAGACTGGTGCGCGACGGATTACAGAGAGGCGCGTTGCAATGGGCATTCAGAAAGGTCGTCCCGCGCGTCGCAAGGGAATCGAGGTGCGGGGTCTTCGCCATGGGGTGCCCGCCAACGTGCCCAATCCAGTCGTTCTGATCGTCGATTGCGATGAAGAGGATATTGGGCTTTTCGGCGTGTGCAGGGAGCAGGCTCGTAAAGAGGGCGGTGAGGACAAGTGTGAGATTGAGTCGGAGAGAGGACATGGGAATTTGGAAGGATTTGGCAGGAGCGATAGGAAATTGTTTTTCCAAGCCCTTTTGTTTAAGCCGTCGGTCAGGCAGGGATTGAGCGATTGAAGGGTGAGAAAAGGATAAAAATGAGTTCATGGGTAGTCATTTAGGTTTGCGAACCTCGAAAATGATCGGGGATTTTGGATAAATCAAGTGTTTCCGGTTCGTTTTCATGGTTTTAGGCGAGAAATCGTGACTTGCGTGCACGGTGACTCGCATGTTACGCCTGCCTACTTGTCTGTTAGTGGGGAGGGTTTCAACCCATATCAAGTTACTAAGCCCATCCGAAAATGGACGGTTGCCTCGATACCCCCAGGAAGCTATGCTGCGACATGAAAGCGGGCTGAAACTGGTGGTGAGAACTGCCAACTGGACCGTAATCACCGTTGACCATGTCTTGCTTGCTTCGTCCATCCATGAACTCTTTTCTCTATCCCGCTCTTCTCAGACTCACACTTTCTCTGGCTCTTTCCTCGGTTGCCTTCGGTGCAGGCAAAGATAAAAAGCCGGACAAGCCAACCCCGCCGACCCGCCCCTTCGATGCGCCCGGCGCTCCGAAGTTCACCCGGCTTGATGGCAAGCCCGGCGTAAATCCTCCCGTAAATGTGGATGGAGATTTCCTCGTCGGCCCTGAGTATGTCGCCGCACCAGAAACCAAAGTCGTCGCAGGGGTTCCTCAGAGAAAAGTGCAGCAGTTTCAGATCGACTCCAAAGACTGCAAGCTCTTCAATCCTGGAATCGCTCGCGAGGTCTTCGGCACCGTTGATCCGAACAACCCAAAGACGCTGATCGTCGAAACCCACCCCATCGACTACAAACGCACCATCAGCGTTTACGTGCCAGCCCAGTATGTCGCAGGCAGTGCCGCGCCCTTCATCGTTGCCCATGATGGTCCTGGTATGGGCAAGCCGGACATGAACCTGGCTCGTGTTCTGGACAATCTCATCGCTCAGAAACGTGTCCCCGCCATGATCGTCATCTCCATTTCCAGCGGCGGTGGCGATGCCCAGGGGCATGAGCGCGGGCGCGAGTACGACACCATGTCCGGCTTGTATGCCGAGTTTATCGAAAATGAAATCCTACCGTTGGTGGAGAAGAACTGTAGCGTGAAACTCACCCCAGACCCCGAAGGACGCGCCACGATGGGCAACAGCTCCGGCGGCTCAGCCGCGCTGATCATGGCCTGGTATCATCCCGAGCTATACCATCGCGTGCTGACTTTTTCCGGTACCTTCGTGAATCAGCAATGGCCCTTTAATCCGGAAACCCCCGATGGTGCCTGGGGCTTCCACAACAAACTCATCCCAGAAAGCCCCGTGAAACCGCTGCGAATCTGGATGGCCGTCGGCGACCGCGACAACTTTAATCCCAACGTGATGCGTGATGACATGCACGACTGGGTGGAGGCCAATCACCGCATGGCCGCCGTGCTCAAAGCCAAAGGCTACCACTACCAATATCTCTACTGCCTCAATGCAGGTCACGGCATTGGTCCAGCCAAACCGCAGATTCTGCCTCACGCCCTCGAGTGGCTCTGGCAGGGATATCCCATCTCAAAAGATTGATTCGGTACACACCAAGATAATCCGCTTGGTGTGCCACGATTTATTGTTCGCCCCGTTTGGTTCTATGACGTTGTTTTGTCATGGGGCTATTGATGTTGGTGCTCTATGAAAAAGGGGGGTGATGTTTGGCTCAAATGCTGGAGTGGTAATGTTCATGAACCACTGCTCCCATCGTGGTGCTCCCGGAAGGTGTTCAGGCATTGCACTGCATAGATCAGACCAACCCTTCATCTCCTCATGGGCCTCAACGAATGTGCCGTCCGAAAGCTCGAAAGCGATGCAAACTTGATCAGTGGACCACAAGTCACGCTTATAAGCGGTGGCATCTACAACGGTATCCCAACGAACGGTGACAATCTCCGCACTCGGAGACTTGAGCGCAATGATAGTGAATCCTTCGGAGAGCAAAGCGATCTCGTGGTCAAAGTCAGTGCGAACGGGCATCTCCGGCATCTGTCCCGCTTCAATCTGGCGAAACAACTTCGCGATCTTTCTCTGAGGAGTTGATACCCACCGACGGAAGACGACGATTGCCGCCATCAACACGATGGCGACGAGAACAAGCATCGCTGTGGTCGGGGCATGCATCAGACTCTGGTCTTGGGCGAACGTTTGAATCCGAACTTTGATGAAAGGTAAAGGTTCAGCCCACCAAATCAACTCAAAACTCAGGGCGGTAATCGCCTTGGGTGACATGATTTGTTCGCCTCTTGCATTCAGATGATGCTACAACGACCACTTGTCCAATTCCTTGAGGAAATCTGGTGATGTTACCTTGACGCGAAAACGTGTCGGAACAGGGGGATCTGATTCTTCGATAGCCGTTCTAAGACCTGTAAGGTCTGTAGTTGATCCTACGCAACCCTCTACGTATATTATCCCGTTACTGTATGCTTGTATTTCCAAGTGGCGATACTTGTGTGAGTTGCGTAATGCAGACAATACATGTGCAATGTGTTTCTCACCTTTTTGCATCAATCGGAGTTCATATCGGGACGGTGATGATCCCCAACGGTCGCTCACGATCACCAAAGTGGCCAAAAGGATAACGGCAATTATCATAGTAATCGCTGGCGGTAACTTCATCATTAATCTGGCCGAACAATCGTATTGAGATCCCGAAACACAATATAAATCCAAACTCCTTTATATGCTTCAAAAATGGCTGATAAATCCGAATTTCCACTTATCCACTTCAAACCTGTCTGATAACTCCGCCATAGGCGTGTAAATCCCCAAATCTGTCTGATAACTCCGCTAAGTGAGCAAAAACAAACACGTTCGGTTTCCTGACAGGTGATGTATCAGGGAACAGGCTAACAAAAGGCCGGGAGAGGTGTCGAGATCTTTTCCTGGTGTCACGAAAAATTCCGTGAGGAGCGCGATCTTTTCCGAATTCAGTGATTCAAAAATCAGAACACCTGAAATCGACGGAGCTAAATTGAAGAATCCGCTCGATCAGACGACGGAAGATTTGGCATCTTCCGCTACGTAAATCTTCATTTGGCATTTTTTCGTCCTCGGACCGATGAAACCCCACTCGCTGGCGCTAGCGGCTACATGCTAATGGATGGCTTCTTTTTTGCCGGTTCTATGTCGTCGGACCGGTGAAGCTCAGGTAGGAGCGATAGCAGCCCGGTTTGCAAATGTGCTATCGAGCCCCCGGCTCTGGGAGAAGAATATGGGAAACCCGGTGGTTTGTTCGCTACTGCTCACTTCACCACCGGCTATTATCTATCGAGCCTCCGGCTCTATCGGGGTCGAACCAAAATGCGTCCGATTTGCAGTTTGTCGCCTCTGCACCTGCCACACGCGCAAAACCACTTAGCCTTGATTCTCATCTTTTAGTCTTCGTCTAGTCTGGCTGGTATAGTTGGTCGTTTCTCTGAATAAAGTGACTTTCGAACTAAACGAAGAATCGATCCACAATCGCGTCCAGCCCCAGTATAGAGAAAATCATCAAATCGAGTAGAGGTTAAAACCTCTTTCCCGCAAAAATCCAATCAGAACCTGTCCGCTTTTCCTCGCAAGGGTCACGGCCAGACTGCTTGGTGCCGAAATCCCGGCGACAATCGGTATCCTCGCAGCGAGAGCCTTTTGCATCAACTCAAACGAGATTCGACCGCTGACAAGAAGGATGGCTGAGGTCAAGTCAATTTTGTCGCGCAGAGCCCGGCCAATCACCTTATCCAGAGCGTTGTGGCGACCCACGTCTTCGCGGAGGAACAGGATTTCGCCATCAATCGTATAAAGCGCAGAGGCATGGAGGCCGCCGGTTTTTTCAAACGTATCCTGCCGGGCCCGCAATTTATCAGGCAGGGAAAGAATGATTTCAGGATCATACTCGGGAACCTGGCTGATGGGTGGGAAATTCTGAAATACGGAATCTATAGTGGCTTTCCCACAGACTCCGCAACTACTGGAAGTATAGACATGGCGGGTCAGGGAGTCCAGGTTTGGTGCACTGGCGAGTTTTACATTCAGGGTATTACCGATTCCCTCGGTATCTACATCTGGACAGTGCTCGATATCGAGGATTTCCTCTGCGGAGGTGATCAAACCCTCGGTAAATAGAAACCCTGTGGCAAGTTCATCGTCGTGCCCCGGAGTCCGCATCATCACTGAGATACTATGGCCATTGATCCGCACCTCAAGCGGTTCCTCCCGTGCGAGAAAATCACTTTCCGGGGGGCCGTAGCCGGCGCCTTTTCTATATCGACTTAACAGGGTACAGTCGTCGACTGTACCCTGTTGAATGGCGAAAAATTCCGCCAGGCTATTGAGATTTTGGTAGAGATTTAAGTGGGAATCCGGGACTGATTTTGCCTGAATCAGACCGGCGGTTTCCGCCAGATCGAGTAGTTTTTGGAGGGAGTATTCCCCGGCGGCAATCTGTTGATTAATCAGGGGTAAGAACCCGGCTCGCGGATAAGTCCCGGCGAGGGGTTCCCATCGGTCCGCGATTTTTGGGACCAGACAACGATCCGTTTCCAGTTCGCCTCGCTCCATTAGCGGCATATCCACCGCGAGCAGCACGATGTGATCTGCCCTGCTTTGCTCAAATACGGATTTAAACGCTCCAATCGGGCCGAGGTCGGAGATGGTATCATTGACCCGGATGACGCCCTCCATGGCATCGGGAAAAACCTGTTCTGAATTGGTGGACAGCCATACTTGATTTACATTTTTGAGGAGAAGAAGCTTCCGGATTTGATAAATCCAGAGTGGCTCTCCCCGCCACAGCGCGAAGGCCTTGTCCGAACCAAAGCGGCGGGACCGTCCCCCGGCGATGAGTGCAGCATCCAGAGTCATGGCCTTTCTTTTTTGATTCCTTCCCAATCAGGGGAAATCGAAACGATGATGTGGATTTTCATTTGATACGATGGTAGGGCAGGCCGCCCCAGGGAACCCTAGCATGAAACCGCAGCAAATCATCCCG
>JBGSJM010000192.1:0-5164 GCA_041742015.1 Verrucomicrobiales bacterium | reverse complement strand
TCGCCGGAGGCTTGTAATTCGCTCTCTCAAATTGTCACCCATCTGGTTGGGTCCGAACTGGAAGTCAGGCTTAACCGGACCAAGGGCGTCTGGCACCTGCTCCATCTCTATGAGGAAGCTTATTCCGAAAAGGTACGGCGGCGCGGCAAACTCACTTTCCAGGATCTGGAACTACTGCTGGCCGGTCATGAGTATGGAAACCATGGTAACGCACCCATTCTCAGCCAGATCCCCGGTATCGAGGACCGTCTCCGGATTGATTACCGGCTTGACTCGCGTTATGATCACTGGCTGCTGGATGAGTTTCAAGACACCAACTATGTACAGTGGAAAGTCATCGCCAACCTGATTGATGAGGCGGTTCAGGATACCTCCAATATGCGTTCCCTATTTCAAGTCGGTGATATCAAACAGGCGATCTATGCCTGGCGGGGTGGCGACACTCGCCTCTTTCACGATATCTATAAACAATACAACACCCACGAACAGAGGATCCACAACCGGACGCTAAATATCTCGTGGCGCTCGGGAGAGGATGTCATCCATACCGTAAACCGCATCTTTGGTAGTGAAACCGTGCTCCGGGCCGTGGATTTCCCCGCCCGGGCGATGAACCGCTGGCAGTGGCAGAATCACGAAGTTGCTCCACCCAACCGGAAAATGGAGGGCATCTCCATGCTGATCAATCCCCAATCCTATACCGAGGGAGGCGATAAAGTAGTGGATGAAGATCGGTACGCGATTGTGGTCGAGTTATTGGAGGAGATTCAGCCGGTGCGGCGCGGATTGAGCTGCGCCATCCTTGTCCAGTCCAACAAATCAGGTAGAGAAATCGTCAACTACATCCGCGCCGAATCACCTTCCAAAATCCCGGTGATGAGTGAATCCGACATTCCCGTGGCGACGGATAATGCGCTAAACCGATTGATCCTCAGCCTCCTCAACCACGCAGCCCACCCCGGTGACAGCTTTTCCTGGAAACATCTCCTACTCACTCCCTACAAACGATTTATTGAGCGCGAGGAGTTGACCTCCTCCTCCAGCGGGATGCGGATCAGTCGGATGGCGTTTGAAGAGGGATTTGAACGCATCGTCCGCCAGACCGTGCAGGATATCACCAGTGTCATGGAGGGTGGACTCGATGAATTCAGCCTTTCCCGCGCTGAAGACATGGCGCTGGCGGCGCGAATATTTGACAGCAGCGGCTCCCGTGATATCGACGAGTTTATTTCCTACGCGCGATCCTACACGGTTCGCGATCCCGATACCCGAAGTGCCGTTCAGGTGATGACGATTCACAAATCAAAGGGATTGACTTTTGACATGGTGATTCTCCCTGATTTGGAAGGGACTTCACTGAGCACGGTGCGTCGGGGTATCGGTGTCAAACGAAATGCCAGCCGTGAAGTGGAATGGGTTTACGATCTACCCAACAAAGTGATCACCGATATCGATCCCAAATTAAGCGACTACCGAAAAGATCGTGAGGCCGAGGCTGCCTATGCGGCGATGTGCAAATATTACGTCGCCCTGACCCGGGCAAAATACGCCAACTATATGATCACCAACCCGAGGAGCAAATACGCCAAGTCCGAAAATTTTGTCAAGATGTTGGAAGTGGCACTGGAAGACCACGCTCATGAATCGCAAATCGGCGCTCGAAAAGTAGATGTGATTTTCCAAAGCAATTTACCGACCACCAACGCCAGGTGGTACCTCGCTCACGAAGTCTCCACCCAAGAAATCATTGAAGCTGAGACCAAACCCCTGAATATTTCGATCAACTCCAGGCGCGAGCGGGTCAACCGCCGCACGCCCAGTGGCACTGAGAAACATAGCATAACCGCCAAACTTTTATTTAGTCGGGAGGGACAGCTCGCCCGCGAATTCGGAACTTTGATTCACGCGCTGTTTGAAGATATCGAGTGGTTGGAGGATTTTGATCTCACCAGCGCTCGGGAGCGCTGGCATAAACTGCCTGGCTGGACGGGTGAGGTATTGAATAAGGCCATCGAACATATTCTGGGTTGCCTGGAATCCAGTTCCGTGAAGCTGGCCCTGAGCAAACCCAATCCCCAAAGTGAGTGCTGGAGGGAAAAGCGTTTCGAGATTCTTCTGAATCGTGAGTGGTTGTCAGGAACCTTTGACCGGGTCACAGTGGAAAGAGACATGTTCCAAAATGTCGTAAAAGCCACGATTCTCGATTTCAAGACCGACAAAGTAAGTTCACCAAATTCGATTTCTCAGACAGTGGAAAAATACATACCCCAACTGGAAACTTATCGCGAAGTATTACAACGGATGCTGCGAGTTCCACCCGAAAAAATCACCCTCAGCCTGATGTTTACCAGCATCGGAGAAGTGATTGTAGTGAAGTAGAAATATACTCAAATCGTACCCTGTTGGGTCTCCGATTGTACCCTGTTGGGTCTGGGAGAAGAAATAGTTGACAGTCAGCGGGCAAGACCCGCTGACTGACTCGCAATGGAATGCGATTCAACTAACTAACTTCTAATAGAGGGAAAGGAGAAACTTGATCAAATCCTTGGTCGTGACGATGCCAACCAGATTTTTTCCAGTAACAACAGGCAGAGCATGGAAATCCGCGGTGGAAAGGGCTTCCGCCGCATCCCGGATGGAACTGTCCTTGCTGAGGCTGCGCGGATTTTTATGCATCAGTTCCGTAATGTCCATGGTGTGATCCAGGGTCACATCGACACTTTCGTCGCTCTGATTAAAGGCGTCGCCAAAGCTGACTCTCATCAAATCCGTCCAACTGATGATTCCAATCAGTTCCTTGCCGCTGACTACTGGCAAATGATGGATATCGTTTTCCTGAAAGAGTTTTCTGACATGAGAAATGGATTCACCCGCATGGACGGTGATTGGGTTCTCGGTCATGATGTGAGTGATTGATTCGTTTTTACGCATGCCCGATACTCACTTCGATTTCGGACATTCCTCGGCCTTGGTTGAAAAAGTGCGAGCATATTTTGTCCTGTGCCGGGCCAGCGGGTTTATTTGTGGCTTCTGATGACGACGAGGAATGGCTCAAGGTATCGATCAGCTTTGACTTCCCCAACCCCGGTGATCCGCATCGCCTCCTCGCGGGTCTTGGGGCGGAGTCGGGTGAAGAATTCGAGGATCTGGTTGCTGAAAATCACATGGGGCGGAATCCCACCGGCCTGCTCGGCGATTTCGGACCGGGTGCGTTTTAGTTTTTCGAAAAGTTTCTCATCAAAAGCCAGCTCGGCGAGGGTGACGGTGGGGTTCTGGGCTGCCCGAGATGATTTGGGCTTTTGGAAGTGGGAGGCATCGGGCCACTCGATCTTGAACTGATTATCACCCCGCATGATTTCTGCGCCACGGCGGGTCAGGGTCAGGAGGGGAAAGGGAGTCTTCTGGATGGCGACAAACCCTGCTTTCTGCAATTCCCCGAGCAGCGCAAAAACATAGGCGGAGCCCTGTTTTTTGAGCAACCCGTAGGTGGAAAGTTTGTCCATCCGGGCGGAGAGAACCTCCTGAGAGCGCCCGCCAATCAGCATTTGCACGATTTTTCCCTTGCCGAAGCGGGCTTCCCAATTTCCATCGGGCCGATGGGTGGAGGACCGGGCCACTCCGCTGAGGGCTTTTCTCACGATATCAAATTCCTCAGCAGTGGGGAGTCGGCGGATGGAGTTTCGCCCGGCCAGGCAATTGTCGCAGGTCCCGCAATTGGCGGCGTCGTCCTCCCCAAAGTAATTGAGGATCCAGGCCTGACGGCAGGTGCTTTCGTCGTAGCAAAACTGGACTATCGCCTCGAGCCGGGACCGGTCGCGGCGCTCTTTTTCGGACAGGGCGGCATGGTCGATGACCAAATCTTCTGGCTTCAAAGCTGAATTCACGATCCGGGTGCCGCGCATTCTCTTGCCGGGTATGTCGAAGCGCTCGAGATATCCGGCTTTGGCGAGATGGCTCAGGGCACTGCCGGCCTGCATGTCATTGTTAAGGCCAATCTGTTCACCGATTTCCTTAATCGTCATGTGGACCTCGTTATTAACCGCCAGTTGTTTCAGCGCGCTGTAAATATCGATGATGGTGCCGTAACCGGGATTGTTGCCCTCGATAAAAAATTCCTGGGTCCGGGTGTCCGCGTAATTAAAATACAACTCACACTCGGCACTTTCGCCATCCCGCCCGGCACGGCCCGCTTCCTGATAGTAGGCCTCGATACTGCCGGGCACATCAAAATGAGCGACAAATCGGACATCTGACCGGTCGATCCCCATCCCAAAAGCATTGGTGGCCACGGCGACATCGCAGGTTTTTTCGATAAAGACATTTTGTGCCCGGGAGCGTTCCTGATCATCCATCCCGCCATGGTAGGCGATGACTTTTTTGCCGCAGGTGGCGAGATAAGCACACACCTCCTCCACTTTTTTCCGGGTCGAGCAGTAAACAATTCCGGTCTGTTGCCGTTCAATTAGATTTTCGAGCCGCTCGTATTTTTCACGATTGGCGGCGCATTGCACGACCTTCAGACTCAGGTTGGGGCGCTCAAACCCGCTGATTGAAACATAGGGATTGCGCAGTTTGAGGTGTTTCAGGATGTCCGCCCTCACGTCCGGCGTGGCAGTCGCGGTAAAAGCTGCGGTCTGGGGGTTACCCAATTTTTCCAGGGCATCCCCGAGGCGCACGTAATCCGGGCGAAAATCATGGCCCCATTGACTGAGACAGTGGGCTTCATCCACCGCAAAAAGGGCGATGTGGACCCGGCTCAACGCGGATATAAAAGACGCACTTCGAAAACGCTCCGGGGCTACGTAAACCAGTTTGTAATGGCCCTCCGAAACTCCCCGGAGTCGTTCATTTTGTTCTGCCAAAGACAGGGTGCTGTTGATCAGGGTGGCGGGAATGCCTTTTCGGATCAACGCATCAACCTGATCTTTCATCAAAGCGATCAGTGGACTGATCACCAGGGTGACTCCATCCATGACCAGTGCGGGTAGCTGGTAACAAAGCGATTTCCCTCCTCCGGTCGGCATCACCGCCAGGGTGTCCCGCCCGGCGAGGAGGGAGGAGACGACAGGCTCCTGACCGGCGAGGAATTCGCGGAAACCAAAGTGATGCTCGAGGGCAGCGAGCGGATCACGGATCAGGTTTTTGTCGGCGGCGAGATCGAGCA
>JBGSJM010000191.1:0-5350 GCA_041742015.1 Verrucomicrobiales bacterium | reverse complement strand
CACCGAGCGTCTTTTTGTCGAGATCTCTCATGATTGGTACCAAAACCCCATGCTCCACCTCCACAGCGAAACCGATATTGATGGCTGGTGGATGGACAATGCGGTTTCCAATCAAACGCCCGGCAACTGCCGTATTTTCGGCAATGGCGATAGCGAGAGCACGCATCGCATAAAGGGTAATACCGGGGGTTGGATTTTGATTTTTGCGATGTGCCAGCACTTTATCCATTAACACAGGCACGGTTACCGTGGCCAGTGGTCTTCGCCAACTGCGGCGCATCGAATCCGCCACCGCGATTCGCATCGGTGATGCGGCAGTCATCTTATGCTGGTCAATTTCCTGCATAAACTTTTCAAAATCCCCCACCGTAACCCGGCCCCCATTGCCACTGCCAGCAATACCAGCAAGGTCAGCTCCGTTGAGGCCAAGCTCCTCCATCCGATGACGCAACCTTGGACTGAGATAGACGGCCGACCGTACTGGCACAGGTAGCCCCCCCTCAACAGTCGGCTGGACCTCAGGTTGATAATGCGGGTCAATCTGATCTTCGTCCTTTACCGCAAAATGCACATTATCACTGTGTTTAGCATTTTCTTTGGAATCATCTTTGGACTTGTTTTTTACCAGCCCTGATTTCACGGCATCCTCTTCCGTTGCTTCGATGTATGCAAGGGTTGCCCCCACCGCATAACTCTTTCCGATCTCCACGACTATTTCGTTGATCACTCCACCACACGGGGCCGTGACCTCCATCATGGCCTTGTCGGTCTCGACTTCAAAGATATTCTGATCGGATCTGATACATTCTCCAACACTAATCAGAGCCGCGAGAATCGTGGCTTCAGCGATGGATTCGCCCAACTGTGGCATAACGATGGGAAAAACTGGCATAGATCAAGATAAAGTTAAGCTACAAAAGGACAAAACCCATGGAATGTAAAACAGGATCTTATAATCCTGCGTTATTTAATACCCGACTCATTCGCGAAAACATATTCTTCGACCTTTTGCGGAAACCTTGTTATAAAATTGCATGTCACAAATCGCCAATCCATACATCATCGACGGATCTCAGATCGAAGAACCACCATCGTCATTTTTCGGAAAATTGAAATATCTCGGGCCCGGCCTCATCCTCTCTGCCTCAATTGTGGGGTCCGGGGAACTGATTGCCACAACCGCACTGGGTGCCAAAGCTGGTTTTGTCGCCCTTTGGTTGATCCTGGTAAGTTGTCTGGTGAAGGTGATGTGCCAGATAGAGTTCGGAAGGCACGCCATCCATTCAGGGGAAACAACCTTTCAGGCATTTAACCAATTTCCAGGGCCACATTTCGGAAAAGGCAGTTGGTCTGTCTGGATTTGGCTGATCCTCATGATTGTAAAGCCCCTCCAGGTCGGGGGAATCATCGGGGGAGTGGGAATCGCGATGAATTTGTTGATCCCTTCAGTCAGTGTTTGGACTTGGATCGTGATTACTGCCCCGCTCGTCTCACTGTTGATCTTTCAAGGTTGGTATTCTCTGGTCGAAAAACTCTCCATCTGGATGATTGAGCTGTTTACGGTCTTTACGATCACATGTCTGGTTGCAATTCAAGCCACTGAATTTGCCATCACTCTTCCGAATTTTCTGAGTGGTTTCCATATTTTTGATAAACTGCCTCCCGAGGTAGTCGCTGTCGCCATCGCAGCGTTTGGAATAACTGGTGTTGGGGGCGATGAGATCATGATGTATAATTATTGGCTGCTCGAAAAAGGCTATGCCGCAAAAACCGGGCCGCGCCAGCCAACAGATGTCTGGCTGAAACGCGCCAAAGGTTGGATGAGGGTGATGTATTTGGACGCATTTTTGGCGATGGTTGTTTATACGCTGATGACAGTAGCCTTTTACCTGCTGGGAGCGGCGATTTTGCATAAACAAGGTTTGATTCCCGAGGGCTATGGAATGATTTCGACCCTTGAGAGAATGTACACTGATTCAGTCGGGCCATGGGCGGGGCCGATTTTCATCATCGGAGCGATTTTTGTCTTGTTTTCCACTCTCTTCAGCGCCCTGGCAGGTTGGACCAGGCTTTATTCCGATGCTTTTGGAGCGATTGGTTTAATCGACTTCACCAATCAAAAACAACGAAAGCGCACCATTGCCATTTTGGCTTGGTTTTTTCCGATTCTCTGGGCGATTCTCTTCATGACCTTCAAAGAACCTGTGTTTATGGTTTTGGCCGGAGGAACCATCACCTCCGTGATCCTTTTGCTTGTGGTTTTGGCCACGATCCAGTTTCGATTCAAACGGTTGCCCAGTGAATTAAAGCCCAGCCGCCTTTATGATGTAGCCTTAATGATCAGCATTTGCTCAATTCTGGCACTGGCTGTGCTTGCTGTAAAAAGCTCAATCGAAACATTCAAACAAAAATTGCCTAAAAAAAACGCCCAGACTTCGGTGACTATTCCTCAGCGACACCCTTCTAATGAATTTAATACAATCAGTATGAGATTTCCTCAAAGGATATCTACTAATCTAACAAACTAATCTAGTCAGAAATTATGAACCTATTAAAAGAATTCAAAGATTTCGCGTTCAAGGGAAATCTCATCGACATGGCCGTGGGAATAATCATCGGCAGCGCCTTCGGCACAGTAATGAAGTCGCTGGTCGACGATATCTTCATGCCCATACTTGGAATGATGACTGGGGGTGTAAATTTTTCGGACAAATTCCTTCTTTTGGGAACTGTTCCGTCTGGCAAAACGATTACCACGATTGCACAGGCAAAAGAAGCAGGTCTGGCGGTTCTTACTTACGGAAACTTTATATCTGCATTCATTTCGTTTCTCCTTGTGGCACTTGCGATTTTTATCGTCATTATCAAAGTCGTGGGAACCTTAACAAAGACAAAACCAGCCCCAACACCCTCAGCCGTGCCAGAACCAACCAACGAAGAAAGGATGTTGGAGCTATTGAAACAGATAAGGGACAAAATTGCCTAAGCTTCAATGGCCCACGCTTTGGGTTTGAATAAGTCATCAAAACAACGACTCAACCGTGAAAAAATTATCGACATTTTGAAAAAAAAGTCTAAGTTTATAAACATGAGTTTTGGGTGTCAGCACCCGGAGTTTCATTGCTTGGTTGTTGTTGTGAAAGGGTCGTGGTGACCTAATTGCACTTAAAAGCCTCTCAGAGTTTTACTTTGGGGGGTTTTTTTGTCTCCATTTAATAAATGGAGCCTCAATTTCGGAAGCGTTTGCACCGATCAACTCTCAACCTAATATACCTGCGTGTCACAGTCACTTGTCATTGCCGATCGGTCCTTTTCTTCCCGCCTGCTCACAGGAACCGGGAAATTCTCTTCCAATGAAGTGATGCGCGATGCCCTCGAGGCTTCGGGGACGGAAATCGTTACCGTGGCTTTACGACGCGCAGATCTCAGCGGAAAGAAGGATCCTTTTGCAAACATCCTCGATTATATTGACACCAAAAAGTATCTCCTTCTGCCAAATACCTCTGGAGCAATGAATGCAGATGAGGCGGTTCGGCTCGCCAGACTGGCGGTTTCGGCGGGACTTCCAAAATGGGTGAAACTGGAGATCCATCCCGATCCCACCTACCTGATGCCGGATCCAATCGAAACGCTTGAGGCCGCCAAAATACTCGTGAAAGAGGGTTTCGTTGTACTACCCTATATCAATGCCGACCCGGTTCTCGCGAAACGCCTTGAGGAGGTGGGCACTGCCACAGTTATGCCGCTGGGCTCACCAATCGGATCAAATCGTGGACTGGATACACGGCATCTCATTCAAATCATTGTAGAACAGGCTAATATCCCGGTTATTGTTGATGCCGGAATTGGCGCCCCCAGCCACGCCGCCGCCGCTCTGGAACTGGGAGCAGATGCTGTGCTCGTCAATACTGCCATCGCCGTGGCGGGTGATCCGTGCCGAATGGCAACAGCCTTCAAACAAGCCGTCGAAGCTGGTCGCATCGCCTTTGAATGCGGAATGCCCGAAATGCGCCAAGAGGCTTCAGCGACCAGCCCTTTAACTGGCTTTCTCTTTCCAGGAAAGTAATTCTGACATCTTTTATCGGCTATTTTTTAATGAATTATCCACTTCCATGAGAAAAACTTCGCGCCGTTCTTCACTTCTAACCCCCTGCTCCCGAAGCGCCGACATTTTGCGGATCAATCTTTCTCGTTGGGAGTTGCTCAATTTGGAAAGCTTTTCGACCACCTCTGGAGGGGGAGGTCCGGGAAATCCGTCACCAGAAATCCCTTCCCGAAAGTTCGCTGCGGCCTGGGCAAAATCAGTCGTTTGCCCTGGCGGGCGGGGACCCGCGGATCCATCGCCGGGTTTAACTTTTTTCGGAGCGGGCTGAACTTTTTCATACCGAATGGATGCAATTTCACCCCCAGCTACCTGGATTCGAGCGGTGATGGTTTCCAGATCTTTTTCGTTTCCTTTTAACTCAAGGATTCGCCACCCCTGCCAGTTCGCATCTTTAGAAATCACCTGGCTCTGCCTGGTTTCTACATCGAGAATCGTGGCAAACAGGCCGTCATCGGTCCGGGCCAAGCCCGTCAAAACCAGGGATTTCGATAGCTCCAGAGTCCGCAAAAACGGCGAATTGTCTTTTAATGGGGCAAAGGTCGAGTCTGTGACGCTGGGACCAAACGAGAAGCTTTCCTCTGCCTGCAATGGAATGACACATCCAATCAATGCATACAAAAGGTTGACCAAAAAATAATTCTCTAAGCACTTCAATCGAGGAAGATTTACGCTTCATTATAAATCGGTTTTATGCGATTTGAAGCACCACTTTATTTATCCCGTAATAGACTGATAAATTGACTCAAACACATAATAGCCACTCCCCCAACTGGAATCTAGATTCCAATCTGGGTCATAGTGATCTTGCTTGTGGATAAAGCGCTCGGGGTGAGGCATCATCCCAAAGACCCGGCCCGTTTCGTCTTGCATTCCGGCGATTTTTTCAAAACTACCATTAATGTCTTCGGTATAAGTCAATGCCGCCAAGCCACTTTCGACGTAACTCCTGGCTTCCTCCGGGGTGTTGGTGACAAATCGGCCTTCAGCATGAGCGATTGGCACTTCAAAGTGATCGGGCAAATTTGTCAGAAAGGGCGAGTTTTGAGCCCGCTTCTCCAGGGTTACCCACCGACACTGAAATCGTCCACTTGCATTGTGGATCAACGACCCACCCGGCAACAACCCCAGTTGGGTGAGGATTTGAAAGCCATTGCAAATCCCCAAAATATAACCGCCCTGATCCCGGAAACCAGACAGGGTATCACCAATTTTCTGACGGGTAATCAAACTGGCAAATCGACCGGA
>JBGSJM010000190.1:0-11984 GCA_041742015.1 Verrucomicrobiales bacterium | reverse complement strand
GGAAAAAAATACTTTATCAATGTGGGCAGTGTGGGACAGCCTCGGGATGGTGATTGGCGCGCTTCCTACGCAATTTACGACGTCGAGACCAAGCAAGTCATGATTCGTAGACTCGAATATGATATTCAGACCGCCCAGAGGAAAATACTGGACGCTGGTTTGCCGGAAATGCTGGCTCACCGACTGGCACTCGGAAAGTAACACCGGTACAGTTGTGAATATTCAAGATTGCCAAAAAATTCTGGTCGTAAAGCCTAGTGCGCTCGGTGATGTGATTCACACCCTGCCAGCGGTTCAGGCACTGCACCTAGCTGCGCCCCAGGCGACCATCAGTTGGGTGGTCAACACCGAATGGGCTCCAATTCTTGAAGGCATCTCCTTTATCCACAATCGGATTCTTTTTCCGAGACGGGATTGGAAAGGGTGGCGGGATATTTTGAAAGCCAGAGAATGGGCTAACCGGGCTATCGGCCCAATTCAGCCGGACCTAGTTGTCGATTTTCAAGGCCTACTCCGCAGTGGATTGATGGTAAGAAAGGCCGCCGGAAAACACTCGGTTGGTTTTCAGCGCAGCCGGGAGGGTGCCTCCCGCTTTTATGATCAAAAAGTGGAAGTCCCGGACTGGGAAAACACCCACGCAGTGGAACGCTACATGCTGCTGGCCCGTGCCTGTGGTGTGGGGCCGGAAATCGGAACTCACTTCACACTGGGAGAGGGAACTCCCGTAGACTCCAAAGAACTCCCCCCTTTGGATGCGCCTTGGATTTTACTCCACCCGTTTTCCCGTGGAATCGGCAAGTCATTCTCCGCCAACGAAGTGATCGATTTATGTAATCACCTCTCACCCATTCCGGTTGTGGTGGTTGGAGTGGGTGATTTTCTGGAACATCGGCACCTACCCTACAATGGCATCGATCTAATGAACAAGACAAGCCTCCGCCAATTAATCTGGCTGGTGAGAAAGGCCAGTTGGACGTTAAGCGTCGACAGCGGCCCGATGCACCTAGCAGCCGCTCTCACAGACCGTCTCTTATCCGTCCACACCTGGACCAATCCAAAAATGGTTGGTCCATGGAACCCCAACGCTTTTGTCTGGAGAGACTCCAACATTTTGAAAGTCACCGAGATCAAGCCCCTCGACTTTAAGGAAGACCGCTACCGGAGAAGTGAGTTTGCATCTCAACGTGACCTCCTGTCCGCTGAAGATCGTGAGGAAATCGCCCGTTTTGTGAAAGTACAGGTTTAACCATGAAAATCTGGCTTCGATTAATTATTCTTCTGCCCATTTTGGCCGCCATCTCTTGCGTTAATAGCGAAATAGAAGATGCTTCAGTTCAGCCTGCGTACATCCCACCACGGCAAAATGTCGAATCACCCACTTCTGCAGAAAACGTCGAGTGGATTGGCCCTCAAGGATACGAAAACAAACAAACTGCGAGGCGCTAATCCAAATAAGTGGATTTTATTAAGATTTGTTATATGTCTGATTAATGCGGGCTGTTTTGAACCGACAAGAAAAACCTCCATTCTCTGATAAAGACCAGGAACACTTTATGCATCTCGCTCTGCTTGAGGGGCGAAAAGGTCTTGGACTAACTTCACCCAATCCCCCTGTGGGTGCGGTTCTGGTCGACGACGAAGGAAGTATTCTGGGACGGGGATTTCACTCGCAAGCCGGTGGGGCACACGCCGAAGTCAAAGCCATCAACGAAGCTCTAGAACAAATCGGTCCTGACCGAATCAGAGGAGCCAATCTTTTCGTTTCCCTCGAACCTTGCAGCACCCACGGCAAAACGCCACCTTGTTGCGATGCCATCATTCGTTCTGGCATTCGAAGAGTCTTCGCCGGAACGGTCGATCCTAATCCAAAACACGCAGGGGCCGCTGCCAATATCCTCAATGAAGTTGGGATACTCTTTGTTTCTGGCATCCTAGTTGACGACGCGGAGTATTTAATTCGCTTTTTTAGAAAAAGGATTGAGAGCGGTCGCCCCTGGGTAATCGCAAAAACCGCCATGACACTGGATGGAAGAACCACCCTGCCACGAGAGCGCGGCCAATGGATTTCCAGTCTTGAGTCCCGCGACGACGTCCAGCACCTTCGCCGCCAGTGCGATGCCATTATGGTGGGGGGTGAAACCGTGCGAAAAGACGACCCTTCGCTGACACTTCGCGGAAAATACGCCGAAGGGCGCTCCCAACCCGAAAGAATCGTAGTAACTGCAGTAAAAGATCTGCCTCTAAACGCCAAACTGTTTAACGATGATTTTGCAGATCGAACTCAAGTTTATCATGGGCAACCGCTTGAAAAAGTGCTTGATGACCTTGGACTACGCGGCATCAATTCCGTGTTGCTGGAATCGGGAGGGAGCTTATTCTCCCATGCAATTGGACGCAAATTAATTGACGAAGTAGTTTTCTACATCGCCCCAATTATTGGAGGTGGGCCGACAACCGTTATGCCCGTTAATGGAATCATGGCCGACCTTGCCGATTTGTCGGTCGAAATGATCGGTCCCGACATTCGGGTTACAGGCCAGATTGTGAAGTAAATAAATTTCATTTGTTAAACCCTATAAACAGAAAGAACTTAAAACTGTGTTCCAGGTTATTTTCAACGAAATCAGCGCCGCTGAGATTTCTCAGCTTCCTACTTTGGCCCAACTTGAGGTTTTGAATGAATTTCAAGTCAGCCCGGACGATCTCGAAAATTTGACAGAAGGCGAAGATTCGATGTTCGGAACCATTGAGCGCGAAGGCAAGACCCTTTACCGCTATCGGGCCAACGACCTCCGAATTTACTTCGAAGTGACAGACAACCATGAAGCGATTGTGGTTCACAGGGTATTAAACCGAAATTCCTTCGCGGATTTCCTTTTTCGGGCAAAGCTCTCCAAAGAGGACGATGACCTCAGCAAATCCAAGCATTTTTGGAAATTAATCGAAGAAGGCGAAAACGCCCGCCGGCTTTGATTTCAGTTTTATCGAGCTGCTCGTAGGTAGGGGATCATTTTTTTACGCAACCAAATTCCAAGAACGGAGTTTATTTCGCACACCACAAAGGTTTAGAATTTCTCATGAAACCGCTTTTATTTTCAGTCATTTTGCTTACACTCAACAATGGGCTCCAAGCCGTTGATAATAAGGTGTCACCTTCTCGCCAAATCGACGAGCTAGTGGAAAAAGGACTCCGCGCCCAGAGCCTCGAATTTAATGAACCCATCAGCGACTCAGTCTTTGTTCGCCGAATTTACCTTGATATTAATGGACGAATTCCCACCAAAGCGGAAACCGAGAAATTTCTAAATTCCGAGGATAAAAACAAAAGAAATAATCTGATCGACGAATTACTCAACTCCGACGGTTACGTCTCAAATTTTTATCATTTGTGGGCGGATATGCTCCGAGCCAGAACCGAAATCAATGGAACCAACCTTGGCTCAGCAACTGGACGTGCCTATGAACAATGGATTAAGACTGCTCTCCGGGAAAATAAGCCCTATGATGTCATGGTAAGGGAATTGCTAACTGCATCCGGCCATAGTTGGGAAAACGGTGCGGTTGGTTATTACATCCGCGACTACGGGATGCCGCTGGACAACACTGCAATGACCGCCCAAGTCTTTCTTGGCACCCAGATTGTATGCGCTCAATGCCATAACCATCCCTTCGACAAGTGGACCCAGATGGACTACTATCACCTCGCTGCTTTCACCTATGGGATGACAAGCACCAACAATCTCCCTCAGGGAATCAAGGAAGTTCAGGCCGCAATCAAGCGATTCCCCGAAAAGTTGGACGATCAAACCCAAAAAGATCTCAAACGCGCTTTTAGCGAAATCCTGAAACCAGTGCGATTCAACAATGTCACTACCACCGACAAACTACCGCAACTGCCGCGCGACTACCAGTACAACAACGCCAAGCCGAAGAGCACCGTCACCCCAGCTTCTATTATGGGCCCTAAGGCAGTGCTTAGCCCTTCACAACCCAACGTCGAATCTTTCGCTCAATGGGTGACCTCCAAAGACAATCCTCGTTTCACGTTGGTCATGGCCAACCGTCTTTGGAAAAAGGCTTTTGGCCAGGGACTTATCGAACCGGTTGATGACCTTAAGGACCATACCGCCGCCTCCAACCCTGAATTGATGAGCTTCCTGGAAGGTCTCTTCAAGCAGAATGATTTTGATATGAAAGCATATCTCGCTGCGATTTTTAAATCCAAGACCTACCAGCGGGCCGTCAGCTTGCAAGAAGTCCCCATCGGAACGCCTTACTATTTCCCAGGTCCGGTACTTCGACGGATGAGTGCGGAACAGGTTTGGGATTCAATCGTTTCCATGATCCGCGAAAATCCGGATCTTCCTGACGAAGAATGGAACCTTTCCGCCCGAGAACAAATTCTCCGCAGGCAGTTAATTGGTGAATCCCTCTACAAACAGGACGCGAAACAATTCGTCTTAAACGGTCTCGAAGTTCTTAAGGTCCAAAAAGAACTATCCGAGAAAATTGACGCTGCCGTTACCAAACTCACCGCAGCCAGGGAAACCAACGACCTCCAAAAAATCAGCGAAGCCTCAGCCGATGTCAAAGAGGCCCGACGCGCGCTTTCCGATCAAATCGAGCGTCGAATCTACCTGAAGGGTCTGAAAGAAGGGATCGAATTCACGGTTAGTTCCGCTAAGTCTAACAGTGCCGTTACCGACGCTTTTTTCAACGAACTGGTCACCACGATCAGAGAGAAGGGCAACGGGGACGCAATGGCCGGGATGGAAGCGATTGTTGATGATGAGGGCGGGATCGTCGCCAAATTGGTCCGGGCGATGCTGGCTGATGAACGGGCCATCTTAGCCGAAAAACAACTGGAGCAGTCCAAAAAGGAAATGAATGACTGGCACGTGGAAAAGAAAAACAGCAAAACCGCTTTTAACACCTTAAAAGCTACGAGTGCCCGCATGGTTCGAGCCTCCGAATTGCCCTCCCCGGCCCCGTTGGGTCACTTTCTGCGTGAATTTGGTCAGAGCGACCGGGAGCTTATCAACAACAGCAATAATCAAGCATCCGTCACCCAGGCTCTTACCCTGCTAAATGGCACCGTGCCAGCGGCGGTGGCCAATCCTTACTCAGTTTTTTCCCGCAACATGAAAGAAGGGGCCAACTTTAAGGAACGTCTCGATAATGTTTATCTTACGATGTTCAGCCGACCTGCGACTGTTGAGGAAACCACACTATTTTCCGAAGCCTGGAAGTCTGATCCAGAAGGAGCCACCGTTTCAGGAATCGCCTGGACATTATTAAACACCCGTCAGTTTATCTTTATCAACTAGCATTCAACAGGGTACAATCCTTCATTCAACAGGGTACATTTAATTAACCTAAACCAATGGAACGCAACGAATTTTCGAGACGCCACTTCGTCAATCGCGCCGCGAAAACCTTTCTCGGTGTCAGCGCCCTGGCAAACCTTCCCGGGCAACTCTTTGCCGCAGGGGCCGGAGCCTCGACCCTAAAACAACTTCCCACCGCCAAACAGGTTATTTACCTGTATATGAGTGGCGGCATGTCCCACATCGATACGCTAGACCCCAAGAAACCCGGGACCGAAGTCATGGGGCCGAATAAGCGAATAAGTACCGCGGTCGACGGCATGTTTTTCACTGACAACCTGCGTCGCCTCAAACAACATGCCCCAAAGCTCGCAGTAATCAATTCGATGACCTCGACCCAAGGTGCCCACCAGCAAGGCAACTACTTCATGCATACCAGCTATGAAATGCGAAGTTCCATCAAACATCCCGCCATGGGGGCCTGGACTTTAAAGTTTCAGGGAAAAAACCATCCGGAAATTCCGGCAAATGTTCTAATTGGCGGCGACTCTAATCACCCAGGAAGTGGATTTCTCGAAAGTAATCTTTCACCGGTCGCTCTGACCGATCCCTCCGGCGGGCTCCCCAATGCGAAGATGCGCCTTGAAGAGGAGCACTTTAATTTTCACCTCAACCTGGCCAAAAAACTCGACACCCCCTTCATCGAGAAATACAACCAAAAGAACGTGCGCGCCTACAGCGCCATGTATGATGACGCCGTTTCCCTTATGAAAAGCCGGGATCTGAAGGCTTTTGATCTCGCCGACGAGCCCGACGGTCTAAAGGACAGATACGGTCGGGAAAATTTTGGCCAGGGTTGTCTGCTGGCAAGACGGCTCGTGGAACATGGGGTTCGTTTTGTGGAGGTCTCCTTCGGTAGCTGGGATACCCACAGTTCAAATTTCGTAACCCTTCCAGAAAAAGCGGATGTCCTGGACGAAGCGCTTAGCGCTTTGCTATGGGATCTGGATCGCCGCGGCATGCTCGACGACACTCTGGTGGTGCTGGCAACCGAGTTTGGCCGGACCCCGGAAATCAACACCAATGAAGGACGTGATCATCATCCGAAAGCTTTTAGCTGCCTCCTCGCGGGCGGTGGAATCAAGCGTGGAACGATCTACGGCAAAACCGATGAGCGCGGAGACAGTATCCTTGAAAATCCAGTAACCATTCCAGACTTGAACGCCACGATCGGATATGCCCTAGGCCTTCCCTTGGACCAAATTGTTTACAGCCCCAGTATGCGACCATTTACGGTCGCGGACAAAGGCAAACCGGTAGCAGGTTTGTTCGGCTAATTCTGGAAATATAGTGCCGATAATCAACTCGAAGCCCTGCGCAACTTGTCGAGCATGGCTTTTCCAATCCCCCGGTCTGGCATGGGTTCAGAAATGATCTCATCCAGGTTCATTTCATCCATTTCTCGAATCGTTCCAAAAAAACGAATCCCAGCTTCGGAAACCCTTCCAGATCCTGGACTGAGAATCCGTACTTCATCCCACTCGTGGAGCCGCATGTAACCATCTTTTTCCTGACCACGATAGCTGAGGAGACCATATTTCTTTCCGGGTTCGGGCACAAAATCCTCAGGCCTTTCGAGAAGTCGAAGCCGGGTCCGGGGCGCGTAATGGGACTTTAACTGCCCAGGTGCTTCCGGCGAGTTAGACTCAACATCAACATTTCGGGGTGCAAAAACCACCTTCCCAAATTGTTTAAGATCGTCTTCGGTAATTGGACCAGGCCGAATGATTTCAATAATCGGTTTCATTCCCGCCACCGCTGGTAATACCCGAACAATGGTGGACTCCAATCCGCAGCCACAGGCTCCCCCATCAATGACCAGGGGAACAATACCCTCCAGTTGATCCATCACCGCGCGGGCCGTGGTCGGACTAAGGCGGCCAAATAAATTCGCACTTGGAGCAGCGATCGGCCGACCGAACGACTTGGCGATTCTTCTAAAAATTGGATGATCCGACATTCGCACCGCGACAGAGGGAAGCCCCGCAGTGACAATATCCGGGATGATGCCTTTCCGGGGCAGCAGGATCGTAAGTGGGCCCGGCCAGAAGGTTTCGACCAATTGAATAACCGTATGGCTTATATCAGTAGGAACTTCGGCGATTTCGCGATACGCATTCTTATTTGGCAAGTGGACAATCAGCGGATCAAAATGGGGCCGCCCTTTTGCAGCAAAGATCTTCTCGACCGCAACCGGGTCAAGAGCATCCGCCCCCAAGCCGTAAACCGTTTCGGTGGGCAAAGCAACAATGTCGCCAGCTTGCAGGGCTGAGACAGCGCGACGAATCGCTTCGCGAGAGTCAACTTCGTTATCAGTTGAGATGATTTCTGTAACCATTAATCGGAAAAAATCTAAAGTCAGTTAAAGTCGCTCATCGAAAGCCTTCGCGCAACCCCACCTGCTAACAAGAAACTTACTTGGTTTTTTTCGCCATTTTTTCGAGCGTCTTTTTCGCGTAATTAGAACGGTCCTCTGGTGACATCTCGGGGCGTTTATCTTTTAGTTCCCGCATTTTTTCGATGAACTTTTCGCGCTGTTCGGGGCGTAGTTCATCGATTTTTCTGCGAATTTCATCCGGCGGTCTGGGGCGGTCGCTTACCGACTTTTGCTGCTCACTTTCTTCCATCCGGGGTTTTCCACCTCCTGGATGGGTCCGACCGGGCTTTAGCTTCACCTCAGTATAACGAATATTGACAATTTCCCCACTCACTGAAATCCTAGCGGTGACCCGTTCCAGATCTTCGTGGAGACTGATTTCGACCATTCTCCAACCCAACTCATTGGGAGTGGAGGAAACCACATAAGTTTGGTTGGCTTGAGTATCAAGGAGAGTGACGACCTGTTGATTGTCAATTTGTGCGATCCCGGTTAAAACAAGAGACCCACTCACATTCAGGGGCCGGTTAAAGGGTGATTGCGTGACGAGTGCTGCGAAATCGGCGGTTTCAGGTGTTTCAGGCTCATATTCATCCGCAGGACACATTGTGGCCGTGAAAACGATGAATGAAATAATTTTTAGTCCTTGGGGCATTCGGTCCCTTAAGAAACACCGGTCGAAATATAAAGTTCTCCCTTACTTCACTTTTCCAGCCAGTCGCTCAACCTCTTTTTGGAGTTTAAACACCAATTCCCTTAGATCACGAACTTCATCAACTTGCTTTTTCCCGGCATTGATCTCCTTGATCGCTTCAGTGGCAGCTTTTGCAGTCGGATCATGCTCTGCACCAACCCTGGCAAAAGACTGGAGAATCGGAAGCGCTCGTTTGTCTTGAAGCGTGCCCATGGCCCGAAATACATTACTTCGAAACGCGGGATTGGGATGATTTACCATTGGGGAAAGAAGCTCCAAAACGCCAGACTTGCTTTCATTATCCGAATCCCTCGACAGGTAGGCTAAAACCTCCAGAGCATCGCCCAAATCAGCGGTCGAAAACTTGGATTTTTTCGCTTCTAAATGGGTTTTAAGGGCAGGGATATAGTTTGGATCACTCAGATTGCGAATCGCCCGAATCGCGCTCACCGCGATGCGATGCCGATAAGACTCCCGCTCCAAACTTGCCTCCAGGGTGCTGGCCACCTCTGTGACGGGATATTTCCCGATTGATCCGATGGCAATGGCAACGATCTCAGGGTTTTTTTCATTAGTGGCGACCGATTTTAACACCTCAAGGGCTTCAGGCGAAAAATAGCTTCCGAGCGCCCGAACCACCTCGCTTCTGACTCTGGCATCTTCCTGTTTGAGGGAACTCTTCAGGATTTCGTAGGCGGCCGGACTTTGGTGGGAGGCCAGAACCCGGGCCGCCTCGATTCTGACTCCGTAGAACGAATCTTTATTGAGATGTGTCTTGAGCCATTCTTCTGACTTTTTGTTTTTTTGGTCACGAAGTGAAACTATTGCCAAAAGACGCCCCATCATATCATCTGCCCGACTGAGTTGACTAAGAATCAGTTCAGACGGGGGCCGGAAATTAACGCGCGTAAGCACGGTGAGGTCCGGGTCAATCCGAACAATTTTCGGCTTTGATGGCAGGGCAAAGGAAAAATCTTCCGTATCCCGCTGAATGCGGACCGTTCGATTGTGAACTTGATTGGCTTCATCCACAAACCGAAGCGGTAGCTCAAAATCGAACAGTAGGACTTTATCCGACACTTTTTGGGTCTGTTTGACGTTTAGTTTAGCTTTCTTCGCCTTGCCATCCCAATCATAGGACACATCCAAAAGCGGCACCCCTCCATGGTAAACCCACTGGTCGAAAAATTCGTCCAACGATTGACCGGTCAACTCTTCGAAAACCACTTTCAGATCGGCAGTCTCAACATTTTTAAACTGATGGCGCTCGACATAGGTTTTGATGCACTTTCGATATAGATCTGGTCCAAATTTGCTCCTGAGCATGTGCAGGACCCAGCCTCCTTTTGGGTAGGCGCGATAATCAAACTGCTCCATGGGATCGGTAAACCCCCTCCACACAATGGGTTTTTCATCTTTGCTATTCAAGACTCCTTCACCATCTTTAAACAAACCATAAAGCATCTCGTCTCTTCCGGACTTGTGCTCGTCATAGAGGTGGGTGTAGTAAGTCGCAAACCCTTCGTTAAGCCAAAGATTTGACCAATCCTTGCAGGTCAAAAGGTCGCCAAACCACTGATGAGTGGCTTCGTGAGCGTCCAGCCGATGGGATGAGTGGATGTTCTCGCTATCGATGGCAAAAAGCGTTCCTGTGGTTAAAGTCGTGATGCTGGTATTTTCCATTCCTCCAGCCACAAAATCAGCCACACAAACATTGTCGTATTTCGCCCAGGGATAAGGTACTCCGATTTCCTTTTCCAAAAAACTCAGAATTTTCGCCGTATCCCGAAACGAATTTTCGGCCTCATTAAAATGAGATGGTGTGGTGTAAAAGCCCAGCGGAACCTCTCCATGCATCGCCTGAAGTTTTTTGAAGTGCCCAGCGATTACTGAAATCAGATAATTGACGTGTTCCTTCTGTTGGTGCCAATGGGTCGTGCGAATCTTGTTGGTCACCGTGTCACTAATCAAAGTCCCATTCGATAGCACCACCATGTCCTCGGGAACATGGCAGGTTACCTCTGTTGTAAAACGCTCGTTCGGATAATCATACCCCGGAAACCAATGGCGATGTTTTTCAGGTTCTCCCTGGGTCCAGAAATGGTCGTCGCCTGCTGGGTAGCCCATAGCCTCGGTCCGGAAGAAAAGCCCATCCTGCGGCTCGGCGGAGTAATGGATTGTTACAATCGCTTTTTCACCCGTTGGAATCGGCTTTTTAAATTCAACTACGATCACCTTATCGTCATTGTTCCATGATTCAATCGGATGAGAGGATTCCAGTTTTTGCACTGTCAAATCATAGGCATCGAGCCGCAACTGCTCAAGTGGCTTTGCGATCGGGGCAAATTGGATGGTGGAGATGCCGGAAAGGGACCTTTCCTTAAAATCCGGGGTAAACTCAATTTTTTGATGACTCACGTCGATCAACCGATCCCGCGCATATTGTCGACCATTTCCGAGCGGACGCTCTCCTTTGCGGGAGTCCAGTTGGGATCGCAAGTCAAAAAGATTCTTCTTACATGCGCAGGTTTCCCATCCACATTCTTCGAAATGGGTTCCTGAATAAGCCAATGGAGTCAACCCAAGGATAAAGCTGAAAAAGATAAGACATTTCATCAAAGCAAGAATTCTCAATCGGAATCAAAAGAAAGCAAGCCGCTCTCAGGTTCATGAAAAAGAATGACATCTTGATCACTTGCCCAGGAGTTTTCTGCTTACTATTTTTGGAAAGTATGGTCTGTCTGGTTGTTCTCGATTGAAATTATTTCAGGATTCAGGCCACCGAGACGTTTATTTGCATGGGGGCGATAACTCGGCTAGATTCGACAGCAACCCGTCTAGAATTATTAAAGACACCTTTTTCAACCATTCCTTTACCTTTTGAAATCAATATGCGAAGTGACATCAGATCAGTCCTGACGAGGCTATCGTTCCGTGGATTAACACTCGGGATGGTTCTCTTCATTGGATTTTTCACCCAGATTTCGGTCATCGCTCAGGAAGGCGGAGTGGAACCGGTCATTGAGGTTTCAAAAACGAGCATGGCTCAGAATCTGCGGCAACTATTTTTAGATGGCGGCCCCATGTTAATGATCCCCCTTGCTGCACTCTCCTTCTTGGCAATGGTTTTGATTGTTTTCTACACTTTCACGATCCGTCAGGGCACAGTGGTAAGTGATAAATTTATGAATGCTGCAGATGCACTGATTCGGAAACAGGACTACCTAGGACTGATCGCAGTTTGTAATCGGGAAAACGAATGTATTGCTAGAATCGTCTACAAAACCCTGGATTTTGCCACCAAAAACCCGACCGCCAGTTTTGATGAGGTTCGGGAAGTGACCGAAGCCGAAGGAACCCGTCAGGCTAGTATACTTAATAATCGGATTAGTTACCTAAACGATATCAGCCGGGTCGCCCCGATGATTGGACTTTTTGGAACCGTGATCGGGATGATTAGTGCCTTTAAGGGAATGGGAGAAGACCCAGGTGTTTCTCATATGACCCTCGCTCCGGGTGTGGCCCA
>JBGSJM010000189.1:0-7530 GCA_041742015.1 Verrucomicrobiales bacterium | reverse complement strand
ACGAGAAAGGTTCGGGAAACCGTGTCTTTAACCGGAACCAACACGTCAATGCGAGCTGCGAGGACGTATCCCGGATAAGCATCCAGCTTCACTACGACCTTTTCCGCTTTGGTGACGCTGGTCAGCAGTTCCTGAGGCACTTGAAGATCAAAGCGAGGACTCTCCGTCTCGACCAGTTGCACGACCGGCGTGCCTGTGGGGACCCATTCCCCTTCTTCCGCAAGTTTCCGGCTCACCACACCGGTAAATGGGGCGACGAGTTGGTGGCGTGCGATCAACTCGATTTGCTCGTCTTTCCGGACCAGGAGCTGTTGTAGTGCTGATTCACGCACTTTGGCAGCCGCTTTCAGAACTTCACCTTCAGACCGGGAGATGCCTCCGGTGGCAACGAGATTTTCCACTTCTTTGGCCTGTCGTTGTGCCTCTTTCAACTCGATTTGCGCTCGCCCAATCTCCACTTCGACGCCCTCAAGAGTGATCTCAGCCAGACGTTGATCCAGAGTCATGAGGATGTCGCCTTTCTTCACGAAACTTCCGGCATCCACTTTCATCTCCATGACGAGCCCGGTGGCCCGGGAAGAGAGCCTCGCCTGACGCCTTGCGGTAGCAGAACCGGTCAGGGAAAGACTGCGCATAACTCCCTCCGACCTCTCCGCAAGCACAGTCAAGACCGGAGCTGGAGGAGTCTCTGCCAGGGCTCCGCCAGCGGAAAATCCCAGAACCATGAGAATTTGCCCCAGAATTACTCCCGAAGGACGCGGAAACCTTTTTCGAAAAAGTGTCCTGATTTGTGTGCTCTGGATCATCTGTTTGCCTCCTGTTTCATCCGGCTGTCTCATCTACCTCATTTTATGAACTCCCCAAAGTCCCAACTCCCGAGAGGGTAATTTTTGGTAAAGTCCGCGAACCATATTTTTGGGCAAGAACCATTTCCTATCATAGATCCACTTCCCGGTCGCTGCCACAGGCATGTTTCCGGCGGATTCGGGACATCCGTGTCAGGGCAGGTTGCTTTTGAGCAAACCACTGACAGGAGAGCCGGAGGGAGGGGCTGAGCAAATCAATGCTCCGTCCCTACCCCTATCGTCGCTATCGTCGACATAATTAATCAAGTTAAACTAAGCCGCTGTCACTCCTATTTCCGGTTTTCACTAGTTTGGAGACCCACAAGTAAAGTGTTATCAACAAGGCAAAGTTCCAAAATGGAATGGAAAAACCGAATGAGCTCGGTGGATCAAAATCGATAATTGGATAAGGTATTGTGCAAAAAATCCGCTCTTTCAGGGAGGCCGTAACTGAAGCGCTTTCTAGCCTAAAGTCGAAATGTGTTTCCGGAACGTTGTAGCATTGCATGAAGAAGCCTCCAACCCTAACGTAAACCTCCGTGTCTCGCCCGCCATAGCGAATCCACAAGTAGCTTGATTTGAAACATGAAAACAGCCAGGCCGTCGTCAGCACAATTGATAGTGCCATCCAATGAGTGCGGTGCGTCATACAGGCTTTAGTTAGGAAAAAGTTCCGCTCTAAGAGTCCTTTCGCAACTCGACTTTAGTCTGGGAGACCTTTGGACCGGCACTCCTGAAGTCGGGCGAGGTGTTTGGCCAGCAGATCAAATTCCAGATTCACGCGGTCTCCCGGGCGCATGGATTTTAGATTGGTGACCTCGTAGGTGTGCGGGATGATCCAGATGGTAAAACTTTCTTCCGCCAACTCGGCAATGGTTAGGCTGATGCCGTTGACACAGATCGATCCCTTGTAAACGACGAAGTGTTGGAAGGCGGCGGGCAATTTGATCTGGAGACGATGGTCCGGGCCGTGTTTCTCAAGGGCAAGGAGTTCCGCGCAGGCATCCACATGGCCCTGCACAAAATGCCCGCTGAGCCGGTCCCCCACCCGCAGGGAGCGCTCCAGGTTGACGATCGACTTGGCGCGGAGGTCTCCCAAATTGGTCAGGCGCAGGGTTTCGTGGAGCAGGTCAAAATTCATCGAGCCATCGGCATCCACCCCGGTGACGGTGAGGCAGGCTCCATTTACGGCGATACTTTCACCCAGGGCGACCTCGCCGGAAAAGGTGGATTTTACCTTGAGCCGAGCCCCGGTCTCGACCGTTTCAAAGCTGGTGACTTCTCCACATTCCTCGACGATTCCGGTGAACATGGGTTCCTTAGCTGTTAAGCAGGGCGAGGGCGGCAGCCTTGACCCGGGTCTGGTCGCTTTCTCCCAGATTGCTGAGAAATGGCACGGCTGGGCCGGTTTCGGCGATTCCGGCCAGAGCCAGGGAATCGTGCAGAACTCGGATCGGGTTGATCTGGTTGCGCAAATCTTCGAGACCCACGAATTTCTTGCGGATTTCTTCCGCCGCCGCCCAATCCCCTGCGACAGCAGCTTTTAGCATTTTAGCGCTGTAATCTGGCCGCACGCAGACACAACCCGAGGTGAAGCCACCGAGACCAAAATCGCGCAGATGGGGGATGACAGGCTGCTCGCCAATCCCGCTGACGATGATGGCGGGATCAACCACTTCGATGAGTTTGCGCAAGTAGGGATCGTTCGAAGTATCCTCCCGGACCACGGCATATTTGATGAAGGACACCAGGCCATCGTCAACGAGTCGCTTCACGTTTTCGATATTGAGGTAACCATCGTGTTTGATGTAAAGGACTATCGGCTTGCCAAATGCTTTTGCAAAATGCCGCAAACCAGTCTCCACGCCGTCGTAAGAGGTAATCCCCTGGTGAGGCAGGGCCATCACGGTGGGAAAGTCAAAATCCTTCAGGATCTCCGCTTGATCCATCATCAGGCCGTAAGCGGGACCAACCGAGGGGATCACGAGAGTGTCTTTCCCGGCCACATCAACCAGCCCGGATAGGATTTCGGCATATTCGCTGAGACGGATATGGTAAAAGTTGGCATTTCCCCCGTAGAGAAGGATACGAACGCCGCCCTGCTCGATATGGCGGACGATCTTTTGGTTTTCAGCGGAATTAAATTTGAAGGCTGCGGTTCTGGCCAAAGGCGGGACCGCAATAACTGACTGCCTTAATTCAGCAGGCGTAACAGGACTGGTTTGCATGTGCAGAGAATTTCGCGATTCCCCTTGATTTGCAACCTGAAAAAGATCGAATCCGGGGCAAATTTACGCAATCGGGGTGGCACGCAGAAAGGCCATGGGAAATCGCTCGCAACTGGTTTCCTAAGCGGCGAACGTACTTTTTAGATTATGATATCGATAGAAGGTTCAAGCAGTTCCCGACTTTGTGATGGTCGATCCCGCAGAGATTTCCTGAAACTCGGGGCACTCGGCATGGGCGGCCTGTCGCTGCCACAATTGCTCCAGGCAGAACAGACCTCCGGCCTCCGCAATTCGAAAAAGGCCATCATCATGATCTACATGGCGGGTGCGCCTTCCCACCAGGAGACCTTTGATATGAAGCTGGATGCCCCTTCCGGGATTCGCAGCGAGTTTCTCCCGATCAAGACCAATGTCCCGGGCATCGAGATTTGCGAGCTGATGCCAAATCTGGCCAAATGCATGGACAAACTGGTGCCAATTCGTTCGCTGTATGGCGCTCCCAACGGCAGCCACGATTCCTTTATGTGTTACACCGGAAAAGTGGGGTCATCGCTGGATTTGGTTGGTCAACCTTCGGGCGGCTGGCCCTCAATTGGTTCGGTCACCTCGCATTTGATGGGTTCTCGCGATCCGGCGATTCCTCCCTATATCGGACTTGCGCCGAAAGCCGGGCACCCGCCTTATGGATCATCCGGCACACCCGGATTTCTGGGATTTGGCGAGGGTGCCTTCAAGCCGATGAATGAAACCGCCAGCGAAATGAAGCTGGGGCACCTCACCCTGGGGCGGTTAAATGAAAGGCAGGGGCTGCTCAATTCCTTCGATCATTTCAGGCGGGCGTCCGACTCTTCGGGTTTGATGGAAGGGCTCGATGAATTTCATCAACAGGCTTTTGGCATGCTCACTTCCAGTAAACTGGCCAACGCCTTTGATCTGGAGAAGGAGGATCCCAAAACCAGGGAGCGCTACGGCAAGGGAGATGCCAGAAATGTGGGGGATGGCGCCCCCCGAAATCTCGAACACTTTCTCCTCGCTCGCCGTCTCGTCGAGGCCGGAGCACGCTGCGTCACACTGAATTTTGGCCGTTGGGATTTCCACAGTAAACACCGCGAAGGCATGATCTCCCATGCCCCGCTGTTTGACCAGGGCCTCGCTGCCTTAATCAACGATCTGCATGATCGGGGCATGGCTGATGATGTGACCGTGGTCGCCTGGGGCGAATTTGGACGGACCCCCAACATCAACAAAGACGGTGGACGGGACCACTGGCCCCGGGTTGGAACTGCCCTGCTCGCCGGCGGGGGGATGCGAACCGGGCAGGTCATCGGAGCCACAGACCGCCAGGGAGGGGAAATCGCAGATCGCCCCGTTCATTTCGGCGAAGTCTTTGCGACCATGTACCAGAACATGGGGATCAATCCGCACACCACCACGGTGACCGATTTGAGTGGGCGTCCCCACTTTCTGGTCGATGAGTGGAAGGCGCTTCCAGAATTGGTGTAGTTGGGCGGCTGTTTGTAAATCAGTCTAGTTGCTAAAAATCTTTTTGCTCACTTTAGCCATTTCGCTTATAGAATGATGCCGAGTATGAATCAATTCACAGAAGTGCTCAAAAAGCGAGTTGGCGGATCCCTGAGCCATGTTCCAGTGTTCCAACGGCTTGCGATGCTCCAGCGCAACGCTCAGATGCTGCGCGGCGGCGATTGGCTCCCCTCCAAAATGATGGAACCCTCGTTCGAAAAACTGTTGGTCTTGCTCGCAAGTAGCGGCGTGCGGTTCATTGTGGTGGGTGGCATCGCCGTAACCTTGCTTGAAACCACCGTTGTCAGTTATTTGACGGCGCGACCAAGCCGGGATTTAATTCTTGCCGCTCATCAACAAATCACAATCGAGTGGTGGGAGACGCGGCGAAGGGATTTCGATTTATACACGTCGCAGTTTGTGATTCAAGAAGCGAGCGCCGGAGACGGGGCGATGGCACAAAAGCGGCTGGAGGCGCTTGAAGGAATTGCTTTGCTGGCGGCAAATCCGGAAGCGTTTGAATTAGCCCGTGCTTTGGTGGAAAAAGGTCCGATACCGGAAAAAGGGAAAATCGACGCGTTGCATATTGCCGTTGCCACCAGCCATGGCATGGATTACTTATTGACTTGGAACTGCAAGCATATCGCCAATGCCGAAATGCAAGTCGGAATCGGGAAGTTTTGTCGGGCGGCGGGATTTGAGCCGCCCGTAATCTGCACACCAGAAGAGCTTTTAGGAATTTGAAGTTATGTGGAAAGACGAAATAGTTGAGGAAGTTCGCCGAGTCCGCGAAGAATACGCGGCAAAGTTAAATTACGACTTTGAGGCAATTTATCGAGACATCAAGAAACAGGAGAAGCAAAGCAAACGCAAGGTGGTGTCGTTGCCGCCGAAAAAGGCGAGGTGTCCCGAAGTGGAAAAGGTGAGTTAAATTAAACCCTAAAACGGCGATTCAGCCGTTCTGAAAACTGTCCCAGACAGGCTGTTACGGACCCAAAGTCAAACATAAATATCTTCAGATAATCAACGTTTTTGTTCCCCTAATAGTCAGTCCCCGCCGTCTGCTACCATTCCAAATCGCGACCTCTCGCGAACCGCAAACCAACGGGCGTTCGCTCGAAATCAGGGCTTTTGAGTGTGTGAAAAAACGGGCGGAATGGTGCCGGAAATCGGTGGGATCAGGCCTTAAACATAATCAAGGGCAGTCAAAAGGTCGTGCTCATTGGTTTATAAAACGTTTGCAATGAGATATTTTCGAGAAGTCCAATTCTCTTTTCTTACTTTAAGCCTGCCTCTTTGGCACCTTAATCCATCCGGCCATTCCATGGCGGCCTCCGCATCCAGCTCTTCGAGTTTCCGGATAAAGATCGCGCCATAGACCCGCGACAGCGCTTTGACCGGGAAAAGATAGGTGGGCCGGGCCTGTTTCCACTCGGTTGTCTTAATGTCCCGTCCACCCGAGCTGACCAGCATGTGGAGATGGGGATGGCGGTTCATCCGGCTGCCCCACGAGTGATAGACCCCGAAGAATCCACCCTCCACTCCCCAGTTGTTGGCTTGGAATTGCTTCAGGGTATCGGTCGCCGCCGCAAAGAGCAGATTCACCGCAGTTTCGTAGTTCAGCGCAAAGAAGGAGCGGGCCTGATCCGGCACGGTGAACACGGTGTGGAAATGCGGGCAATCCGGGAGGCGTTCACAAACCTTTTCCGACCATTGCGCCTGGCGGGGTCCGAGGCAATTGGGGCAATGCCGATTCCCACAGGAACTCGGATACCACTCCAGGTTGTGGCATTGATCGCATTTGGCGGCATTAAACCCCAGTTCACCGTGGCGGCAGTGGGCGATGTAATTAAGAGTGGAATACTCCTCATCACTCAAACCACCGGGCCAGAGGTCACGCCATTCCCGCAAAATGTCATTGACGGTTGCTTTGATTGCGCAATAATGAACATCATGCTCAAAAAAGCAACCATTAACCTAAACAAACCCGGGGCACTCTCCTCCGCATTTAAATTTCAAAGAAATTTTTCGTCCAACAGTATTTATTCGTATGACCTCCCGAGGTGATATCCACGAGAGGTCTGGGAGCAACAATGTCGGAAAATCCCTGATCTGGCAAGGAATTTCTCCAGAAATGGACGTCTATCAGGGTGTTTGGGACAGAGGGAATTTGGGTGCGTCACTGTCCCTGATATATCACGCCATCCGCACTTCTCCAGCGTCCTCACGACCGAGGCGGCTCGGACTTTTTGGCGCTACGAGGTACTCGGCGAAGGTCAGCAACGGGAGCGCTGGCAACTGGAGCAATGGGAAGACGCCATCAAGTGGTATTTGGACTGGCTTAGAGGAGGACTGTGCCTTCGCGTAGAAGAAAGAAACCACCTCCTTCGAAAGCCCTCCGCGTCTCCGCGTGAGTATTCCGGTGGCCGGGTTGCGCCAGCCAGGATGATAGGGGCTCACGCGGAGGCGCGGAGATCGCGGAGAAAGAAACCTGCGAACGATCCAGGACTTACTGGGACACGAGGACATCACCACGACGGAGATCTACTTGCATGTGGCTATTGGAGTCAACGGACTTGGAGTGGTGAGCCCACTGGATCAGTTGGTGAGGAGTGGATCGGGTAAATGAGGCACTACGAAATGGGACAAGCTGCCGCCCCTGGTCGCGGAGTGGACCAAATATGGAAAATTGCGGCTTTTCCAAGTGAATAACCATGGGTGGTGAAAAAATTTTGATTTCCTGACTGCCGATGGATCACGGAAAAGTTAACAAAAAGCCAGGAAAGGTGTCGAGATCTTTTTTGGGGGACGCCGCCGATTCGAGGAAGCAGAGGAAAAGAGTAAGACTAAACGGACGTTGACGCAAAAAGTCGTTTTCTCCCTTCGATTGCAACGCCCGACGTAGCGGTGGCGTCTCGCCGCCGCTTTGGCGAAGC
>JBGSJM010000188.1:0-9197 GCA_041742015.1 Verrucomicrobiales bacterium | reverse complement strand
CACCTAAACCTGTGGGCACAAAAGAAAATCAAAAAACTTCATCACCAAAAGATTCGGTGAAGTCTTCAAAATTAGAAACCGCAACTTCTATGGCAAAGAATGCAGATAAAGATGATAAAACAACTCAAGCCCGGGCGAGGAATCTGGAGTTGGCGATATCGCAAATTCAAAAAGATTTTGGAGAAGCTGCCATTATGCGATTGGGCGACGACAGTCGGATGGATATCGAAACTATCCCCACTGGCAATCTTTTAATTGACCGTGCCTTGGGAGCCGGTGGATTCCCTCGTGGCCGTATTGTTGAAATTTTTGGACCTGAATCATCAGGTAAAACCACACTAACATTGACGGTAATTGCCCAGGCTCAAAAAGCCGGTGGTCTCGCTGGATTTGTTGACGTGGAACATGCGCTGGATCCCGAATACGCAAGGCGTCTTGGGGTAAATATTGAAGAACTCCTTGTCTCTCAGCCCAATTCAGGGGAGGAGGCACTGCGTATTGTCGAAACCCTCGTCCGATCAAATGCCCTGGATGTAATTGTGCTTGATTCCGTTGCCGCTCTAGTGACGAAACAGGAGATGGATGGAGAGATTGGGGATGCAACAGTTGGTGCTCAAGCTCGACTGATGAGCGCCGCCCTTCGAAAGCTCACCGCCATGATTTCGAAAGCCAAGACCATCGTGATTTTCACCAATCAGATCCGCGAAAAAATCGGGGTCATGTTTGGCAACCCTGAAACGACCCCAGGAGGACGGGCGTTGAAATTTTACAGTTCCGTCCGTTGTGACATTCGGCGAATTGGCTCCATTAAAAGTGCGGATGGTCAGGTTGTGGGCAATCGTACCAAGCTGAAGATTGTTAAGAACAAAGTCGCCCCGCCTTATGGTGAGGCCGAGTTTGATATTATGTACAATGAGGGGATCTCTGCCGCCGGTTCTCTTTTGGATCTTGCCATTGAACACGAAATCATTCAAAAGCGTGGTTCTTGGATGAGTTACAAAGGTACCCAGATCGCTCAGGGTAGGGATGCCGTAAAAGATGTCTTAAGAGACGACGAAGCTCTCTACCGCGAAGTCGAGGCCGAAGTTCTGGCTAAATTGGACGAAAAAGAGGCTCAAAAAAACAAGCCTAGAGAGAAAAAGGAAAAACCAGTTTAGACTCTCGGTTATAGTGTCGCGGGAAGTCAGTGACTAAATACTGTCCAATCCGGGCAGTGTATCGGGGCAATTTAGGGCTGGCTTCCAGACGATGTTGTGGGGGAAGGTGCCTTCGAGTTGGTGGTTGGAAGGCGCAGTTAATGGGGAGGAAGACTAGTGCTCTCCAGTTCATTTTCTCTATAATGTCATCACAAAATAGTGCAAAACGCCGATGATACATCCCACAATAACGATCCAGTGAACATCGATTTTCCATCGAACCATCGCGATAAAAGCTATTGTGCAGATCACTATTCCAAACCAATTCGAGGGGAGGTCGGTTGGGAAGAGGACATGGATCCCGAGCCAGACGGCCAGATTCAAAATCACCCCAACCACCGCTGCCGTTATCGTGGATAGGGCACCAGTCAAACCGGCATGACCGTGAAGTTGCTCCACATACGGAGCCCCTAGAAAAATCCATAAAAAGCAGGGAACAAAGGTCACCCACGACGTTATTAGTGCTCCAAGGGTTGCTGACAGTAAGGGGGATAGGTCGCCAGGGTGCTGCCAGCCACCGATAAAACCGACGAACTGCAATACCATAATTAACGGCCCCGGTGTGGTTTCAGCGAGGGCAAGACCATCGAGCATCTGGTGGGGTGCGAGCCATTGAAAGTCCACTGCCTGTTGGGCGACATAAGGCAACACCGCGTAGGCTCCGCCAAAGGTGACCGTAGCCGCTTTGCTGAAAAAAATCCCTTCTTTTGTCACCGTATGTTGCCAGCCAAGTACCTGACCAGCGATAAAAATCGGGGTGGCCCACAGGATCGCGCAGATCGCGAAAACTTTCAGAGTCCGGGCTGGGGTTGGCTTCGGCGATGGGGCGAAGTCAACTTGGGACGCGCCGCTCGTCAGAACTTCATCGTGTCCTATTAGAGTGACAAAGAGGTCTGGGTAAAGCCTGCTGCCGAGCCAGCCGGTTAATCCGGCACCGATGACTATCGCTGGGAAAGGTGCTTTAAAAAAGAAAATCGCCACAAAGGCCAGTGTTGCGATCACCCACATGATTCGGTTTTTGAGGGCCTTTTTCCCGATCCGGATTACCGCCGCTGCGACCACGGCCAGGATGACCGGTTTCAGCCCGGTGAATATCGCCTCTACCCAGAAGATATGGCCATAAATCACATAGATATAGCTGAGGATCCAAATCAAAAGGGCGCTTGGGAGAACAAAGAGAACTCCGGCGGCTATTCCTCCCCGGGTGCGGTGGAGCAGCCAGCCGACATAGATCGCGAGCTGCTGGGCCTCGGGTCCGGGGAGTAACATGCAGAAATTTAGAGCATGGAGAAAGCGGTTTTCGCTGATCCACCTTTTCCGCTCCACCAACTCGGTGTGCATGATGGCAATCTGCCCGGCCGGTCCCCCGAAGCTGATCAGACCAAGCTTCCCCCAAAATCGAAGGGCTTCACGGAAAGTTGGCTTCACAGTGCCGCCGGGATTGTCCGCAGTTTCTGTTGAACGGGTTTGAGCTGAGTCGATCATGAGCCGCATGATGTTGCGTCCCTTCGCTCACCTAATCAACCAGAATTCACTTCGGGCCTTCAGCTTCCTTCAAAATAAGAAAATAAAGTCAGAACTTGGCGTGGGATTTGCTGATCTAAACGAAGAAGCAACTGATATTTAGTAGTTTAGTCTCGGTTGCTTTCTGACTGGTTTGCTGCCATCCCCGCAAGGGGGTGGCAGCTCAGTTAGTTAGTTGTGTTTCTTGTTTGGTTACGAAAAAAGCCGGTGCCTTAGAGGTACCGGCTTTTTGCTTGAATCAATTTTTGATCAACGGTTAGGCCTAATAGTAGGCTGCCTGGGCACCCTTGAGGTCACGTTTCTTGAGCCATGGCATCGTGGCACGGAGGCGCTTGCCGACTTTTTCAATTTCGTGCTCTTCCCCGATTTTGCGGAGAGCCTTGAAATTGGGCTGCCCATCTGCATCCTCCTGGATCCACTCTTTGGCGAACTGACCATTTTGGATCCGCTTGAGAACCTGGGCCATTCTCTTCTTGGTAGCGGCATCGATGATCTTTGGTCCGACGGTAACATCTCCATACTCAGCCGTCTCCGAAATAGAGAAACGCATGCCAGAAATACCGGACTCGTTGATCATGTCGACGATCAATTTCATTTCGTGGAGACACTCGAAGTAGGCCATCTCTGGCTGATATCCAGCTTCAACGAGGATCTCGAATCCTGCGGTGATAAGAGCAGAAACCCCGCCACAAAGTACTGCCTGCTCTCCAAAGAGATCGGTTTCGGTTTCTTCTTTGAAGTCAGTCTGGAAAACTCCCGCGCGAGTACCGCCGATTCCCTTCGCCCAGGCCAGGGCGATTTTCTTGGCATTTTTCTGTCCCGGATCCTGATGGATGGCAATCAGAGTTGGCACTCCCTTGCCTTCGACAAACTGGCTGCGCACCGTGTGCCCGGGGCCCTTGGGAGCAACCATGATGACGTTGACGTCTGCTGGTGGGGTGACGGTTCCAAAGTGAATCGCAAACCCATGGCTGAAGAGAAGGGTCTTGCCTTTGGTGAGGTGTTTCTCGATGCTCTCCTTGTAAATCGCGGCGATTTTGGTATCTGGCACGGCCATGAATATCACATCTCCCGCTGCGGCAGCGTCGGCGGTGTCCATAACCTCGAACCCAAAATCCTGAGCCACTTTGCGTGACTTGCTCTTGGGAGTGAGCCCGATGATAACTTTAGCGCCACTGTCTTTCAGGTTGAGAGCGTGTGCGTGTCCCTGCGACCCAAAGCCAATCACGGCGAGAGTCATGTCTTTCAAAACGCTCAGATCGGCGTCTTTGTCTGTGTATATTTTTGCTGGCATTTGACTAGCGATTTTGTGAGCGCGTAGGTTGCCCGCAAAGTACGATATGGTCAACGAAAACCTTGCATTTATCAGGCTTTCCGGGAATTCATTTGGCGGGTTTACTCTTCGCCACACTGCCGGAGGGCAGGATGATCCTCAATTTCCCCACCGCCGTTTTGATCAGATCTACGGCTCGGGCCACCTCATCATCCGTGGTAAGATGGGACAGTGAAAAGCGGA
This sequence comes from Verrucomicrobiales bacterium, assembly GCA_041742015.1. Taxonomy (GTDB): domain Bacteria; phylum Verrucomicrobiota; class Verrucomicrobiia; order Verrucomicrobiales; family DEV007; genus Arctic95D-9. The sequence continues at coordinate 4,961 of JBGSJM010000188.1, read as the reverse complement.
CACTGCTCCGCGCCCGGGAGGCTGAATGCCCCATGGCTCGTAGGATTCGGCTGGGTTTGACGGCCCCGGTGCTGCAAGCGGAACCCGGTGAACAACAAAGTCCAGCCTCGTCGAGCAGGATCAGCAATCCCTCTCCATCCACTCCAGGGAAATAGAGATTTGATGTATTGGGAAGCCGGTCTTCCCGGCGCCCATTTATTTCAATTCCCTCGACCGCGGCGGACACTTTAGTTTCAAATTCATCGCGGAGTGCAGCGATTTTTTTGGATTGTTCGAGTCGGGCGGCCGCCAGTTCTGCCGCTTTTCCCATCCCCACGATGGCCGCGACATTTTCGGTCCCGGAGCGGCGCTCGTCCTCCTGGCCCCCGCCGAAAAGAAGCGGCTGGTAGCGGGTGTGTTGATTCACATAAAGAGCGCCGATGCCTTTGGGCCCATGAAATTTGTGCGCCGACATCGCCAGCGAATGGATCGGCGCGGCATTAACCGAGACGGGGATTTTCCCGACCGCCTGAACCGCATCGGTATGAAAATAGACCCCGGCATCATTGGCGATTTCCGCTGCTGCGATGATCGGGCTGATGACTCCGGTCTCGTTATTCGCCCAAATCAAGCTGCAAAAGGCTGCCGGGGCTTCACCCAGGGTCGCCCGCCATTCTTCGAGATCGAGTTTGCCATCCGACTGTACCCTGTTGAGTCGTCGACTGTACCCTGTTTGATCGAAAAAACCGAGCGCTTCGTAAATCGCACTGTGCTCGACGCTGCTGGTGACAAGTAGTTTCTGATCCGGCCAGATTCGTATCGCCGAAAGGATCGCGGTGTTGTTCGATTCCGTGCCTCCACTGGTGAAGATGATTTCCTCGGGAGCCGCATCGATGAGGGCGGCGACTTGTTCGCGGGCCTGGGAGATGGCTTTGCGAGCCTGTTTGCCGAAGCGATAGCCGGCCGAGGGATTGCCGTACTGCTCGTGGAGCCACGGGGCCATGGCCTCGCACACGGCAGGATCGGTTTGGGTCGTTGCGTTGTTATCGAAGTAGATCACAAGTAGAAACTATCGACCCTGTTTTGAGGTTCCGTAGCGGAATTTGCAAAAATTTGCGAACTGCAAGAAAGATGCGCCACATCAGGCATCGGAAGATTTCGCAAGGTCGAAATCCACTATTTTTTGTCGCAGGGGACAGTTTTTTTATCGCAGGGGACAGCGCTTTTGCCGTAGGGGACACCGTTTTTGCCGCAGGGGACAGCGTTTTTGTCGCGGGGGACAGCGCCTTTGCCGCAGGGGACAGCGCTTTTGCCGCAGGGGACAGCGCTTTTGCCGTAGGGGACACCGTTTTTGCCGTAGGGGACAGCGTTTTTGCCGTAGGGGACACCGTTTTTGCCGTAGGGGACAGCGCTTTTGCCGTAGGGGACAGCGCTTTTGCCGCAGGGGACAGCGCTTTTGCCGCAGGGGACAGCGCTTTTGCAGCAAAAAATCATCCCCTTGTCAGGCTGCCAGCGGTCTGGTAGCGCAATTCCAACGGGAATGATTCCAGAGCCGACCCATTCGGAAAATAGGAAATGGCAAGGCACTCAGGGTACGATCACAGGCCATTTATAGCGTTTCGCCTTGCTGGCGGGCAATGATCTGGTCCATTTCCTTCACGATCCGCTCAATGAGTGGTTTTACATTTTGGGCAGCCCATCTCCGCAGATCCTCCCCAGCCAAATGCGCAGGTGGATCAACAGGCTGCCAACAGTTTGTCGTCCGCGAGTCATTGATGGCGTCGAGCACTTTGGCGGTTTCGGTTTCACTCTCACAGGCAAATCGCATCCACGAATCGTAAACGTGTTTGTTGGCTGAGTTTTCTAGCGCTGCTTTTTTGCTGCCAAAGACCTCGATCATTTTCCTTTCATAGTCTGATCCCTCCCGTACCCACGTCCTGACCCATTCCTCCCGCATGGTCATCGTAGTCATGTCTTTTTTCTCTTCCTTCCTCGCCAACTCCTTCTCTCTGGCGTCCGGGAGAATCAGGGGCCAGATTCGTTTGGTCCAGGCCTGCGGATCACTGAAGGTGTTTTCTGCTTGGTGATATTTGGCCGCTTCAAAAAGTTCCACCATACAGTATGGGGAATAAAGATATTTCTGGCTGACCACCACCAACATCAAATCACTTCTCGTCAGATCCCTGGTCAGCTCACTCACGGTGGAGCGTTCATCATCGCTTTTGTAACATAACACTTCAAATCTATCGTGGGCCGCGGCTTTTAGTTCCGCTTCCAGAACCCGGGGCCAAAATCCGATCCCTGGATAGTTCTTGTCTTCCCCGGCCATGGAGATTCCCACAATCGCATTCACCTTTTTCGGGCGAACCTGCATCTTGATGTCGATATTTTCCGCCCACTGCAATCCGCTACCGTCGAACCGGGTGAAGTTGAGTTCTTTCGGAAAGCCGGGAAGTTTTTGCAAGATTTCATCCATCATCGCTACGACTTCCCGGTCAGCTTCCGCCCCGCCTATGATCGATAAAATAATATCCCCCTGATAGTGTTTTTCCGCCTCTTCGCGAAACCACTCGACTTTAATCAAAACCTCCCGCTCACCACCATCCGTAAATTGATTTCCCACTTTGACCTCAGCAACCGCACCGTAGCGAAACACCGGGATCTTTCCAAATTTCCGCACCATCTCGCCGACCAACAGACACCCAAATCCGAGCCCGAGCGCCCGATGTTTCATCCAATACTTGCGCACCGTAGCTTCGCTCGCTTGCGCCACTGTTTTGACCGGGGAGTTTTCCGCACCGGTGTCCACCAGCGTTTCCCAATCGGGCAAATACTCGGGGAATACAAAACGATCACGACCACCATCAATCAAAAGGCCGCAACTTAACATAAACTGCTTCATCGCCTTTTGGGCGTTACCATCGTACCGGGGCGCACCGTTTTCACCCATCACCTGGTTCCACACTTTCGCCAGATAATCACTGCTGACATCGCCCCGCCGGGACATCAAGCCGTCACGAGCCTTGCCATCACGGATTAATTCATAAATCCCATCGATCACCCAGCGTTGATCCACGATCACCGGAAACTCCGTGCCATGCCCGGCCCATTGGCGGGGAAAATAAATGGCTCCACTGTTGTGAAACTGCGTCAACTGGGTTTCGACTTCCAGTTCTGTGGGAGCCGCCATTTCAGCTTCCTCAAAAATCTGGTGCGCCAGGGTGGTGTACTCGGGCAGCGGCAGGATGGGCTTTGGCGAGTCCACCATCTTCTCACCCTCTTCCAGTGAAGGTTGCCACTTTCCGAGCTGCCGCCGCAGGGTGAGCCGTCCCTTGGGGATCTCCACCGCTTTGTGGCCACCCAGTTCGACCCGGACCGCTTCGAGTAACGCTTCTTTTAAGCCGTTGAGTGTTCCGGTGGCGGAACTCACCTCGAAAACGGGCAAACTGTGATATTCCGGCCGGTCCTCAGTTCTCCATTCTTCCGGTGGATTGGTCTCGTCTTCATCCATCCCGGTTCTTACCAGGATCACATTGGGTTGTGTACCATGAACCGCATGGACCTGATCCAGCCAGTAGTTCAAAGGCCGGATCGGATCGTGGGGATGCTCTTTGCGGAACGGAATCACCTTTCCTTCACCATCTTTTTTCGGTTGCCGCCACACCACGAGGAAAACCGCCCGGCTTTCGAGAAAGAGACGATGGGTGTTGTGATAGAGATCCTGACCTCCAAAATCCCAGATATTCAGGTCAAGTTGGGTTACGCCCTGCTTCAGAAAAGGCGGAAATTTATCCCCATCCCATTTCCAAAGCTGGATTCCGTCCGTGGAGATTTGGCTGCTGTTGTATTTTAGCCCCTTTAAGACCCTGACCAGCTCGGTTTTTCCCACACCCCCATTCCCGAGAACCACGACTTTGCATTCCGCAAGCCAGGCCGTGCCCTGCTCATCTTTTGCCTTGAAAAACTGCCGAACCTCGACTGCGACATTGTCGCCCGGTTCACCGAACAAATCCGGGTTTAGATCCTTCACCCCGGCTCCATACAACACCAAAGTCTCCAGAGATCCAACCGCCTCCTTCAGCGGCCCAAATTCCTTCAAACTCGCACAGCCCTCCAGCCACGCTTCTTTCACTGTTTTGAGATCCCCGGCAGGAAGGGCCTGGAGCTGCTGACACTCCGCCAGATCGAGTTTCTCCAGCCCCGCTGCCACGGGGCCGATCTTTCGCAGCTCGGGACATTTCCGGATGTCGAGGCACTTCACATTATCAGGTAATCCACCCACCTCTTCCAGGTTGTTGATGGTCCAGAGATGGAGATGGGTCAGGCCGGGGAAGTGTTTCCGGATGTCTTTTAACCCAGCCAGGGTGGCCTCATCCACGGAGATGCCGCCGCCCTTTAGATCGCCGAGGACGAGGCGTTTCACCGAGGGGTCCGGGTCCGCAGGCCAGGAAAGGGGCGGCTCCCCGCCAAACCAGCTTTTTCCATTTACCGAGGATAGGGCGATGTCATTGGTCGTTGTCATGATGTGCTTGGGTTAAATTTTTAACAGGGCTAAAATCGTAGCACGGGTTTCCATACCCGTGATAGCCGAAAAAAAGTCCGCCGAAACAGCGCGCTTGCCGCAGTGGGGCGTTGCGGCGTGTTTAGTTTCCCGTTTGTTCGTTATCACGGGTATGGAAACCCTTGCTACGGTTTTGCCTTTCTGCGCTCGCATCTGTACCCTGTTTTTTCAAAAATTTTTTTTACTCGCCGCTGCGCGGCTCGAAGGCATTCACTAGTTTCACGGATTCTCTGCTGTACTTTTTTGGCCTCCGGCCTGTTTTCTTTCTTTTTTTCTTTTTTGGCCTCCGGCCCTTATTCTGGCTGACTAAGACCGGGGACCACAGCCAGCCGGCAGCCGTCGAGCCTGCTGCGGTTGCCAGGCGCGTTCCCGCCGCGAAAAGCGGACCGGCAGCCGCCGGGCGAGTTGAACCACGTCCCGC
>JBGSJM010000187.1:0-11271 GCA_041742015.1 Verrucomicrobiales bacterium | reverse complement strand
GCGCCATCCCGGCGGCTCCTTGCGGTGCAATTCGTCGATCATCTCCGCCACGTCCGGGCGGCACAACTGAAGTGGTTTTCGAGCCATCCAAAAAAGATAGCTAAAACAAAAAATTATTCAAAAGTTATTTTTGTTTCGTATCACTTGTCAGTTCGCCTCCTCGCGGTATATCATGCGTCCGGAAATTACGGACGAGCCAAAGGGCTGCTCCAGCGCCTCATCGGAAGCGACTTTCCGGAGTCAGTCTCAGATGAATTGGCAAGCCTGGCTTCCAGCTATTTTCCAATCAAAATGGAAAAAACCAGGAACGGCTGGCGCTTAACCTTGGTGGAACCAGGAGTTTAGTGATGGTATCCCTGACCCAATCCTGGGTCTCGCCCCTTATTGAACTGCCGATTGTACCCTGTTAGCTCAACGATCATACCCTGTTGGGTCGAACCTTACACTCTGATTTTAACACTGTATTTTTTGTCAAGTTTCAGAATCTGACCTTCAACCCAGTCGGGTTGAGCTTTGACATCGGTCATTTTTTGACCTTCCAACTGCACGGAGCCGCCCTGGAGGAGACGGCGCACGTCGCCACCGGACTTGGTCACCTGAAAGGCAGTCAAAAAAGCATCCTGCACCACACCGACGAGATCTTTTCGCTCCCCGATTCGATATTCGGGAACAGCGGTGGTGCTTTTGTTTTTCACCTTATCGAGCCACGCCTGGCGGGCATCCATCCCAGCTCTTTCCGAGTGAAAACGGGCCACGATCCTGATGCCGAGTGCGTGTTTTGACTCGTAGGGATCCGCTGCCGGATCAAGCGTTTCCCCGAGCAATAGCAGATAGTATTTCGCCATCAACTCATCAGAGATTTGCATGATTTTGAAGAACATGGCCTCGGGTGATTCGGATACCCCGATGTAATTGTTGAGACTTTTGCTCATCTTCTTCACGCCGTCGAGACCTTCCAAAAGGGGCATACACATAACGACCTGCGGCTCCATGCCCTCGGACTTTTGGAGATCCCGTCCGACGAGGATGTTGAAAAGCTGGTCCGTGCCTCCCATCTCGACATCCGACTTTACTACGACCGAATCCCACCCCTGGACGATGGGATATTGGATCTCATGAAGCCGAACTTCCTGACCTTTTTCAATGCGGTTCTTAAAGTCCTCCCGGTGCAACATTTGCTGCATCGTGACGCGGGCATTGAGCTGGATGACTTCGGCAAAGGTCATTTGATTAAACCAATCGCCGTTAAAAACGATCTCGGTTTTGTCTTTGTCGAGAATCTGAAAGGCTTGATCGGTGTACGTCTTGGCATTGATGAGAATGTCCTCTCGGGAAAGGGGCGGACGGGTCTTTGATCGTCCGCTGGGATCGCCGATTTGGGCGGTGAAATCCCCGATGATCAAGACGGCCTGGTGGCCGAGCTGCTGAAACTGGCGCAGTTTTTCGAGGACAACACTGTGACCGAGGTGGAGATCTGGAGAGGTGGGGTCAACCCCAAGCTTGGCCCGCAGTGGCTTACCTTTTTCGAGTTTTTTGCGGAGTTCTTTGGCATCGATCAGATTCGCCACTCCCCGGGTGAGGAGGTCCATTTGTTCATCTACGGATTTCATGCTGGTTGATTTAGATTGATTCATCGGGACCGACGAGGGATCTGAATTTTTCACGATAAACGTCGGGTGCGATTTCGAACGTTTCATCAAAACTCTGAGTGAATCTAGCGAAATCCGAAAATCCGGTGATTCTGGCGATGTCTTTTGGGGCCGTGTTCGAGGAGATCAAGTGAAACGCTGCATGAAAGATTCGTCGCCTTTCGTAGTATTCCTGGGGGCTAAGCCCGGTGTATTTGCGAAACTCGCTTTCGATCTCAACTTTATCAAAGCCGCCACTGCGCAGGGCTGGATCCCGAAATTGATCACCGGAGAAGACTTTGCGCTCGATCAAATCAAAGGCAAACTGAACCGGTGGGGTCAACTGGGGTCCACCGCTCCCCCGCCAAAAGCGTTGAAAATCTTTAGCCACCGCTGCCATTATTTTCAACAGGGAAAGGCGGCTCAGAGGCAAAAGATGCTGACCCGATTTTAAGATTTGCTGAAGGTAGGCAAACTCAGCATTTAGCACACTTCTTGTGTCATTTTGAGTGTTAAAGACATGGAGTGAATCGTCCCTCGGGAACTGAAGCCAGCTTTGGTCAAAAAAGAGAGTCAACACATCTGGCAGGGCGATAATGGCGGAATACTCCATCGTAAACCACTCGGGCAGGTAGCGAATCCGGGTCAGAACAACATTGTCTGGTTTGGTGATGGTGTGTTGGTGCCCGGGGTGAACCAGAATGGCGAAACCCTCACGAATGGTTTGTTTTCCGTTTTTGGTCTCGTGTAACAACCCACCTTTCTGGACGTAGAAAACTTCTGGGTAATTGGTCGCAGGAAAATTATAATCATCGGTGAGATGAAAGTGGGTCAGGCGGATAGGCCAGCGACCCGCATTTTCGATGCGGTTATCACCATAAGCTGGCTGTTTTGAGAAGATTGACATTTCTTTCGAGAAAACCCTATAAAAGTCATGAATTCAACTTATTCGTAAGAAACTTCAATCAAAGTTAGCCCATCGAGTGGCAATGATTAGTCGAAACTTGTTATTTTCTGTCATTTAGGTGACGGTAGTTGCACCCCAACTTCCCCTCACCTAGTTTTATTGCGGTTTGAGAGCATCAAAATATTTTGAGAATGTGGATCTGAAGGAGCACTTCAGAACCTTTTACCGTTCCTTTCTGCCGCTTTTTGTCTTAATTTCTACTTTGCTACTTTTGATCTGGGTGTTGATCAAACCCAAGGCGGGTCCGGAAAAGGTACTGACTATCCGTGCGGGGAATACGCTGGTCGGCTTGTTAAATCCAGGCCAAAAGGAGCCGGTTTTCGACCCGGCGTTTGCTGTGCTGAGCCCGATCGAAATGGTCACCACCCCACTGGCGGTCAGGTTTGATCCACCACTCGGAACAGAGCATGCCGGCCTGACCTACAATGCACAACCTTTTTTGACGACCCGGCACCTTGGGGATGATTTAAATGGGATCGGCGGAAATGACTCCGATCTGGGTGACCCGGTTTATGCAGTCTCAGACGGAAGGGTGATTTATGCGGGGTGGCCTGCAGATGGTTGGGGCAACGTAGTGATTGTACTACACGCCTTGCCGGACACCCGGATGGTTGAGTCGTTTTACGGGCATTTGAACAAGACTACGGTCTTTGTGGGTCAGAGAGTTCGCCGGGGTGATCGAATCGGGGATGTGGGCAATGCAGGCGGCAAATACCTGGCTCATTTGCATTTCGAGCTGAGAACCAGTCCCGCACTGGATTGTGGAGCCGGGTATGGAGATTCAGCTCTGGATCGACTGGCCGGAGAATTTTCGCTCTTAAAATGGCGTGGCCCCGCCGATGAACAACTTTCTCCACCCCCGCGCGAAGCACCCGATTCCGACGATACACAATCACCGCTTGGAGTTAAGACAGAGCAATAGACGGAATCAGTCGTAGCAAAACTCTACGCTGAGTCAGTTGCCCCCGATCAGCTTGCATTTGATCGTGAAGCTTTTGCCCATTATCGCGCTCATTTTCCCTTGGATAATGCCGCAGTCCAGATAGTTTTCATTTGATGATTTGCGTGCACTTACTACGTTAACTAACAAATTGATGTCCTTGTCTGCCAGATCCTCATAAATGGCTTTGGAGAATTTTATGTTTTCAATTTTTGCGGTGTACCCGCTTGAGACTTCCAGGGAACTCTTCGCCAGTGAAATCTCACCCACCTGCGCAAACTCCGGATATTCTTTTGCAGACTCTTCCTTAGGTTTGCCTGAAAAATAAGCCAGAATCAAGATGCTCTCCTTTTCTTTTTTCAGCTTCTCTTTGGCTTTTTCATCGACTTCCAGCACAATATCAAAAGACGGGATCGACACAGAATCCCCATCCACTTTCAGATAATCAGAATTTTGGTAAGAAACAGAAGGGACACTGGGCTCGCAAGAAACAAGCAGTAAAAAAGCTAGAAACGAAATGGTCAAGATTCTCATTGGAAACTAAAATTCTTGGGCAAAAGACACCGTGTCTATATCACAAGCTTAGGATCGTTTGAACGAAATAGTGCGCAGCAGATTTGATTCAAACAGGTCCACGGGTGTGATAATCGTCATTTCCATTGGCACGGATTTCCCATATCGTTCCTTTAAAATTTGTTCCACCACTGGATGAGTCAAATCCAGATCCTTCATCGTCTTCAAAGTTCCAATCTGAATGTTAAATGCCCGGTCATAAGCTTTCCAGACAAATTCGGAGCAGTAAATTCGAGAATCGGACCAGCCAAACTGACTGTCATAATTCTTACCGAGAAAGGTGGAAACCTGTTTTTTCAACTTGGCCATGTCCAAGTTTGACTTGTCTTTTAAGCGACGAACTACGTAGCTCCCGTTTTTTCCTCGGGAAATCCATTCATTGAAGCTTGTTTTCTTCACAGGTTGCACCGCTTCATAAACCACCGGATTTCCGTCCTCAAAGAAAATGATCCCGACATGTGTTAGCGGTGAACTTGTTGCTGCCTCAATGGCAACAGACTGGCGACTCAGGGAAGTGTGAAAAATAATGTCACCGTCTTCGAGCCCCCAGTCACGTGCCCCAGCAACATTGGAAAGTAGAAGAACAACAAACAAAGCAATAAAACGCAAATTCATAACCTCATAAATGAACGAATCGAAAATAGAATTCAACCTTTTCCCGCAGAAATTGTGCGGTTACGATTTTGGGGCAATTTTCGCCCACGAATCTCGCAAAGGCACGGTCCGGTTAAATACCTTTTTCGCAGCGGAGGAGTCAGGATCCACGCAGAAGTATCCCAGTCTTTCAAACTGAACGGTTTCCCCGACCAACAAGCCGGCCAGCGATGGCTCCATCTGGACGGTCACGATCTTTATGGAATCTGGATTCAAATGATCGAGAAAGGAACCGCCACCGGCATCAGGACTTTCCTCCTTAAACAGCCGATCATATAAACGGACCTCCGCCTCTACAGCATGGCGGGCACTGACCCAATGGATGGTGCCTTTAACTTTTCGCCCATCCGACGGGTCCTCCCCTCCACGAGTTTCGGGATCGTAAGTGCAATGGAGTTCGAGAAGGTTCCCGCGATCATCTTTGATCACCTTCTCGCACTTCAACCAGTAGGCACAACGGAAGCGCACTTCACCACCCGGTTTGAGTCGGAAAAAGTTTTTGGGAGCGTCTTCCATAAAGTCCTCCCGTTCAATGTACAGATCCCGGCAAAAGGACACCTTACGAGTTCCCAAAGCGGGGTTTTCAGGGTTTTTCACCGCCTCCATTTCCTCCACTTTGTCCTCTGGATAGTTAGTCACGACAACTTTGATCGGATCAAGCACCGCCATATAACGGAGTGAATCGCGATTTAAAACCTGCCGAACCTCTTTTTCCAGCAACCCGACATCGTGAGTCCCTTGGTATTTGGTGATTCCGATGGTGTGGCAGAAGTTGCGCAACGCCTCAGCCGGGTAGCCGCGCCGCCGCATCCCGGAGATGGTGGGCATCCGTGGATCGTTCCAGCCGGAGACGTGTTTTTCCTGCACGAGCTGAAGCAGCTTGCGCTTGCTCATGACGGTGTAGGTCAGATTCAACCGGGCAAACTCGATTTGTCGCGGAGCTGCGGGAACGTCGATATTTTCAATAAACCAATCATAAAGCGGCCGATGATGCTCAAATTCCAGCGTACAAAGTGAGTGGGTGATGTGCTCCAGCGCATCGCTCTGACCATGGGCGTAATCATACATCGGGTAAATACACCACTTGTCGCCAGTACGATGGTGGGAAACATGCGCAATCCGGTAGAGCACCGGATCACGGAAATTCAAATTGGGGTGGGACATGTCGATTTTCGCCCTGAGCACCTTGGCTCCATCCGCATATTTCCCGGCCCGCATGTCCTTAAAAAGCTGCAGGTTTTCTGCAACGGAACGATTCCGAAACGGACTGTTGATTCCAGGAGATTGAAGCGTGCCCCTGCCCTTGCTGATCTGGGCTGCATCCTGGTCGTCAACATACGCCTTGCCATTTTCGATCATACTGATTGCCCAATCGTACAACTGCTCGAAGTAATCGGACGCGTAATAAAGATTTGTCCCCCAGTCAAAACCAAGCCAGCGAACATCTTCCATGATGGAATCAACATACTCCGTTTCCTCCTTGGAAGGATTGGTATCGTCAAAACGCAAATGACAGCGACCGTTGAACTCCTGAGCGATACCGAAGTTCAGGCAAATTGACTTGGCATGTCCAACATGAAGATAACCGTTTGGTTCCGGAGGGAACCGGGTCACGATCTCCGTGTGTTTTCCAGATGCCAGATCCGCTGCGATGATTTGCCGGATGAAGTCTGGCGGTTGATTTTCAGTATCACTCATAAGTTATCCCAAACTAGATGCCTCATCTATGACTGCATTTCAATGCTGGATTAAATTTGCCCGGACCTTTCTTCAGTCAGGGTCGAAAATTTCTTTCCTTTCGCACTCGACGCCCATTCTTCAGAATATTCTCTTGCAGGAATATTCTCTCATAGGAATAGTTGACATCGGAACGTAAAAGATGAAAACATCCTCCTACGGATTGATCCGCTTTTTGCACCAAACTAATGAAATCAGACCTCAAGTTGAGTATCGATCAATCCTCCATCAGCTTCTTTGAGCGCCACCTCACCATTTGGGTATCGATTTGTATTGTGGCGGGCATTGGTCTGGGAAAACTCGCTCCCGGGCTGGCCCGGACCCTTGATGGAATGTCGATTTATGTCAATGATGCGCCGGTAGTCTCCATCCCCATTGCAATCTGTCTCTTTTTTATGATGTATCCGATCATGGTGAAAATCGATTTTGGCGAGGTTGTCAAGGCCACCAGCAACCCACGTCCGGTTTTGCTCACCCTTTTCGTGAATTGGGTCATCAAGCCCTTCTCCATGCTTGGGATCGCCACCCTTTTTCTGGGTGTGTTTTTCAAAGATTTGCTGCCTGGGACGGAGGTGGTCAAAGACGGAAGTGAGGTTGCTCTCTACCGTTCCTACATATCAGGGGCCATCCTTTTGGGCGTAGCTCCCTGCACCGCAATGGTTCTGGTCTGGGGCTACCTTGCCAAGGGCAATCCCGGGGTTACTCTCGTCATGGTCGCAATCAACTCGCTGACTATGCTGGTTCTTTATGGCGTGCTCGGCGGATGGCTTCTTGGTATCAACCATATGCCGGTGCCCTGGCAGGCGCTATTATTGTCCGTTGGTATTTACGTGGCCCTTCCGCTGGTGGCAGGTTATCTGTCGCGGCGGTGGATCATGCGTGTGAAGGGGCCCGCGTGGTTCAAAGAGGAATTCCTCCGTTTTTTGACCCCGGTTTCGATCAGCGCACTTCTGGTCACCCTCGTGCTGCTGTTCAGTTTCAAGGGCGACACCATCCTCTCCAACCCACTGACGATCCTGTGGATCGCCATCCCTCTTGCCATACAGACACTTCTGATTTTCAGCATCACCTACCTGGCGGCAAAATGGCTGAATTTCCGCTATGAAGACGCCGCCCCAGCCGCCATGATCGGGGCGTCCAACCACTTCGAGGTTGCCATTGCCACTGCGGTGATGTTGTTCGGCTTGTCGTCCGGTGCTGCTCTCGCCACGGTTGTGGGTGTCCTGATCGAAGTACCGCTGATGCTCTTCCTCGTCCGTGTCTGCCAGCGCACTCAGGGGTGGTTTGGAGACTCCAAGTTGCTTAACTAAATTCACGACCACATCTCCATGCAAGAAATTTTCCAAGTGTATAAATGTCTTTGTGACCTCACTCGATTGCGCATTCTGAACTTACTCAAACATGGGCCCCTTTGCGTTTGCCATGTTCAGGATATCCTCGGTGAGCCCCAGCCAAAGGTCTCGAAACAGCTTGCCTACCTCAAACGGCACGGAATGATTGAATCCCAGCGCAATGCCAACTGGACCATCTACCTCCTGCCAGAAAGACGCATTCCTTTGCTGGATGAAAATTTGAAGTGCCTGCAGGATCTGGCTTTTAAGGAACCAGTTTTTCGGGAGGATCTGAAACGCCTGAAGCTAACCGATACTTCCGCAGCCAGCACTCCAAAAAACAGCGAAGTTCGTTGACCTTCTGTTGCCTCTACTACCTCCAGTATCACTCCAAAGCACCCGCCTCCAGCCAATTTCGTAAAACGCGACGAAATTGATGATCAATGCTAAGATGGCCAGTTTATGGAGCGGCTCGGCTATCACATCTTTCTGTTCTTTTTCTTTGGATTAACCTTTTTTGAGCGGGTCCGAACCAAAGGGGAAACCGGCAATGTCTGGCTCGTTCTTCTGCGAAACCTCCTCGCTACCCTGCTTGCGGTGGCAGTTTTTCTTCTCGTCGGGGCCGATATTGGTGAGGCGGGATCAGGTTTTCAACTCTTCGCCACCGCCCACCAGTTCATTTCCACCGACCCGACCTACGAGAAATTCTCGCAAATGTTGCTGCCATGTCTTTTTTGCGCTGCCGCCACTTTAATCGTCACCGCCGGAATTTGGGAGTTAAACGCTTCGCTGTGGAAAAAGTGCCTCAGCATTTTGGCTTTTTGCCTGCTGGTTTACCCGCTATTTGCACGCATTCAGAGTGAATCCGGCTACCTGGGCATGATGGGTTTCCATGACCACGCCGGAGCCCTCTTAATCTGGGCACTTCCCGCGACCTTTGTTCTGGGAATCAGGTCCCTGATTCCTGGTTCCGCGCTGCCTACCGAAAGAGTGCATGATTTAAAAGGTTATAAAATCCTGCCGGGGATGAAACATCGCTTCCTTCTCAGTCGGGGGATCGGTTTCACCATGGTGTTTCTGGTCCTCAATGCCCCGACCCTGCTAAATCACAAGTGGGTCATCTCCAAAACCCTGACCCTGATCCCCGCCAGTATTACCATGTTATTCTGCAACTTTCTCTTTTTCGGGCTTTTCGGAAAGAACAAAATGGAGCGCTTGAGCTATGCTCCGCCCATTTTTGCGGTAATGGCAACTCTGGTCGCGACCCAGGCCTGCATTCACTACAACTCGGAGCAGGCCGTGTTCGCCAGCATCGCCACTACCTTTGTGACCCTGCTCTACCTGCGGCATGTGCCCTTGCAGATCCAGATTTGGGATCCGATCTGCTCGCTGCCCATTTTCATGGTGGGAGGTTTTATGGGCATTGTCATGGCCTCGATCACCACACAGGCAGAAATCATCCCTCAATTGTTGGGCATCTTTACTTGCCTGGTGGTGGGTTTGGGCAGTGGATGCCTGCTATCCCTGATTTTTCGAAACTCAAGGCCTACCCTCGCCCTGACTTAAAGCCCAAGTTGCTGCTTGATGTTTTCGATCTCCGTTTGCATCGCTAAAACGGTGTGTTTGAGATCCTGGACCTCCTGTTCCAACTCTTCAATCCGGCCCGGAGCGGCTTTGACAGGCTGCAGCGCAGAGGCCTGATGAACCTCGACCAGATCGCTCATTTCCACATCGCCACATAGCAAATGCACAAACGTCTCGACCCGGCGACCCCCACCCGACGGAATCCTTTTTACCAACGGGGCCGGTTTGTTGTTGGCCAGAGCCTCCAATTGATTTTCCACCGCCGGGATATCGGAAAACGGGTGCATCCGCTCGGTGCGTTGGCGGATTTCCGAGGCGGTCTGTTGCCCGCGCAGCAAGAGCACCGACAGAATCGCCATCTGCGAGCGAGTCATGTACGGAAACTCCTTTTCGATGGTGTGTTTGTTTTTGGGAACCCGAGCCCCTGCCTGGTGCACGAGCAGCCCGAGATTTTTATACCGCAAGCCCTCCATCGCCTCCGACACCTCGTCAGTTCCCAAATCAGTCACCGGGTGCCGGTTGCTGGACTGGTTACAGGCGGCATGCAGCGAATTAAGAGTTAATGGATAATAATCCGGTGTGGTGGACTCTTTTTCCAGGAGGCACCCAAGCACCCGAGCCTCCGCAAACGTTAATTGTGGGATGGCGGGTTTGGACTGCTGAGTGGAACCCTCATTTTCCCCTTCCTCTTCAAATTCATCTTCTGACATGATGAGAATATTTCAGAAGTCCAGCTTTCTTCAAGCGCTCTTCGGAAGGAGAGTCGACCAATCCTCATCCATCTGGTGTTGACGGATGCAATCGCCCGCGATCCTGGGCCAACTTTTTTAGCTTCTTTGCCGCCTTCCTCCACTCCTTTTCGGGCAGCTTGTTAAAGTTTAGTTTCGCATGACTTTCGAAGTCAGGGAGCGGATCAGGTTCTGCCGTTGTTCCCACTTCGTCAGCTTCAATTTTCATCACCGCCCAGACACTGTCAGATTCAAGCCCCAACTGTTCTGTGTAGTGTCTATAGGCTCCGGCGGCATCAATCTTATCACCATCGTAAACTGAAAGATTCCCATTATCTTTTGGGAAAGGGATAAAAACCTGACTGGTGATATCGTCACCATCCATAAATTTGGGATAGGCCTGTCGGTAAAGTACGGTCTCTGACGTCATCAACCGACCTCCTCAGATAAAAAGGTTAAAAAGGCTTCCCAATTTGTTTCATCCGCCAGGTCAAAGGTTCTCTCGATATCACCATCAGCATAAAATGCGTGATATTCCGCCCGCATGGTTCGCAAATCAAAATCGACACTGGGTGACGATTCGGTGTTCCATTCTAACAGGACGTTTCCCTCAGGCGTGGGAATCACCGCCGGAATTTTAATCTTTTCTGGAAACCGACCAATCAACTGCACCGTCAGTTCATCGAGCGCTTTTGGATCAGGAGCTTTTCCAGTTCCGTCAAACCAACCGTCCTTGAGTTGCTTCAAATCCTCAAGGCGCCTGGAAAGTTCGTAGTCATCTCCTTTCCCCGGCACTGGGAAAATTTCCCTGACCTTCTCATCCGATATAAAATAGGACCGGGCTGCATTCGTGGACGGTGGCTCATTTGTAGCCCGCCCATGTTCAATGGCTTGATTTCGCTGCCGTAAAAGTCGCACACGCACGCCTGCTTCGACCAAATGGCTCTGAGCGCCCGTCCAAAGGAGTTGAATGTATTCTGCTCGCCCCTCGGCGATAAGTTTTAGGATGTTTTTCCTGTGAGTTCTTTCCGATGGGTGTAGGTCAATGGACAGGGGTTCGGTAAAAAGAATTTCAACGAGCCTCGCGAAATTGTTGGCAACTACAGCGGATGACTGTGCCTCCAGATCG
>JBGSJM010000186.1:0-19181 GCA_041742015.1 Verrucomicrobiales bacterium | reverse complement strand
TCCACCGGACCTTTGCTCCAAAATCTCTTGGTAGCTGGGTACTACATAAATTGACAGAAAATATTGATCTGGATTTCTTTACACTTTATTCATCGATTAATTCCGTGATTGGCTCACCAGGTCAGGCCAACTACGCAGCAGGTAATGTGTTCCTGGAAGCGCTCGCCTACTATAGAAAAGCGATCGGGAAAAACGCTCTGGCCGTTAACTGGGGCCACATTGGCGAAACTGGGGTGGCCTCGCGAAGTGAACAAATCAGTGAACGTCTCAATCGCGGTGGATTCCCTGCTATGAATCCGCGCACCTGCGTGGACGTTAAGGCTGAGCTGATCCAGCACGGCCACACTCACACCGTGGTGGCGGATCTGGACTGGAAGCAGATGGAGGGTACCTACATCCGGGCGGACAAGTCTCCCCGATTTGGCCGAATTCTTTCCGAAATCGACAAGTCTGATTCTGAACAGGATTCCGCACGAGCCCGTGAAAGAATCCTCGCTGCTCCAGGCGATGAACAGCTCACCGTGATGCGGGATTACCTCCAAAATCTGGTCGCCCGGGTTTTGCGGACCTCGGCTAACAAGCTGGACCCCAATCGTCACCTGATGGATTTGGGATTGGATTCGCTTATGGCGGTCGAATTGATCAACCGAATCGAAAGTGATTTGGGTATCGGGGTACCCTCTGGCCAGTTGGGTTCTCAATCCATCAAAGACCTTGGAGGCATCCTTTTGCCGCTTCTCACGGGTCGGGCCAATTCCGCCGAAACGGAATCTGTGTCAAAAGTTGAAGTAAGCGAGCCGGTTGCTTCCCCCAATCGGGTCACAGTGGATGCGGTGAGCCAGTTAAAACGGCTGAATGACGAATTGCAGTCGATCATCAGGCAACGAGTGACTCTCACCGAGTCGAAAAACTCATCCACTGAAGGCTCCCTGAAGATTAAATTCTGCCGGGCTGATGAATTGAGCTCCAGTGAATTGCTGACTGCCCTGAGAAAACGATTTGAACTCTACTCGAACAAGAACTTGATCGAATCAGGCGCACGAAAACGTCTGGTGACACTGCCGGAAAACTTGAGGAAAGCATTGAGTGAAGATCTGGGTCGCACCGTCCCGAATCGCATCGACCCGGCGCAATATCAAATCGATTTTGATGACTATGATTTCGAATCTTCCTGTTACCATTTGGTAATTCAGTCAAATGGCAATCTGTTGTCGTATTTGCGGCTGATTTTCGAAGTGGACGGTCAGTTGATGTCGGCACGAGAGATCTATCATGATGAAATCGACCGGATTTCGAAAGGAAATCTCTCAGCCGAAATCTCCCGCCTGATTCATCCCACCGAAGAAGGTGCTGTATCGGGTGAGATGCTTGAACTACTGAGAAGGCTCGGCCTGCAGACTTTCGAACTCGTGGACCAATTGGCGGCTCAAAAGGGAGTCCATCATCTATTTGCCCAGGTTCACCCAATGCATGGTATCATTTACCAGAGAAATGGTGTGCTTGAACAAAAAGGTGTCGAGAAACCCTGTCCCAGTGTCAACAACGCTCCGGCAGTATTGATGCATCGCTCCGTATCAAAACCGTCCCCGGCCACCGGTAGAAAATAGATGTCTGCACCGCACCTTGATCGATTTCTTGTCACCTGTCGCCAGGCGCTAGGTGACAACCATGTAATCGATCAAGGCGCACGACTGGAGGAATTATCAAAAGACCCGGTTTACACCTGCACACCACCAGTTGCTGTGGTTTATCCGGGAAATCCGGCTGAGGTCTCAGCAGTCCTGGCTGCGGCGACCGAAAACAGGGTTCCAGTTTGGGTTTACTCTACCGGAAAAAACTGGGGGTATTGTAATACTTCCGGTGCAGATGGTAGTGTATTGATGATTCTTAACCGACTCAATCGGATTATCCACGTTGATCGAGAACTCGCTTACGCTGAAATAGAACCGGGCGTAACCTATACCCAGCTAAACCAGTATCTTCGCGATAACAACATTCCTTTATGGACTGATTGCACGGGTGGCCCACCCACCGGCAGTGTGCTAGGAAATGCGATTGACCGTGGCTTTGGGGTTACCCCGTATAGTGATCATTACGAGCAAATTTGTGGTATGGAAATCGTACTGGCGGATGGTTCTCTGATTCGGACTGGAGGATATCAAAATACAGATAAAAACCGTACCTGGCATACCTTCAAACGAAGTGCCGGACCGGAAATCGCCGGGCTGTTTTCTCAATCCAACTTTGGGGTGGTGGTGAGAGCCGGGTTTTGGCTGATGCCCGAGCCGGAAACTCTTGAACTTGGCACGGTCCGCTTGAAAAATCCCGATGATCTTCCGCAGGCGCTTGATCACATGCGCGACTTAATTCTGAAGGGAAATCTACCGGGAAGAGGTCGATTCACCAACGATGTCGCCTCCCTGACCATGTTAACGCAGTTATCGGCGGAAAAGTTGCCGGACAGCCAGGGACCACTTACTGAAGCCCATCTCAGCCAACTGCGGGAGCGGCATGGGCTTGCCAAATGGACTGGTGCCGTGGGCCTCTATGGCAGCAAGGGCGTTGTAAAAGCGGCGAAGAGGCAGAATATAAAGAAACTAAGAACCTTTGGCAGGGTCACGTTTGTCAACGAAGCCAAAGTAGAGAGTATCAGAAAAATACATCACGTCATTACCACCAGGCAGGGCAGTTTTGCAGCCAGAGTGGGTGAGTATATTTTGTGGCGCGTTCTCGGCTGCTCACTCGAGGTGGCCGCGATGATTCCCTGGTTCCTAAAAATTCACAAAGGGATTCCGAACGAAAGCATTGTGCGCCGCGCTTACTTTTACCATCCCACACCCCGCCCGTCGGAAAATGTAGATGTGACAAAGGATGGGATTGGCTTGATGTGGTTTGTACCCCTGGTTCCCTTCCGCGGATCGGAAATCGTCCAATATATCGAACAAACAGCGGAAATTTTTGCCCGGCACGGATTTGATCATTCTGTATCAATTACTCCTGTTAATGCCCGGACTGTGGTTCCCCTCATGATTGTCTTATACCATCGGGACGATCCGGCATCCTGCGAGCGGGCTGGCGCCCTCTACACCGAACTCCACACTCATGCATTGGATCAGGGCTACCAGCAATTTCGCTGTGGGCACCCAGGTTGGGATCAGCTATTTATCCATAATCCGGAACTAAAGCATTTTCTGGAGCGCTTCAAATGTATCATGGATCCATCCGGGATTCTCGCACCGGGAAGATATGGAATCCAGGCTGAGACTACATTCAATTAAGAGAGATACAAATGAAATCCCAAAAAGCGATGTGCAGCAGTGAAACGCACAAACTTGATTCCCCAAACACGGGTGGAAATCCGAAGTCTGGAAAATGTATCGTTCATTCCCCTTTAAAATCTCATCCAGTGGTAAAGTTCATTCCCGGAGGGGAACTCTCCGATTTGATACCCAACTTAAAGAAGCATTTTTCTGGAAGTACGAACTACCTGGAGATTAGGACCCCGATAAAGTCGATCCACTGTTTTCGCCACCCGGATGATATCAAACAAATCTATACGTCGCCGGAATCAAGCATCCAAAAACCCATTTTTTTGTTGCCTCGTGCCAAAAGAATCATGCGGGACGGACTGTTTACCAATCCAGGCGGCGAAAAATGGAAGGTGAGGAGGCGGCCGATTCAACAGATCTTCACCAAAAGTAGAAGCGCCATCATTTCTGAAGCGGTATTCGGGGCACTGGATGCGATGATCAAGAGGTGGGATCAGGAAGATATGGCAAGAACCTCAATTGATTTGGATGCTGAGCTTCGGGTATTAACCACGGATTACTTTTTCAGAGCATTTTTTAGCGAGGTTTTGGAGATTGATCAACTTAGGGAGGTTGCTTCCAAAGCCAATTTTATGGCTCGGCATTTTCTGGATTTGTCGCCGGTGATTTTACCTTTTCCCAATAACCGAAAGTATGTAAAAACGGCACGATGGTTTGATAATTTCTTTCATCAAAAACTCGCCAATCATATCGAAAATGAAAATTTGGATGTGGTGGATCAATTGCTTGGATTGATCAGTTCCGACGACAAGGGGGAATGGGACATGCAAACCATCCTGAATGAATTGTACTCGCTGTTTTTTGGTATGGGAAATCTTGCCTGTGCACTCACTTGGAGTTTTTATTGCCTAGCTAAAGATCAAATATCCTACAACTCCGTGGAAAAAGAGGCGGATTCAATTGGGCTCTCCGAAAAACCCATGGTGTGTGAATCTGCAGTGATCGCTCATGCGTTTAACGAATCAGCAAGGTTATTCCCACCAGTCTGGGGGTATGCGAGGATTTCAACCCAACCCATAACAATTGGAGGCCGAGTTTTTCCAAAAAATTCGATCCTCCTACCCCTCGGTTTTTTCGCACAAAGGCATCCAGATTTTTGGCAGGATCCTGAAATTTTCGATTCCGGTCGCTTTGCTCTGGAAGGTGATACAAAAATTCATCATTTTGCCCATTATCCGTTTGGAGGTGGACCAAGGATTTGTGTTGGGCGACACGTAGCAACCTTTGTGTCTCAACTCATTATTGGTCGAGTGTTCAGAGAATATCGGTTCGAATTGTTGAATCATGAAAACAAGGGTCTTCATGATATCGACCTACATTTTGGATTCGAACTGGCTCCCAAAGAATCTTTAATGTTTAGGATAACAAAAAGAATCAAATCATGACAAAGCGGTTGCCACTTCCCGGACTGTACCCTGCATGATGCCGGACTGTACCCTGTATGATGCCGGACGGTACCCTGTATGATGCCGATCAAAAACCCCGGGTGCGGGCTACGTAACTGCATCCATGAACAGAAAGTTGCCTAAGTCGGGCTGAGATTCAGTCGTACTTATCGTAGAATGACAGATCCCGATTTCCTCTCCGTAGCGGATGATTTTCAACTTGGAATGCTTGATACCGAGAGACCTCACCCGCTCACGATCCATCTCTCGGAATGGGCCAAATCAAACCTGCCAAAAGGGATCGAAGCGCTAAGAAACGTTGATCAGGCGGCCCTGAAAATTCTGGGAGAACGTCTCCCGGCTTTTTTTCCCCTCGCCCGTGCGATTCACCGAACATTGGACCGGGGCAACAAGATTTATCTCTGTGGGTGTGGTGCCACCGGTCGCTTGTCCATCTCGCTTGAGGTGTTCGCCCGGGGCGGACTTCTCAAGGGTGCCAAAGTCGGGAATGTGATTGGCTTTATGGCCGGGGGTGATGCGGCCCTGATTCGTTCAATTGAACGATTCGAAGACCGCCCGGATTACGGAGAGCAGCAACTGAAGGATCTGGGTTTTTCAGATGGCGATCTCCTGATCTCTTCCACCGAAGGTGGCGAAACTCCTTTTGTGATCGGTGCCACGGAGGCTGCCGCTGCGCAATCTTTTGAAAAACCCTGGTTCCTTTATTGTAATCCAGATGATTTGCTCTGTGCCAATGTGGAACGCTCCCGCCGGGTAATTGAAAACGGAGAGATCAACAAAATCAATCTTTCGGTCGGCCCGATGGCGCTTTCCGGGAGTACCCGGATGCAGGCCAGCACGGTGTTGATGGCTGGGCTTGGATTTGCCATGAAACACTCCGAGAACCCGGAAGAAATGATCACGAATTTTGAGCGTTGGGAAAAATGGGTTGTGGCGGAACTGGACTGGTCGGTCATCGCTGATTTTACCGAGGCCGAGAGCGCCACCTATCAAAACGGGGAGTTTGTGCTTTATGATCCGGGGGATTTTGGGCTTACCGTTTTGACCGATACAACGGAGCGGTCTCCGACCTTTACCCTGACGCCCTTTGAACGAGACGGGGCTGACGAACCAACTTCGCTCAGTTACCTGTGGGTTCGAGGTACCCAAACACCTCAGGAAGCCTGGCGGAAGATCCTTGGTCGCACGCCGAATCCCGTGGAGTGGGGGACGCTCCGCCACCTCACCAGTGCAGAAGCAATGGATGCCTTCGATTTTTCTGATCGGGGACGACTCAAGCGTCTGGCGAGAACTGGTGGCCTGAGCCATGAATTCCGGGTCACCCGGCTGGATGGGGCGATCAACTGGTCATTCCGTGGCATCGAGAAAAGGATCCCGGTTCCGGATGGAATCGACTTTTTCGGAGCAAATCTCGCTTTGAAAATGCTTTTAAATGCTCATTCCACGCTGATCATGGGCCGGATCGGGAGGTATGAAGACAACCTCATGACGTATGTCAGTGCCAACAACTTTAAACTCATCGACCGTTCGGTTCGATATGTTCGCCTGCTGCTGGAAAGACATCATAAGCTGGAAGTGCCCTATCGCGATGTGGCCCGGATACTTCTTTCCGAGAAAGAAAAACTAAAACCAAACGAGCCGATTGTCCCAAAAACCGTCGAAGCTCTTATTTCCCGTTGCGTAAAAGTCCCCCAGGAGGCTCTCCTGGCCATAGTGAAATGAGTAATTCTCTGGTAATCACTTCTGGAACCCTGAAATCACGGGTTGTAAATGCAGAAGGTCGAAAAGTGCTCCTCACTGGTGGTGGCTATGAAATCACCCTCACTGGTCACAGCCCGGAACTGCGCGTGATCGGACATGGCTATCTGATTTCAGCTGAAAGTGTCGATTTAATCGATCTTCAGGGGAATGACAATTTTGTGGAAATTCACACGCTGGGATCGGTTCGTTTTCGTGGCGAAAACAACAGTCTATTCTGGAAAAACGCGCAATCGGGCCGACTTTCCCCGAATTTTTCCTTGAATGGAGAGGGGAATTCCGTCTCCCGCTGCCTCATTATTTCCTAATTTCTAGGCAGGATAGGGTTTTTGTGGAGGCACCACGTTGCTAAGATCGGGAGATGGCATGGTAATTTTGACGCGGTTTTCGGATTTAGTCGCCACTTCGTGACCAGTTCCAGAAATTCCCGGGCGCCCGGCTTTCAGAATCAGGTCTTTTTCTTCGACTTCCCAGTTGTCGAGCACGGTATCATCGATATGGATTTCATCATCAACACAGGCGTACTCTGGACCCAGGACTTCGACCACGGTGGGATTGCGATTTTCATGGTTGTCTGGTATGATATAATTGTCAACTAGTTGACAATTATCCCGGTAATCCTCTTTGGTCATGAGAAATTGATGGAGCCCCTTCAAGCGATAATGCGGCACCGTTGCATACATGTGGTGGGGGAGGTGATAATCCATCCCAAAAGGGAAAATCGTGTAGCGGACCAGGGCATTCATTCGAAAGACCCGGGTATTGGTGAGCCAGCCGCGATCACCATTACCATGCTGGATGACCTGACGCAGAATCATAAAAAAAGGAAAGGTCGTCGCCATCGGCAAATACCAGAGAATCGAAAAATAACGGAGGGCCATTACCTCTGTGGTCATTTGGACGTAACCCAGAGATGAAAGCAACACGGTGTAGAATCCTGTTTGGGCAATAAACAGGTAACGGGGGTGGAAAACGGGTTTGATTCGGGCCCGGTCGAAATACTTCTCTGGAAGAAAGGCGAGGATGCTGGCCACAACCAACCAGGCACTAAGATTAATTAGTACCATCTGGGGGGCTGTTCCAAATTTCTGATTCAAAATCAGCGAAATCACCAAAAAGACAAAAATTCCGACACCCAACCGCGAAGGGACAACACCATTTTGGTCAGTCGACATCCGATAAGGACTCTTGTCATGGGTTCCCACGGTGTTGTATTTGATCCGGGCAATAATGTAGCGAACCAAATCGGCAAGGAGGAATTGCCGTAGCATCATCAAAATGAAGTGTCGCTTTTTCACTGGAAATTCCATCCAGTGCCCGCTGTCCTTGAGCAGTGAAAAATCAGGATCGCGATCCGGATCGTTGACGAATTGGTGATGGGCCAGATGGTACAGCCTGAACTGATAAGTCGAGGTCATAATCGGGAACATGCAAAGCCAGTCTGACGCCAACTCATTAAGCTTTCGGTTTTTAAATAGGGTGTGATGCACAGCCTCATGCCCCGCGCCAGCAAATTGATGCTGAGTGCCGCCAATTAAAATCATGGCCATGAACAAAACTGGCACATTCCACCACGCGCTGAATCCTGCCTGCTGCTGGTATTCAAAAAACCAAATAGCCCCACCCATGGCGAGGATGGCGACAAGATAAGCCCGTCCAATGTAAAGAAAGTTCCGAAAATTGTCCGTTTCCAAATGATCACGAAGCACCCTCTTTACCTCGGGATCTTTCCGCAGAGTGTCTGCTGCATTGTGATTGTGTTGACCGCTCAAAAAATGAAGAATGGTTGTTTAACTGGAAACGCAAATGGTTGCGTATTGTTAGGGCGGAATATCTGAGTTAGAGCCTAGCTGGCAACCAAAAATCGCAAAAGTTTTCAAAAATAAGCCCTAAAATTTTTAAAATCACTAATCTTCCTGATTTTTAACCCTGCCATTTATTTAAATCATGTCAATCCTATCCGTTGTTCAAGACCTGCAGGATCAATTGTTGGAGCGTTTTTGCGCTGAACGCAGATTACTTTCTGCAGCTACCCAATGGTTTTCAGAGTGCGAATCATTCGAAAATGTTGAGCGCTCTTGCTTGGAAAGAATCATCTTTTTTGAGGCACGCGGTTATTATCTTTTTCGAGAACCGGAAATTGACCACGAGCCTGGGGTCGGAAGAATTCGGATCAAAATGACATTTAAACCCACCGAAAATAACCGGTAGGAACGTCTCCCAGATCCTTTGGACGGCATCCCTGGTTTGGTAACCTTATGTTGATTAACGAATTGGGCGAATCTGTCGGAGTTTGTCGTTTTTGGGATGAACCGGAGCCGCATACGATTCTTCCTGCGGGCTATTCAATTCTGGGTAGCGATTTGAAGATTTGGTTGAACGACGGGTGATTTCTTCAATGGGGGCGCGGTGGGACTTTAAATTCGGATAGGCTGCTGAAGCATCCAAATAATTCATCCAGAGCGAATTTTGAATCGCAACCATTCCGATCAGCAGGGTGACGGCACTGAGCCCCAGACCAAGTTGATTGCGTCTCGCCCCAGCAATAAGCGTGGCCGTGACCACTATAATCATGGTGGTGTAGATCCAGGTGGAATTTGACCATAACTCGGTGTTTTCTTTAAACAACCTGCCACGATCTGAGGGGGACAATTTATAAATTTGGTCGATTATGGTAAGGGCTTCCTGCCGGGCGGTCATGTAGGGCACAAAACTCAGGGCCGCCAAACCGGCTGCCACCAGCCCGGCGATTTGCAATTTTTCATGCTTCAAAAAGAATCCAATCACAAACAACAGCACTCCAAAACCAATGCCATAAGAAAGAATCGGCTCGATCAGAAGAAAGCGATACCCCGCGTCTTGAGCTGCCTCAAAAAGCTGTTCTGTCTGCAAAATAAAATTCTTCATCAAATGGGTAGGTTGGATTTCTCTAAGGTTTAAAGGTCAAAATAGTTCGCCTTGAAGGCTTTCCGGGGTAAGAGGAGGTTCCAGCCCAAGTTTTCTGTAAGCGAGAGGAAGGGCAGCCCTCCCTCGGGGCGTCCGTTTGAGGAAGCCTTTCAGAATCAGATAGGGCTCATACACCTCATTGATGGTTGCCTCATCTTCACCCACGGCGACAGCAAGAGAATTGACCCCAACCGGACCACCGGAAAACTTGTGGATGACGGTTTCGAGAATGCGGATGTCCATTTCATCAAGCCCGTCCTCATCAATTTCCAACATGGCAAGAGCGCTTTTTGCGACCATACCGGTTATAATATTGTCAGCCCTGACTTGAGCGAAGTCACGGACCCACCGGAGCAAGTTGTTAGCTACCCTTGGAGTACCGCGGCTTCGCAAGGCAATTTCCTGAGCACCATCATCCTTGATTTCAATGTTTAGGATCTGGGCTGATCTTTTGATTATAATAACCAGCTCATCTGGACGATAATAATCGAGCCGATTGGCGATCCCAAAGCGGGAAAGAAGCGGGCGGGTCAGCATTCCTGATTTGGTGGTCGCCCCAACCAGGGTGAATTTTGGGAGAGTTAAGCAGATTGATCGCGCATTGGGACCCTGATCAATGATAATATCCAGCCGAAAATCTTCCATCGCCGGATAAAGATATTCCTCCACTGATGGATGAAGTCGGTGGATCTCATCGATAAAAAGAAAATCACCGAACTGAATATTGGTCAAAATCCCGGCTAGATCCCCGGCCTTTTCGATCTGCGGGCCACTGGTTATGTGCATTTCAGTGCCGAAAGCCCGGCACAGGATGTTGGCTAAAGTGGTTTTCCCCAGACCGGGAGGCCCGCTCAATAAAACATGATCCAGTGCGTCACCACGTTGCTTGGCTGCTTCAATCATTAACATGAGGCGATCTTTGACCTTTTCCTGGCCGCAAAATTCACCAAAATCGGGCGGTCTCAGACTTTTTTCGAAGTCAGAGGGTGAAGATTCGCTGGTACCACTGTCAAAATTCTCACTCACATCGGTTAGATTACCCAATCATTCAAAGGGGGCGAACAATTAATAACTTTTATGTTTACAGGTAATCAAGATATGTTAAACATAGTAATTGTCGATTAAATTTAGTGTCGATGAGACCCTAATTTGAAAAATGACAGAAAATGATGTTTAACACCATCTTGAGTGAACTTTTTTTAACGAGAAGAGAGGATTTGCAGCTTGACCTTTTCGATCAGACATTGGATAACTTAGAGCGCTGTGGGGAAATCGATTTCCTAGGAGCTGATTAAACGACCATTTTATTACATGACTTTGAATAAGACACTCCATCGAGGCCTAAAGGTAGCAGTTCCAATCAAGCTGCTGGTTTTGGGTTTCCTTTGTGCCCTCACAATCTTCCCAGTGATGGCTCAGGATGGGAAAGTTGTTAAATCAATTGATGTCCGGTATGTGGGAGCCAAAACGGTGGCAGAAGATCGGATTTTATCCCGGATGTCAACGAAAGTAGGGTCAACCCTCTCAGTTGCTCAAGTCGATGAAGATGTTAAATCTCTCTACGAGTCTGGAGAGGTGGATAATGTTCGGGTATTGTCTGAACCTTCCGATGGCGGGGTTGCTCTGATCGTGGTTGTTCAGAGTCGTGCTCTCTATGGTGGAGTGGAGTTTGAAGGTAATTCGGTGATCGATGACTCAAAGCTGGCGAAAAGCTTAGAACTTTCGGTGAACAAAGCAATCGACGAGTCTGCAATCCGAAAAGCCCGTCAAACTATTCAAGATCAGTATCGCAAAAAAGGTTATCCAGAAGCTACGGTAGGTTACCGGATTGGAACTCCCAATAGCCAGGGGTACTCAGCAGTGGTTTTTGTGATCGATGAAGGAACCCAGGGAGTCCTTCGCAAGGTGAGTTTTGTGGGGAATAATTCTCTTCCCGGTGCCAAGTTGAGAGAGGTGATGACTCAAAAGGAAAAGGGTCTTGATACGCTTATCAAGGGTGGTGGTCGGACTGATTCGGAGTCCTTGGCACAGGATGTGCGCGCCATTGAAGATCTTTATCGGGATAGTGGTTATTTAAACGCACGAGTCAGCAATGTTGCCAAGGTTCCGGTTGATGACAAATACAATGATGTTGTTTTTACAATCGAAGAAGGCCCAGTTTACAATGTGGCGGGAATTAATGTTGATGGTGTTTCTTCAATATCAATGGAGAAGGATGTGCTTCCCTACTTGAAGACGGGCGCTGGAAAGCAGTTTTCCGGTGCTGGCTTGCGTGATGATATCAAACTAATTAATGATCAGTATGGATCGAGGGGTTTTGTTGATGCTAATGTGGTTCCTCGTTTGGATGAAGCTGGCCCAGGCCAGGTGGCTGTAAGATTAAATGTTAGCGAAGGTCGCTGTTATAAAATTGGTCAAATTCACATTGAGGGGAATCACAAGACCAAAGATCACGTGATCCGCCGTGAGTTGCCGTTACTGCCGGGTGAGCCGCTTGATTCGACGACCATTGACGTGACTGAGCGTCGCCTCCAGAACATGAACTACTTTGAAACGGTGGATGTCTCACCAGTTGATACAAGTTATATTGATGAAAAGGATCTGGTTATCAGAGTGACTGAAAAGCCAACCGGCTCCTTCAACATTGGTGCTGGATTTAGCTCAATCGATAGCGTGACTGGATTTATTGAGGTAACCCAATCGAATTTTGACCTTTTTGATTGGCCGAACTTTGTTGGTGGTGGTCAGCGTTTTCGTTTGAGCCTTCGCGGTGGTGATGAGCGTCGGGATGCATCGATTTCAATTACCGAGCCGTATTTCCTGGGGCAGCGCTTGGCTCTTTCGGTGGAAGGTTTTTATCGTAACCTGCTTTTCCTGAGTGATGATTTCGACCAAACAACCTATGGTGGCTCAATTGGCCTTCGCAGGGCGCTTGGCGAACACACTTATGGTAGTTTGGAATACAAATACGAAGTGATCGACATTGATGCTGCGGCAACAGCTTCTCCGTTTTTTCTAGCTGATGACGGTAAACATGTTAAAAGCTCAATAGAGGCTAACATTGTTTATGATGACCGCGATAACCTTTTTATCCCAAGGGTCGGTCAGAGACTGAGTGCGGGTTACGAGTTTGCTGGGTTGGGAGGTACAGTGGATGATGGTATTGCAACCGTGCAGGGTTCAAAACATTACACCCTGCCGGGCGATCTGATTTTGAATGCCAATGCTCGTTATCGTTACTCGGCAAATGGCGATTATTTCTTCACGCGGCATTACCTGGGTGGTGCCAATAACCTCAGGGGTTTTGAGTATCGGGATGTGGGTCCGAAAGATGCCACCGGTGAAGCAGTTGGTGGTAATCAAGCATGGGACGTGACTGTTGAAGCGACCTACCCAATTGTTGAGAAAGTTCGGGTCGCAGCCTTCTACGATGTTGGCGAAGTTTCTGATGGACCTACTGGTTCAGTGGGTGGGGGTGTTAATTCTGACTGGGGTCTTGGTTTGAGGCTTTTCCTGATGGGCAACGCTCCGATTCGCCTCGATTATGCGATTCCAGTTCAAAGCGATGTGTTTAATGATAATGGCGGGCAGTTTAACTTTACGATCGGAACCCAGTTCTAAGCGAGTTTAGGGCTAAAACTATTAACGGCGAGACGTAATTAGGGGCGATAATACGCCCCTTTTTCATCTTCATTCAAAATCCTTTCAAAACATGAAACGCAATTTTTTTCCCATCATTTCGGCTCTGTTAATTTTTGGAACTTATTCCCATGGTCAAAACTTGAAGATCGGGGTAGTTGATATCGAACAGGCCCTAAAAGCCTATTATCGGACGGGTCAAGAGGTGGAAAAAATTAATCAACTTGGGGGAGACAAGATTCGGAATATCGACGAGCGAAAAGCTTCTTATGAGAAGATGACATCGGAAATGGCGGCTTTGGATAAGTCGGTAAGGGCTCCAGAGCTTTCAGAGGAAAAAAGGGAAGAGGCTTTTGCCAAACTTCAGGAATTAGCCCGCAGTCGGAACTTGAAGGCCGAAGAAATTGGTGATGCTGAGCGAAAGGCATCTCAAGAGTTATATGAATCCCGTCAGAAGATGGAGGAAATGTTGCTGGCTGAAATTAAGGTGGTGGTTGATCAGGTTGCTGCCGCCAAAGAGTTTGACATGGTTTTTGACAAGTCATTTTTGCCCAAGGCGAGCAAGTCAATTCTTTACACCTCAAATCGAGTGGCAGACTTTACCAATGAAGTGATTGCACGTCTTAACGCAGGAGCGAACAAATAATTTCGCGGTTCGTTTCGTTTCGATATGAATGTTACGATTGGACAAATCGTCGATTTGCTGGGCGGAGTTCTGCGCCGGGGAGATCAGGATAAAGTGATTAATGGATTTGCCTCTCTTGAGGATGCACAAAGTTCTCAGATCAGCTTTTTTGCCAACTCCAAATTCGAAGCTGCCTTAAAGAAAAGCCAGGCGGGAGTCATTTTGGTGCGAGATGGGGTGGATGCTCCGGCTCCGGATCAAGCTGCTTTAATTAGCGTGGCAGATCCGGCAATGGATTTTGACAGGCTGGTTGCCAAATATGGCATGAAGCCACCAGAGTTTGTTCCTGGCCTGGCCAAAGGAAGCCACGTGGATCCTTCGGCTGCGATTGATAAATCGAGGGTATCAATTTTACCCGGGGCAGTGGTGCTGAAAGGTGCCTCGATTGGGGAGGGAACCCGAATTCACTCTGGTGCGGTTATCGGAGAACGGGCTTGGATCGGGAAGGATTGTGATATTGGTCCCAATGTGACGATTCGCGAAGGTTGTGTATTAGGGAACCGGGTGGTGATTCACGCCGGCTCGGTGATTGGCGCGGATGGATTTGGCTATGAGTTTGAAGGTGGTCGGCACCGGAAAGTTGATCAAATGGGAATTGTGAGGATTGGAGACGATGTTGAAATTGGAGCCAGCACCACGATTGACCGGGCTCGTTTTGGTGAAACCGTGATTGGAGAGGGAACCAAAATTGACAACCAGGTTCAAATCGGTCACAACGTGGTCATAGGGAAACATTGTATCATTGTGGCCCAATGTGGAATTTCCGGCAGCGCAAAACTGGGAAATTATGTGACCCTTGCGGCACGGGTAGGAATTGCTGGACACATCGAAATTGCTGATCGCGTAACGGTAGGTGGAAAGAGCGGTGTAATTTCCAGTATTACTGAACCGGGCGGCACTTATTTTGGGTATCCAGCAAAACCCATAAAGGAATCCCTGCGAACCGAGATGCAAATCAAGAAGATAGGTGGACTTTTGAACCGCGTAAAAGAACTGGAAAAAAGACTTGAAGAGCTTGACGGGAAGCAATAAAGGAGTTGAATGGGTGCCTCACCGGAACCGTTGCGGCTAATCTAAGATAGACTTTGACCAACCGTAAATAAATCGTTGCGTTGCGACGATAGAGACAAAAAATACAACACGAAAAACCAAGTAATGATTATGAATGTTAAAACTAGCGTTTTATCCGCTATCGCTGCTGTTATGACCCTGGCGGTTACAGCCAATGCACAAGATACCAAACTAGCCGTTGTCGATATGCAAAAGGCGCTCAACGATTACAAGCGCACCAAGGAAGAAGTTGAGAAAATCAACAAGTTCGGGGAAGACAAAGCCAAGGCTTTGGACACCAAAAAAGCGGAATTAAAAGTGATTACCGATAAAATGATTGAGCTGCAAAAAACAGCTTCGGACTCTGCTTTGGAAGAAGGTAAGCGCAAAGCAGCCGCTGAGCAGTTTCAAGAATTGGCCAAGGAACGCAACACTAAACTCAAAGAAATGGGTGATGATGAGCGCAAAGCTTCTCAAGAACTCCTGACAGCTCGTCAGGAAATGGAAAACGCTTTGGTGACTGATATCAAAGGTGTCATGGAAACGCTGGCCAAATCAAAAAGTGTGGATTTGATTTTCGACAAGTCCTTCCTTCCTAAAGCCAACAAGTCGATCATTTATACCTCTGCCAATGTGGTTGATTTGACGGACGAGATTGTTGGGATTTTGAACAAGTAATTACTGAAATTAACTCTTTACCAGTTAAAACCCTCGGTCTCATGGCTGGGGGTTTTTTATTTTTGTCCCTGCGACCACCTTGACAATTTTTCAGAATTTCCACACCTAGAATGGATCGCTACTTGCTTTGCTACGAATTATGGTGTCGATTAATCAACTAAAATTAAGTTTACTGCAAAAATGGCTCAAGGATTTCAACTCGAAGGCAAAATTCATCTCGTCAACGACGTCCAGACATTCTCCAGTGGGTTTACCAAGCGGGAGTTTGTTGTGGAGACGGTTGATGGTCAATACCCACAAATGGTAAAATTTGAATGTGTTAAGGAAAAAACCGCTTTGGTGGAGGGGTTGAATCGAGGTGATCAAGTCACCGTTCATTTCGACATTCGCGGGAACGAGTATCAGGGAAAATATTTCGTCAATCTCAACTGCTGGAAGCTTGACAGAGCGGGTGCTCAGGCAGCACCCAAAGCCGCCAACCCTGAGCCCTATCACATGGAAGCCCCGGCTGGATACGACGAGAATCAGGAGGATATTCCGTTTTAAGGGCTCGTGTGCCCATGCGGCAAGGGAAAGCGGTGAACCAGAAATTTAGAGCTTGATGCCAGGCTCGGTTGATGCTTTGATTGGGTCGTTTTTGACACAAAACCCTGTATGTGAAAATACTTGCGGGTTCTTTCGAGGGTTCGGGGTATTAGTAATGAAAGTTAAAAAGTATTTAGGCGTTTGTTTGGATGGCTACCCCTTTGTGGCGGTTTTTTTGGTCATTGCGCTTCTGTCATTTTTCTTCAAATCCTATTGGGTTGCCATTCCTTTTGGGATTTTGACACTTTGGTGTATCTGGTTTTTTCGGGATCCCGAGCGTCAGTTTGAGGGCGGGGAACATGTGCTGGTTTCACCAGCTGATGGAAAAATTATCGAAATCAAAGAGGTGGACTATCCGTATTTGATCCAGGGTCGGGCGCTGAAAGTTTCGATTTTCATGAACATCTTTAACGTTCATGTTAATCGTTTCCCTCTCAGTGGAACCGTTTTGGAAACCAAGTATTTTGAAGGATCTTTTATGGGTGCATTTAAGGAAAAGGCTTCGTTGGAAAATGAGCAAATGGGGGTTTTGATTGATCACAAGGGTACTTCGATTCTCTTTATCCAGATTGCTGGTTTGATTGCTCGCCGGATCATTTGCCGGGTCAAAAAAGGTGACACTTTGGCAAGGGGTGAACGCTTTGGATTGATTCGTTTTGGGTCGCGCGTTGATGTTTATCTCCCCCTCAACTCAAAAATTGCCGTGAATATTGGTCAAAAAGTGTTTGCGGGTCACACTAAACTGGGAGAGGTCTAAGATATGTCTGGTATGGGGAAAGGGATTTATATTTTGCCAAATTTGTTCACCTCGGCAAATTTGTTTCTCGGCTTTTATGCCATTGTCCAGGCGGTTGAAATCACCATGGCTGGTGAGAAGACATTTCAAATCTGTGCATTTGCCATCATTCTTGCAGCCATCGCCGACATGTTGGATGGCCGGGTTGCCAATATAACCAATTCCGCCTCGAAATTCGGGGTTGAATTTGACTCGCTCAGCGATCTGGTTTCGTTTGGAGTGGCCCCAGCCTTGGTCATGTATCTTTGGGCTCTGCAATCATTTGGTCTTTTTGGTTCGATTGCTTGTTTTCTTTATCTGGGCTGTACGGCTGCCCGACTCGCCCGCTACAATGTCCAGGTATCCAGTGTTGAGAAAACCCATTTCCAGGGCCTTCCCTCACCAATGGCGGCGTTTATGCTGTGCGGGTTGATGCTTATTTTTAATGGCAAGGAATTAAACGATGTTTGGATTCCCTACATTGGAGTGATTAAATTTTATGTTCTGGGTCTGGTGGTGTTGTTGTCACTCCTCATGGTCAGCACCATCAAATATCGCAACTTCAAGAGCCTTTTTCTGCAGCGTCATTTGAGTTTTTATCTGTTCCTGATCGTGGCTCTGGTATGCATGGTTATTGCTTTTAATCCTCTTTGGACAATTTTTCTGATGGGTTTGACCTATGTCTTATCCGGAGTATTTATGGCACCGATCCGACTGATCTTCCTGGTCACCGCCAAATTAAAAGTTTAGCAGGTTATTACAAATGGAGGCCAGCGGTTGATGGTATCCTGTTGGGTCAGCAACTGCACCCTGTTAAGTCTCAATATTGGATTTCATGGGCCCCGTTTCTCTGGTGAGGCTGTGGTTT
The DNA here is from genome assembly GCA_041742015.1 of Verrucomicrobiales bacterium. Classification (GTDB taxonomy): domain Bacteria; phylum Verrucomicrobiota; class Verrucomicrobiia; order Verrucomicrobiales; family DEV007; genus Arctic95D-9. Next base: position 1,462 of record JBGSJM010000186.1, on the reverse strand, counting down.
TGAGTAGTTTGATTGGGGCGAAACCCTTAAGAATGTTGTTGCCCTGATAATTTGTGTCCCTAAAGTAACTGAAGATGGCAAACACCGAGGAGACCGAGACCAAGTTGACCCCCATGATGCAGCAATACATGGAGATGCGCCGGAGTCTGCCCGACGACATTATCCTGATGTATCGCCTCGGCGACTTCTACGAAATGTTTCTCGATGACGCAGTCCGGGCCGCTCCCCTCCTCAATGCCGCCCTGACCAAGCGAAACGGCATCCCCATGTGCGGCGTCCCCTATCACGCGGCGGAGGGTTACATCGCCAAACTGGTGCGGGCCGGGAAACGCGTCGCCATTGCCGAGCAGACCACCACTCCGCAGCCTGGGAAAATTGTCGAGCGGGAGATCACCCAGATCATCAGTGCCGGAACCATCGATGACATGAATTTGCTGGAGGCGGAGCGGTGCAACTACCTGGCAGCGGTGTACAAGGCGAAGCGTCGGTTTGGCCTCGCTTATCTGGAACACACCACCGGGGAGTTTCGGCTCACCGAATTTCCGTCGATGGAGGGCCTGCTCGATGAACTGGCCCGGCTTCGCCCCAGTGAATTGCTATATTCCGACGAACAGGGTGAAAGTTTTGACACTCTGGCCAATGCCCAGGACTACGATGGCTATACCTTTCTTTACGATCAGGCTCAACACGCTTTGACCCAGCACTTCAAGGTTCAGTCATTGGATGGATTCGGCTGTGGCGAAATGGTCGCGGCGGTAGGTGCGGCCGGGGCAATTCTGCACTATGTCGAAACCCAATTGCGGCGAAAAATCGACCATGTCTGCGGTCTGGAAACCTATTACTCGGAAAATTTTGTGCTGATTGATGCCGCCAGCCAGGCTAATCTGGATCTGGTGACAAGCCGATCCGGCGGGGTCAAACACAGCCTCCTCGGCGCGATTGACCGGACATCCACCCCGATGGGGGCGCGGAAACTACGCGACTGGGTGCTGCATCCGATTCGGGATCTGGAGGAGCTGCGGGCCCGCCAGGATGTGGTCGAGGCCGCTCGGAATCAACACTTTGTCCTGAGTCGACTCAAGGATTCACTTGGGGAAATTCGGGATGTGGAGCGAACCCTGAGCCGCCTCAGCCAGGGCTCCGGCAATGCCCGGGACCTCAAATCACTGGAGATTTCCCTGACCAAGGTTCCCGAGGTCAAGGGTCATCTGGAGGCCATCGCCGGAGGTCCGCTGGGTGAAAAGCTGAGTCACCAACTCGGGGATTTTGCCGAGTTGGTGGCTACTTTGAATCAGGCACTGGTGGTTGAACCACCCGCCGCGATCAAAGAAGCGGGGATCTTTGCGGATGGCTACAGCAGCGCCATCGATGAACTGCGCCGGGCCACCACCGAGGGGAAACAGTGGATTGCTGAACTCCAAATCAAGGAGCAGATCCGCAGCGGGATACCCTCTTTAAAGGT
>JBGSJM010000185.1:0-5171 GCA_041742015.1 Verrucomicrobiales bacterium | reverse complement strand
ACCCAGTCACAGGCCCTGGCCGAAGCGCTGGGCAAGGCTGGCACCCCAGTCGAGGTCAGGGATTTCGAAGGAACCGGGTTAAAAGGCCACGCCGAGATCAATCAAAAGCTGGGTGAGCCCACCTACCCGGCGACCCCGGTCGTGGATGATTGGCTAAAGGGAATTTTTCTACCGGTGATTAAGTAAATGATCACCCAGCGCCACGGTAAAGGCATAGGATCGGCGATATCACTTTTGTAATAGCCATTATGTAGTTGGGGAAATCACAAATTCCCTTGTAAAACCTCTCCTTTGGCCTTTGCTGCAAGACAAATTCAGCCGCTCATGTCTGCCATCCCCGAAAACGAAGAGGAGTCACCACAGAAACAAGGATCGCAGGATGCCAAATCCTCCATCAAAAGCCCCCACAACCGGTTTGTTTTAGGCTTTTTCAGCTCTCCTCGCGAGGCAAAGGGCCTTTTGGAAGTTCAATTGCCGGATGCACTAAAGAAAGTGCTGCGGCTTGAACAACTGGCCGTTGAGAACTCGCACTTTGTCGATGAACGAATGGCTGAGTTTGAATCGGACTTGTTATTTCGCATTCCGCGTGCTGATCGGGATGGAGAAGTTGCCTATGTTTACGTGCTTTGGGAACATCAACGCAATCGCGATTCCTGGATGGCGCTGCGCCTGTGGACTTACCTCGGCATGGTTTACCGAAAACTCGCCAGTGACTTCCCCAAGGCCAAACTGCCCTTCGTTTATCCCATCGTGTTATACCAGGGGACAGAAGGCTGGGAAAAGGGTCTGAAACTCGAAGACCTCATTGACTTGGAAGGGCTTGACCCAGAATTACACCACTGGGTGCCGCGATTTTCCATCGACCTGATCCGGCTTGATACCGACTCCCCGCGGATCCGACCAGGTGATCCCATGGCCCGGCTTGGCATCAGCCTGATGCAGGCAGTGATGTTCGCCAGGGTGCCAGAATGGTTGGAAGAGAACATCGAAGAGTTGAACGATGCTTTCGGTGCCCATCGCGACCAGGTCAGGCTGATTTTGTTTTACACCCTGAACTCTGGAGCCGGATTGACGAAAGATGAGTTTCTGAGTATCGTAAACCAGAAAGGAGATTCCGATATGAAGTACGAAATGATATACGAACCTGGCAGTGTCGCAGACCAATTGGTGGCAGAGGGGAAAGCAGAAGGAAAAATCGAAGGAAAAATCGAAGGAAAAGTCGAAGGAAAAATCGAAGTTGCCCTCCGCTTGATTAAAAAAGGAATGTCAGATCAAGATATTTCAGATATTACCGACCTACCCATTAATACCGTAGCGGAACTTCGGTCAAAGCATTCTGACTAATTTATTTATTTAAAATGAAGCCCCCCTTTACTTTCCCTCAGCGTTCCAGCGTTTCATCAAATTGATGTTAGCTTCGACGACGGGGTCTTTCCGCTTCAAGTATTCGACCATGTCGCTATCATACATCGCCTCGCTTTCGGGGGCGGGATCCTTGGTTGCGATGAGTTTGGCATCCAGCCGGCTGCGCAGGTCCGCGAGTGTAGCTGCGTGGGCCGGATCGTCCGCGAGATTGCGGTTTTGCCAGGGATCAGCCAGGGTGTCGTAGAGTTCCTCAGCAGGCCGGGTCGGGGCAAAGAGCAGTTTTTCAGTCAGCTCGGGCAGGGTCCCTGCCTGGTGACCGGCCCGCAGCGCGATAATAATGTCCTTGCTGTCCTTGTAGCGATTGGGTTGCAGGTGTGGCCGCAGCGGCAGAAAATTTCTAATATAGAGAAAACGACTGGTGCGCAGACTGCGAATCTTTTCGACCGTCTCGTCGCAGCGATCCCGGGCGGCGAAGACCTCGGTGCGGGGTTGGTAGTCCTTTGCAAAAAGATCGCGCCCCTGCATCCACGACGGCACTTCGAGTCCGGCAGCGGCGAGGGTCAGGGCCGCGAGGTCGATGTGCTCGACGAGATCCTCGCGCAGCGCACCTGCCGTTATCCCGGGACCACGAACCACCAGGGGGACATGAGTGCCCTCGTCGTAGAGGAACTGCTTGCCCCGTGCATGGCTGATACCGTGGTCGGTCATAAAGACAACCAGGGTGTTGCCGAGAAGCCCCTCTTTTTCCAGTCGGTCGATCACCTGCCCAACATGATGATCAGTCAGGCGCACCGAGTCCAGGTAATCGGCCCAATCCTGCACCAGCACCGGATCGCGCGGATAATGCGGCGGGAGGATGACCTTTTCCGGATCCGTGGTTGCTCCAAAAACCTTGCGCACCTTGCTCCGAAACTTTTCCTCGCGTTTCTCCTTTGGCCCTTCCCGCAATTTTCCTCCGGCGAGCTGCACCTGCATAAAAAAGGGCTGGCCCTCGGCGCGGGTGCTCCAGTCGGACCCATCGTAAATGGCCGGATCATATTCAAAATTATAATCCGTCTTGCCCAGTCCGGATCGGCCTTTGGCCTTTCCACCCTTCCCCGGAGCCGGAGCAGCGTTTAGACCGTCGCCGATGCAGGTGTGATAGCCATGGTGCTGTAGGATTGCGGGGATGGGCTCGACACCATCTGGCAGATGGATTTTTAACTCGCCCCGGCCGCTGCGGTGCTGGTGCGCACCGATCGTGGTCTGATACATTCCCGTAATCAGGGCCGAGCGGCACGGCGAGCAAACCGGCGCAGTGACATAGGCCCGGGAAAAGCGCGTCCCCTCCGTGGCGAGCTTGTCAACATGAGGAGTTGCGATCGCCTTTTCCCCGTAACAGGAGAAATTCGCCGACATGTCATCCACGATGAACCAGAGCAGATTCGGGCGCTCAGCGGCGGACAGTAAGGGAGAAAATAAACAGGCCAGGAACAGAAATACGGTCATTTTCATAGTCATATACATATCATCTATTTAACCAATTGCCAAAACCACTCCCGCAACTGCGCCGTGGACGGACGGTCGTCGAGAAACATCGCGGTGGAGTGAAAGCCGAGGCCCGATTGTGCCCAGGTGACCTGGGTTTTCATCGCATCCATCACCGACTGATATTTTTCCGGCGAATTATCGGTCTGAAAGACGGCTTTGCCCCGGAAACGAGAGGCGCGTTCGATGGCTCCGGGCATCGTTGCACCATTCCACCCGCCCCCATCGTAGTGCTGGCAGGCGTGGAAACCTTTCCACAGCGGCGCTATGCGATCATCGCGCAGACCGATGTAGCCGCAGGCAATCGCCCCGCGCGAAAACCCAGTCAGCACGACATTCTCGCGGTCGCCGCCGTATTTGTCGCAAACCTCTGCCACCATCCGCATCGCGTAGTCAGCCGTGTCCTCGGCACTGCCCCAGGCGTTTTCAACCACCTGTCCAGTCCCCCGATCCACAAATGGCAAGCCGAGGCAGATCGCACCCCGGCCCCTCGTTATGCCATAGCCAATGACACATTGATCCGGCAGCCCGGTGGAGTAGCAGGCCGGCGCAAAAAAGATGTTGCCCGGGTATTCCACTATTACCGGATACTTCCTCCCCGGCTGCCAGTCCACCGGAAGATTTAAAACACTGTAGATCGCGCTTTTTTCCTCCCCCGGAAGCCGGTGGCGGACCCGTTTTCCCGGCGCCGGGGCGGAGTCTTCCACGGCGGGCACATCGATACGACCGGCTGGTCGTTTCCATTCCGGTGCTTTGCCCCGACCGGCGAGGGAACGCACTTCCAGAGAAACCGCCCGGGTGATACGCGGACCCAGCATGATCTGGACCTGTTTTACATCAGCAGGATTGAGCTTGGGCGTGCCATCGGGATACGTCTCGCGCAGATTACACGAAAAGGTTCGTCGTTCCTGCGGGGCGAGCGTGGCGGCATCCACCACCGCACTCCATCCATGATCCCCCACCACCCAGAACATCACCCCGACCGGAACCTCACCCGTGTTGATGATTTCTGCATTGACCGTAGCCCGCCGCGCCAGATCCCAGCCCACTTTTACCGCCGGGATGACTGCCCAGGCATGTCGCCCGGCCTCGCTGGTGGAGAGCTTCAGCACGTCCCCCTGCCACTCTGCCTGGAGATCGCGCAACTCCCCGAGATCACCTGAACTGCGAAGATGCCGGGTCAGCGAAGTCCCTGAATCAGGGTCCGCAGGGATCGCCACTCCAGGTGCCAGAAGCAGGGAAGTGAAGAGAATAAGGATTCGATTTTTCATAGGGTAAGCGTGCTCAGACTTGGAGAAATCCTCACGGATTCCTCTCCCGGGGAAGGCATACCCTCGACAAACGTTCTACTTCCCGCACACGCAAACCAGATGGCTGTCGGTACGGAGGAAGAGACAGCCGTTGGCCACGGCGGGAGTTGCGGTCATGCCGCTTTGGAGGCGGCTGCGGCCAAGGAGTTTGAATTTGTCAGAGGCCTCGACCATCACCAAATCCCCGTCGAGGCTGCAACAGATGATCTTGCCGTCAGCGATGATCGGGGAACTGAAGAAATTCCCACCGATTCTTTCCCGGTATTTTTCGGCTCCAGTGGCGAGGTCCCGACAGGTCAGGATTCCGCCGTCGCCCCACAGGAAAAGATTACCGCCGTAAATGAGGGGGGTCGGGACATAGCCGAGACCGTCTTTGATTCCCAATGAATAGAGGACTTTGGCACCGCCTTCGCCAACCTGCAGCATGGTGGCTTCTTTGCCGGCTCCACCCGAACCGAAGGTGGCAAAAAGGTATTCGCCGGATGAAGCGATGGAGCCCACGGAGCGAAACCCATATTTCCCCGGAGCCTGCCAGACGATGCTGCCGTCCGCCGGGTTGAGCCCTTTCCAACCATCGTTACTTTGCAGGGCGACGATGGTATTGATCCCGCGTGTTTTGAGGACGATGGGGGTGTTGTAGGCGGTCACGTGTTTTTCCCCCTGCGGTGTGACTCGCTCGACTTTCCAAATCTCTTCGCCGGTGGCTGGGTTTAACCCAGTGACAAAGCTTTTGTTCTCTTCCACACTGTCGGTATGAAAAACGAAGACTCCATCAACCACAATGGGAGAGGAGCCATACCCGTGGTCAGAGGAGAAACTCGGCCATTCTTTGCGCCAGACCAATTCGCCACCATGGGTCAAAGCCACGGCCTGTGTGGTTTTTCCCGAGCCCCAAACCACGTAAACCCGGTCCTGATCAACGGTCGGGGTTGAGGAGGCAAAATTATTAAACTTGTGAAGGTTGTGACC
>JBGSJM010000184.1:0-11993 GCA_041742015.1 Verrucomicrobiales bacterium | reverse complement strand
TTGCGCTAGTTTCATGGCGACCTCGAGGGGAGAACGGTCGTCTGCAATTTCAAACTGGCCTGCTGCGTCGGTTTTAGTAGTTTTGCCACAAGATGTGGCGCAAGAATTCTGGACCTTGGAACCACTGATATCGACGCGGCGACCACGAATGGTCAGGTGCACATCACTACGCCCGGACCCGGTGTAACCTCCCGGCTCCGTATGGCTTCCCGCACTAATCATCGTCACTCCAAGCGGGAAGAGGGAATCCCTCAGAGATGCGGACTCTCTGGTACTAAGAACTAATCCCACTTGGGGAAAACAAATTCTAAACGCAAGCAAAATTTGGACAAACTCCGCATCGCGGACAGGAAACTCGGGCTCAAAACCACCCGCTGCTGGCCGTAATCTGGGGAGGCTTACGGTAAAACTGGCCTTCCAGGCGGTCCTATAGAGGTATTCGAGGTGAGCAGCAAGGCGGAGAGCGTCCCGCCGCCAGTCCGTTAATCCAAGCAAAATGCCAATGCCAATACGACGAAAACCTGCGTCGTAGCCCCGTTCCGGGCACTCCACCCTCCAGTCAAAGTTCTTTTTCGGTCCGCCAGTGTGATTGATGCCATAAGCAGCCCGATCATAGGTCTCCTGGTATACAACAAGACCTTCGCACCCGGCCGCCACCATTCGTGCGTATTCAGGACGCTCCATCGGCCCGACCTCAATTGAAATGCTCGGAACCTCGTCCCGAATGGCTCGAATGCACTTTTCCAAATATCCGTCCGAAACAAATTTGGGATGTTCTCCAGCAACCAAAAGAAGGTGCCGGAATCCCTGCTCGGTTAAAAACCCAACCTCTTCAACCACTTCGTCCACCGTGAGTGTTGTTCTCAAAATTGAATTATCCCTTGAAAAACCACAATAGGAACAATTATTAATACACTCATTTGAGAGGTAGATGGGAGCAAACAACCTCATGGTGCGCCCAAATTGACGCCTGGTGATTCCCGCTGCCTGTAGCGCCATAGCTTCAAGCCCTTTGGTTGAAATCGGTTCCAGCAATCTTTGGAAATGTTGCAGCCGTGGAGATACCTCTCCGGTTGCATCAATATGATTTAGTTGTTTGACAAATGACATCCAGAGCCAACATAACCTTTTTCATTCATTGGGCAATCAGTCCACAAATATGAAATAAAATCGTTGCCAAAATCTGGAACACCCGCTAATAACTGAAAAAGCATTTAAAACATCCAAACCACAATGGCTGAAGAAGAAATCAAAACAAAAGTGACGGGCATAATCATTGAACAACTTGGTGTAACCGCCGATCAAATTGTAGAGAACGCTAAATTCATCGAAGATCTCGGTGCTGATTCGCTTGATACCGTCGAACTGGTCATGGCTTTCGAAGACGAGTTTGGTATTAGCGTGCCAGATGAAGATGCAGAAAAATTGCTGACGGTAGGCTCAGTTTTTGAATACATAGCGTCCAAAAAATCTTAAGTTCAACTGATTCAAATCTCTAAAAGGCGGTCTCATTCCAGAGCTCGCCTTTTTTTTGGACTTCTGGAAAATCTCAAATTGTAAACAAATTTTTTTAAGCAAATCGGTGATTGTACCCTGTTATGTGTTAGACTTAACCCTGTTAAATCGAAATCATGCTTTCCTACGATCAAATCTCCTGGGCTCTTGAGAACTCAAAAGTTCTGTATGAACCGGATCGACGGATCGATACTTTTGGATCTACTAGTTTCGAATTCTTCCTGATCAGTGAACTACTGGATAAAATCAACCAAGTCAGAATTCGATGTGGCAGGATGGAGGCTCAAAGACCGCAAATTCTTCGCCCCAATGGGTATGATGAATTGATGTTTGAGGGTTTTGGGGAGCATGCTCAAGCCTTTGCCAACTGGTTCAAAGCTGTGGCTCCCGATTTGAGTTTCCTAAAATATGGATTCACCTTCTCCATGCGTGATCTCACCGAAAGCATCGTTCATGATTCCATGGATACTGTGTGCGACCGGGTCGTGGCAGAAGTGCGTTCCTCTGGCAATCCGATTCAAGCCGTCATCGCCGGAGTCGATGACACTTGGGATATTTCACTTCTAAAATTTAATATGGACTTAATTCAAAAGTCACAAAAAATTAACGAATTTGATTTTCGAAGAAGGGGCCTTTTGTGATCTTCAGCAAGTGTGCTAGTTTTCGTGATTCGCAGCGCATTTATGGCTCGGTTTAAACTTGTCTTCGCATTCTTTTCTCTGATGATTTTAACTGCTGGCGTAGCTGGCGGAGCTTATTATTGGCAAAAATTCGTGATTCCTCAAAAGGAAGTTGAGGTCCAAATCGTCGCCACGGCAGCGGAAGGTAAACCAGATTTGGGAGGGAAACACTACCTTCGAGCTATTGCTTTCATCAAAGAGGGTGAGCTTATTAGCGCGAGAAATGAACTTCAGTATATGCTGGACATTTACCCCGAGTCACCAACCATTGACGAAGCCAAAAGGGTTCTCGGCGAATTAAATTTGGATCTAATTTTTTCCAAAATCCCTTTGGAAGGAAAGAGTGAATACCGGGTAAAGAGCGGTGACGGATGGAGTGCCATTGCCAAGCGCAACAGAACCACGATTGATTACATCATGCGCGCCAACTCGAAGACTAATACCCTAATTTACAAAAGCGAAGACTTGACCGTGTACCATTTAAATTGCACAGCAGAAATCAACTTGAAAAAATCCGCTTTAACCATTCGTGAGGGCGAGAAATTCATCAAGGAGTACAAGATCCTTGATCAGCATTTGCCCAGCCATTTTCCGAGCTCAACCTCTACGACCGTTAGCGAAAAAGTCGCGTACTTTGCAGGTCGAACTGTTGATTTCATGAGTGACAATTACCTTAACAGCAAAAAATTGATCAAAACCGGAAAGACGGGCCTTTTTATTCTGGAAGATGAACTTGAAGAAGGTTCAACAAAGCCCTATGGAGTTGTGGTCGCAAAAACGGATATGGAAGAATTGTTTACCATCCTGCGAGGCGGCTCAGAAGTGAAGGTAGTGCCATAGTAGATCTAAGAATTAATCAACAAGCACCATGCAAACAGAACCACTGGAATTTGAAAAGCCGATTGTAAATTTGGAGCGCCAGCTTCGCGACCTCAAAGACCGGGCCGCAGACAGCGATATCGATATGGGCCCCGAGGTGAAAAAGATCGAGGAAAAACTGGCAAAGACCAAGTTAGATATCTATCGAAATCTTTCCGCCTGGAACCGCGTTCAGATTGCACGTCACCAACAGCGACCGTTTATGCTGGACTATGTGAGAAACGCCTTTGATGACTTTAAAGAGCTTCATGGCGACCGGCACTATGGGGATGACGAGGCCATGCCTGGTGGACTGGCTTACTTGGAGGGCCGCCGTGTTGTCATTATTGGCCATCAAAAAGGGAGAGATACCAAGGAAAACCTTCGCCGGAATTTTGGCAGCGCTCATCCCGAAGGCTATCGCAAAGCGCTCCGGCTGATGAAATTAGCCGAAAAATTCAACGCTCCGATCATAACCCTGATCGATACTCCCGGAGCCTATCCTGGCATTGGCGCGGAAGAGCGAAACATAGCCGAGGCAATAGCTTTTAATTTAAAGGAAATGATGCTCTTAACCGTTCCCATCATTTCGGTGGTAATCGGAGAAGGTGGTTCAGGTGGAGCACTTGGAATCGGGGTAGCCGACCGGGTGTTGATGCTTGAAAATTCCTATTATTCAGTGATTAGCCCGGAAGGTTGCGCGGCAATCCTCTGGAAAGATCGCAAACATGCTGAGGAAGCGGCGACAGCCCTTCGCCTTAGTGCAGGAGACCTCTATGATATGGGAATAATCGATGAGGTAATAGGCGAACCACTAGGGGGAGCCCATCATGACCCCATTGGTGCGGCCAACGCTTTGAAAAACGCAGTTCGAGGTCACCTTCTCGAGTTGGAAAAAATTGAGACTGAACCCCTTCTGGATCTGCGATATCAAAAATTCCGCAAATTTGGCGAGTTCAAGGAAAAAGCCTGACCGCGAGAAAATTTGCCTCCAAAGTTCTATGATGTATCGTGAAACTTTCATAAATACTCACTTGAATAGGAATAAAACAAAAGCACAATTGGCGAAATGAAATCTCTTACACTTGGATTCTTTTACATCGCGGGTATTTCTTGGGCGCTTGCCGAGGCATGCATCATTGCAGCAAACGGAGACTGGACGCCACTTATTATTTTCCTGGCAGCATTTGTACTTATGTTTTCCACTCTGGGCTGTGTCCCTCTCTCGAACCAGAAAGTTGATTTTTTGGGTGGGATTTTTGCTATCCTCCTAGCTCTGGGATTAGTATTTTTCACCTTCCACACCGCAATGACTGGTGCGATTGGACTTGCGATTATCAAGGGCATCTTTGCCTTTGGGTTTGTGCTCGTCGGTCTGATAACAATGATACCATCGTCAAAGGCGGCTCACTAAGCCCGCGAAGCAACTATCTTCCAAGACAAAGGAATTCTTTCGAGAGCCAGTTCATCGCTCTCCTAATGGTTTTGATTTGGTCTGCAAGAATCTCGTAAACTTCCAAAAGGTCAAATTCAACTGCCAATGGGTGTTCGCCGGCGGTTTGAAATGATCCTTTGGCGACACTCTCATAATAGGGAACGCCTGGGGCTCCCCGGTACCGTTCCCGGCGGATTATAGCTTCAGTAAAAATTCCGGTTAATACCAGAAATTGGTTCCCACAATGCACGTAAAGGTAAAACTTTTCGTAACTGTTTGCTGTTTTAATAGCTTCAATGAATTCGATGTAGTATGGAACCCCATTGATTTTCAAAGAATCACCGGGTTCTGATTTAAAAGGGTTGCCACGAGCAAATTCTACCAGGGTGCCCGCGACATAGTCTGCCACTTCCCGATGGTCGATACCGGATTCTTTCAGGGCATGTCTCACCAGAACATAAAAGTACAACTCTGACGAAACAGCAATTGATCTTCTCATCGATATGATAGCGTCCAGTAACTTGGGATGATCCAATATTGAATTCAAGCTTTCCGCTTCAAAGATTAAACTAAGGAAGGCGTCCTGGCTGGCCTTGCTACCTGAACTTAGTACGCTTGCCAAGAACTCAAAATCACTGTGGCTTAAACGGTGTCGGCAACTTTGGGGCATCGATCTCATTATGACTGAAAGGATAAAAATTTGACGAACTTGAACACTTCTGATTCTAACAAATTTGAAACCAGATTATCAACCTATATTTACGATTTTTGTTGGGCTTTGGTGAATGACACCCTCCAGAGCGAAATGCAAAGAAGCCGAATTCCAGCCTCTCACGCACGAGGTGTATCAATTTTGCAACAACATTATAATTTTCAGCCTTCAAAGCCTTTCGACATCAACCTCCACAACAAGCTCCTGTCCCCCACTACCAACAAAAACTCCTCGAAGCGGCTGTACATCAAAATAATCACGTCCGTGACAAACTTTGATGTGCTGATGAGATGGAATCCGATTGTTGGTCGGATCGAAACCAATCCAACCAGTGGACGCCGTGTAAGCTTCCACCCATGCGTGCGACGCATCTGCCCCGGCAAGCTTTTTCTGACCAGAAGCGGGCTCCGTTTCCAAATAACCGCTAATGTACCTCGCAGGAATCCTGATGCGGCGCAATGCAGCGATCATTAGATGCGCAAAATCCTGACACACGCCCTGCTTTTCTTTTAATACTTTGGAGATCGGGGTAGAACTGTCAGTCGAACCTTTCACGTATTTAAATTCATCGTAGATCCGACCCATCAATTCATTAACGAGCCCCATGGTTTCCTTACCGGGCTGCAAGGATTTTTTAAGGAATTCATCCAACTCGGGAATCGCTGGGCATGAACGGGATGGCGAAAGATAGTTTAAAAGCGGAATCCCATCGACAAAAGAACTCGAAAGGGAAGATCGGAGCGAAACATCATCCCATGATGACTCACTCTCTGGCAAAACTACCTCGTCATCACTTTTTTCAACAGTAGTCTTCGATATCACATCCAGTGATGCGTGCGATTGCTGGATTGAAAAATAGAGAACGGTGTTTCCAAAATAATCTTTCCGCTCACTTCGAAAATGGGGTTCAGGAACTATTTCCACGCGATGAGAGAGCGTCTCCTGTCCACCCTCTTCCCGAGGAAAAAGATGCACGAGATTGTGACATAGGTCGATCCGGCCTGAATATTCATAAGCAGTGCGATGCTGGATCCGGTAGCGAAGTTGACTCATGTTTGTTTTAGTGCGTGGCTAAAATAGGAGGTAGTTAACTCATCCGACAATGTGTCCAGCAACTCCAACATCTCCTCAAGAAAGACCAAAGTTTCGCTTCGTACAAAGTCATCGCATGTCCGCATTTGATTAAGACGCACAACAAACTTTGACAACCTATCCTGCATCACTGGGATAAGATCGCCAGGATGGTTTTGATGATTCGGAACAGGCAGTTTTTTCACCACAAAAGAGAGTCGATCAAGTAAGCCAAATACTGACCTGGGGTAATCAGGCAGGCCCAACAAAAGCAATGTAGTCAGACAGGTTACCGGTTTGTCGAGATAGGTGCTTTGATACGTTCTCACACTGTCCATAAAATACAGAATTGATTCATTGAAAATCGTATTCATATCACCTGCCAAATCACCTTTTATGAGGATGCTCAGCAGGCCGCAGACCGTTTTAGCTCTTTCAATGCGGCGTCCAGCATCCAGAAGAGCCCAGCCAAGGTCACGTGTCATACTGTCGAGATTGAGACCCAGAAAAGCCGTTAAATGAAGTTGCAATGAGTCCAAATCCGCTTCGAGGCGAAAATAGGAATCGATCCCTTCAACTGCGTTTTTCCAGCCATCGTAGCAGGATCCGATTGCAAGTATACTGGCAGGAGACCATTCCTCCCGCGCTGCCTGCGTTGCGAAATAGAAACGCTCCAAATTAAACATAATTCCTGCCGGACAGGTAGTTTCTTTGATAATTGCCATTAAGCTTTCATCTGCTGTCTTCTTTTTTAAAAAAGACGTGCAATCAAAAAGAGTAAAAAGGCTTTGAATCAGAAGTGCTTCATGTCTGTCCTCAAAACCTTTGGTTCCAGAAAGCCCCCGGCTGCGACAATCAATTAAACGGGAAGCGAACCGAGCCGCTACCGCAACCCTCTCGGCATAGCGGCCCGTCCAGAAAAGATTTTCTCCGGTCCGACTGGGCACAATGTCAGGAACCCTGAGATTGGAGTGACTCAACACAGAAGCGATACTATAAGGTGTCTCCTCTCTCAAAGAACGAACCCACACATCCTTAGATTCACCCATGGCTGGAGTTGAAACGATAGCACCTTCGAATTTAGTGACACGGGCCAGACCGCCGGGCATGACTTGCACCACTCCACTTGAATCGACGAAAGAGAAACTCCGCAACACCGCGCTCCTTGGAAGTAACCCCTCCGGACGAACCGTGGGAATCGAGGAAATGTTCAATTCCTCCTGCCCAACGAAGTCTTCGGGATTTGCCATAATTTTGGCTTTTAATTCAGCCAACTCCTCTTTCGAAAGCATGCGACCGTATTGAGTTTTCACCCTTCGGGTATTACCGACCGATTTTATGACCATCTTTGAAAGATTGGCGATGACATGAGAGAGTGAATTGGAATCGCCGCACCACCAGGTCAACACTGATGGAATAAGCAGATCCTCACCTAGCAACTCCCGGCATACGGTCGGCAAGAAAGGATATAAACCCGGAGACTGTAGAACCTCCGATCCAGGATGGCTGGACACGGCTACGTTACCAGAGCGGATTGATTCAAAAATACCAGCAATGCCCCGGATGGAAACAATATCGGATTCCAATGAATCCATCGTGTTCCCGTGAGTGGTTTTCCAAATCACATCAACAGGCACCAGACCACGCAGAGCACGGATCCACACCCGCCCATCCCGTACCGTAAGATCCGAAGGATGGACCCGGGTGATTCCACAGTAATTTGCCAAAAAACTGATTTCCGAATCGTCTTTATGCTCGGAATCATCCAGAATCACTACTAGCGGCTCGGTTTTGGCGACGGGAGCACATTGCCCGAGATGATTAAACCAATCGGTAAAAAAGCCCCCAATCCGCCGAACCCCACAACGACGGAACAATCGAGGTAACACCTTATTGATAATGGTGCGATTCTCTAACGCCAGGCCCAAACCAAACGGACAGTCGAGACGATCATTGACAACAAAGGTTTGCCCGGATGAATCGCGGACCAAATCAAAAGCCGAAAGGCCGAGACCGACAACACCGCTTCCCAACGGCAGATTATGGAGTGATCGAACAAAGCCTTGATGATTGAGAATAATCCCATTAGGAATAATCCCCTTCTTTAAAACATTCTGTGCACCATACACATCTGCTAACAAAGCACCGGCTAGCCGAATTCTCTGAGCGATCCCAGCATCCAATTCAGCCCATCGCTCAGCTGAAATGAACCATGGAATAGGGTCAAGGGACCAACCCTCCGCTTGTCCGGGGTCGGTGCTGGCTGGCCGATAAGCCAATCCCCGCTCGCGTGAGATACGTGCTGCATCCTGCCGCCACTCCTGAAGCCCTTCAATTTTATGACGACTGATCGATTCGAAAAGATCCTGCCACTCCGGCTCGATGTTATCGTCCAGAGCAATCGCCTCATCACGCCGCCCATTTAATGCCTTATAACCACAGTCTAACACGCGACGAAACTACGATCATTCGTTGGAGTTTCCACAGGAAGATGCTCTTAAATCAAGAGTATTTGGAAATTCCGCACTAAATTGCGGAGGAGGAATCCGTTCAATATTATGTCCGCCTTTGATCAATTCAAACCTAACTTTGGGTGCTACCGGCATCACCACCGTGGAAATAGTACCTGGGGTATGGCCACTTCCCCAAAAGCGCGAAAGCCGACGGGACTCTGCCTCTCTGGCATTAACCGGAAATGTCTCGTAACTTCTACCACCAGGATGCGACACATGATAAACGCAGCCCCCAATGGATTTTCGGTTTCGGATATCAACGATATCAAACACAAAACGGGTCTGGGCTGGAATGGTGGGGTGCAAGGCAGATGGAGGTGCCCACGCTTTAAATCGAACCCCACCCACCCACTCCTCCTGAACTCCCGTGGAAGACAATGGAACTCTCTGGTTATTGCAGGTAATGATGTATTTACCTTCCAATAGGCCGTTAACTTTGACCTGCAGTCGTTCCACCGAGGAATCAACAAATCGGGCCGTTCCCTGGCTGGTTGATTCTTCCCCCAAGACATGCCAGGGCTCAAGCGCAGTTCTAAGCTCCAGGTTAATGCCATGATAACTCACTGTGCCAACCCTCGGAAAACGAAATTCCAGAAAGGGTTCCAACCAAGCACTTTGGAAAGGAATCCCGTGTCTTTCCAAGTCTTCACAAACGTCCAGTAGATCATCCCAGACATGGTGCGGAAGCATGTATTTGTCATGAAGAGTAGTTCCCCATCGAATCAAACGGGATCGATATGGATTCTCCCAGCAGCGCGACACGATGGAACGAACCAACAAACTCTGTACCAGTGACATATGTCGATGAGGAGGCATTTCGAAGGCCCGCAACTCCACCAAACCCAACTGACCTGTAGCAGAATCTGGCGAACACAGTTTATCGATACAAAACTCTGCGCGATGGGTATTCCCGGTCAAATCGGTTAGCAAATGCCGCAGGGTAAGGTCAATCATCGACGGATTATCAACACCTTCGTGCAAGGCATTCAGTGCGATATCAAGCTCAAATAAACGATCATCCCGCGCTTCATCCACCCGTGGAGCCTGGCTGGTGGGACCAATAAAGAGCCCCGAAAAAAGATAGGAAAGTCCGGGATGGTGCTGCCAGTAGGTAATCAAACTGGCCAACAAATCGGGACGCCTCAGGAACGGACTTTCAGCAGGAGTGGCTCCGCCAATCACCACATGATTTCCCCCTCCCGTGCCACTGTGTCGCCCATCGAGCATGAATTTCTCCGCACCAAGCCGGGCATGTCGTGCCGCTTCGTAGAGCGTCTCGGCACGGTTCACTAACTCCACCCAGGATGCTGATGGATGAATGTTGACTTCGATTACCCCAGGATCCGGCGTTACTTTTAAATTTTCGATTCGGGGATCCTTGGGAGGCTCGTATCCCTCGACGATTACCTGCAAATGGCTTTGATCTGCGGCAGTTTCAACCGCCGACAACAATTCCAGATAGAATTCTAGATTTCCAGTAGGCGGAAAAAATACGTGAATTCGACCCTCCCGATTTTCCACAGTCAGTGCAGTTCTTGGAATCCAGTCTCCCGATAGATTTACGCCGGATTGATAAGTCGAAAGCGGATTGGGATCGAGAGGAGGAAAATCGCGCTTCATCGGAGATTCCTCGTCGAGGATATCCTCTTCGGACGCCTTTCGAATGGAATCCAAGGGAAGCCGGAACCCCATCGCAGACGACCCCGGAATCAAAAAAAGATTCTTGCGCTTGAAATGCCAACGAGCTCCAGTCCACTGCTTAGTCTTCTTGCTGTGAAAGATGGGCAACACATAGCCAGTGGGAACATCAAGTCCTCTTCTTTCAAGCAGGGCGATGGTTTTTCGCTCCAAAGAATCATCCTCTTCGCAATGCTCCAATTTTTCAAAATAAGGCAGGGTGGACGCCTTCCATCGGTAATACTCGATATCCTCAAGCGCCGGAATCACGCAGTCCTCCGGTATCTGGAGTGTCCTCGCGACCGCTTCAAGGAAAGTTTGCGTCTCGTTGCTTTTATAGTTCCCAGGAATAGCCGGATCGCCCTGAGTCGCCCGGGAACGCCACATCGGGTAGCCGTCTTTCCTCCAAAAAATACCGTAAGCCCAGCGGGGAACCGGCTCACCAGGATACCATTTGCCTTCTCCGCACCAGATCATGCCGCCAGGCGCAAACGCATCCCGGAGACGGTAGGCCAAGTCTATGGCTCGTGACCTCTTGGCTGGACTATCTGCGGTGGTGTTCCATTCAGGCCCTTCCATATCCTCAGTTGATACAAAAGTCGGCTCTCCTCCCATGGTAAGGCGCACATCGCCCGATTCCAATTTTACATCCACCAATTGCCCCAATGAATCCACCGCATTCCACTGTTCAACTGTGTAAGGCCGGGTAACTCGGGGATCTTCGTGAACTCGGGTAACCAGGTTCTCAAAACTAAACTCCGAGTTAGCCACACTCACTGCACCAAAAACGGGTGCCGCACTGGAGGGTTCCGGAGTACAGGCGAGGGGAATATGCCCCTCCCCGGCAAACAAACCAGAAGTTGGATCAAGTCCCACCCAACCGGCCCCGGGCAAAAAAACTTCAGTCCAAGCATGGAGATCGGTAAAATCGGATGTTGGGCCAACCGGCCCGACTAAAGGCTTATCGTCAGGCATCAATTGAATCAGATACCCGGACACAAACCTGGCTGCAAGGCCCAGATGGCGAAACAATTGAACCAGCAAAAAAGCCGAGTCCCGGCAAGAACCCGAGCGTTTCTCCAGCGTTTCTTCACAGGACTGCACTCCTATCTCGAGACGCAATTTGTAATCCACCAATTGTTGAACCCGTTGATTGACCAACACTAAGAAATCGATGGTCCGCTGCGGCCGGGAGGGTTGTAATTCCCTCGCCAAACCCTTCAGTGCAGGGGAATTTTCGCTTGGGACCAAATAAGGAGCCAAGTCGGATTTTGCCGCATCTTCATAGGTGAATGGGAATGCCTCAGCGTTTTCTTCAAGAAAAAAATCAAACGGGTTAATCGTCGTCAAATCGGCTACCAGATCAACCACGAATTGAAGTTTTTTGGTCTTTTCCTGGAAAACCAACCGAGCCAGGTAATTCCCAAAGGGGTCCTGTTGCCAATTCAGAAAATGATCCGATGGTTCAACGGTTAAAGAATAACACAGGATTGGAGTTCGGCAATGTGCCGCCGGTTTTAAGCGAATAATGT
>JBGSJM010000183.1:0-8721 GCA_041742015.1 Verrucomicrobiales bacterium | reverse complement strand
TTTACACCATCGACGACCTCGTGGAAAAAGGCCACACCCCCGAGGAGGTGCGTTACGTGCTCCTCTCCGGTAGCTACGGCCAGCATCTGAATTTTACTCTGGAATCTCTCAAGGCGGCGGGAAAGGCTTTGGAACGCCTCCGCGATTTCAAGGAAAAACTGGGCGGCATGCCCGAATCACCCGCCCCGAGCCTTGACGCCTTCGGCCCTTTCAGAAGCGTAATCGACGCGCTGCTCAATGACCTTAATACATCCGATGCCCTGGGTAAACTCTTCGGTCTGATCAAACAATACCAAAAGGAAATTCCTGAGTTGACCGCTGATAAATTAAAGGAAGTTCGCCTTGGTTTTGCCTATTGCATGTACGCTCTGGGGCTCCGTCTCGAGACTCCAGTGGTTGCCACATTAGCAGTGCCCGAACAGGTGGCCCAAATGGCGGCGGAGCGCTGGGAGGCGAAGCAGAACAAAGAGTGGGCCAAATCCGACCAGCTTCGCCAAGCCGTAATCGCCGCAGGCTGGCAAATCAAAGACACCAAGGAAAGTTACACGGTTGAGCCACTTTAGGTGGATTGTTTCGCCCTACGTAGCGGTGGCGTCTCGCCGCCGATTTTCTAGCTTTACCTGACCAGGCAATCTCAGTTACTATCGCCTAAGCCGTGATCGACCTTATCCAGCCATTGCTCCCTGGAGCCAATCTCGCAGCCATCGCTGTCTTCCTGTTGCTGGCGGGGATCACTGTCGCTTTTTTTCAGGAATGGGGGCCGCCCGATGTGGTGGCCCTTTGTGGTTTGGCCGCCATGATTATCCTGGGCCTCCTGCCAGTAAACGATGTGATTCAGGAAGGTGCCATCGTCAAACGCGGCCTGCTCAGTGTGTTTAGCAACGGCGCACCCATCACCATCGCTGCGATGTTTGTCCTGAGCGCAGGTCTGGAAAGAGCCGGGGCCATCGAGTCGATGGGCCGCATCTTTACCCGGTTCGCAGGCAAATCGGAATTACGGGTGATGCTGGTGCTAGTCTTGATGGCGGCGATGCTCTCAGCTTTTATCAACAACACACCCGTGGTGGTGGTCTTTCTGCCAATTGTCCTCGCTCACGCAAGGGCCACGGGACTCAAGGCATCGAAATTACTCATCCCACTTTCGTTTGCTTCCATTTTGGGCGGCTCGTGTACCCTGGTTGGCACCTCGACAAATCTGGTTGTTGATGGAGCAGCTCAGGAAGCCGGACAACAACCCTTCGGGATGTTTGAGATTACAAAACTGGGACTGGTCTACTGCGTGATCGGTATACTATACCTCACCACCATTGGACGGAAGCTGCTCCCGGCACGAAGTTCGCTGGCGGAGCTTATCTCCCCTCAGACCGACCGGCAGTTCCTCTCCCAGTTCGTGGTGGAAAAGGAATCCCCTCTCATCGGCCTACCGCTCACTGAAACATTACTGAAGCAGTTTCCGGGCATTCAGATTTTGGAAGTGCGCCGCCGGGGGGAAAACCAAAGCACTCCCATTGACGAGTTAAAGGTTCAAGAAATGGATCGGCTACTCGTCACCCTACCCGGCGCTTTAATCCAACGCATCAATGAAACCGAGGGCATCCGCTTTCTCGCCCAATCCAATCTTCGGGAGTTGGAAACCCGCGAGCTAAAGCTGGTGGAGGGTATTATTGGTCCTCGCTCCGATCTCACTGGCCAAACTTTGCAGGAGATCGGTTTTCGGCGAAACTACGGCATCCAGGTTCTTGCACTCCACCGGCAGGGAGCCAATCTGCGCAAAGAAATCAGCCGGGTCCGGCTCGATTTCGGCGACACCCTCTTGATGCAGGGACCTGCTGAAGCCATCAACCGCCTCCAGTCGGGTCATGATTTTATCGCCATCACCGAGATGCCGGAGGTGAGCATCGTACCCGGGAAAATGTGGACTGCCATTGCCATCGCCATGTGTTTCGTCATCGGTGCCTCAGTCAACATCGTGCCAGTGCCCGCCCTCGCCATTTTGGTGGCTCTGGCCATGGTGCTGACCCGTTGTTTGTCCATCAGGCAGGCCTACGATTCGATTCAATGGAGCCTGATCTTTCTCATCATCGGTATGCTTGCCCTTGGCCTCGCCATGGAGCAGTCTGGAGCGGCGCACATACTTGTCCACGGGGTCATGCATTTTTGCGGAGATTTTTCTCCATTTATCCTGGTCTCGGTGATCTATTTGCTCAGTTCCATTCTGACAGAAATGATCAGCAATAACGCCGTGGGCGCATTGCTCACTCCCATCGTGATCGGAATCGCTGAGAATCTTGAGTACGTCGGCTTAGTCGGGGTCGATCCACGTCCATTTATTGTCGCGGTGATGTTTGGCTCCAGCGCCAGCTTCTGCACGCCAATCGGTTATCAGACCAATACCTATGTCTATGGGGCAGGCGGCTATCAATACCGGGATTTCCCCAGAGTTGGCCTTCCCCTAAACCTCATCCTGTGGATCGTGGCCTCAATTCTGATACCTTGGATGTGGCCTTTCCGGTAAGGTAGGGATCAAAATTTCATTTTTGACCAAAAATTCGCTTTCATTCGAAATGGGAACATCGTAACGGATTCCATGGAATCTGATTCGAAAGAAGAAAGCCTCGCCGCCAAACCTGAAACGTTGGAAAATTTGGTGGAGGAAACAGGCAAAAAAGGCTGGAAATTTTTAAGATCCGTCTGGTTCTGGGTCATCGCCGGACCAGTCAATATGTTGATCGCCGCTTTAGTGATTGCATGGTTTTTTCCTTTTATTTTTATGAGTTTTCCCGAGGCACCAGCGGGAATCGAAAAGTATAGCAAAGTCATTTTGATCGACAAATTCCGCCAGGGTGGATATGCCTACGAAAATGGCATCCTCAAGAAGCGCTTTGTGGTCCTAACTGGCGATGGCGAACACGATACCCCGACCGGTACTTTCAAAGTCACCAGGAAAGACAAAGATTATGTGAGCAAACAGTATGACGCCCCCATGCCTTATTCTGTATTTTTCATTGATAGTCGTGGCATCGCGATGCATGCCAGCTTTGCAGTGGGTCCAAAATGGCTCCTGAAACACTGGTCATTTCATCATCCCTACATCGGTTCTCATGGCTGCGTGAGGCTGACCACTTTGGGTGCCTGGCAGATGTTTAAATTTGCGGACATTGGCACCCCAGTCATAGTCATTGATACGCGGCGGTAATTTTCCGTCTTTCACCGTTGGGGATTCCCCAGCGTCAATCGGGAGTCGTCGAACGCTCTTGGGGATTCCCCAACTTCAAAGCCCGCGGGGCCCGGCCCATTGGGCTTTTGCTTCGAAACCCTCCGACTGTACAGGGTACAGTCGCTGATTAAACAGGGTACAATCCTACGCCAGGAGGTCTTTTACCACGTGACCGTGAACATCGGTGAGTCGGTAATCCCGCCCCTGAAAACGAAAAACTAGTTTTTCGTGGTTAAATCCGAGTTGGTGCAGAATCGTGGCCTGTAAATCATGGACGTGGACTCCTTTTTCAGCGACTCCGAAGCCCAGTTCATCGGTCACACCGTAGTCGTAGCCCCCTTTCACTCCACCGCCTGCCATCCACATGGTAAAACAGTCTGGAAAGTGATCGCGCCCAAGAACCTTGCTTTTTGAAGTGCGACCTTCTCGAAACGGGGTCCGACCAAATTCACCACCCCACACAATAAGCGTGTCGTCGAGCAAACCGCGTTCTTTCAAGTCAGTGATGAGCGCAGCAATTGGCTTGTCCATGGAGGCACATTTGGTGGTTAAGCCTTCAGTAATGCCTTCGCGTTCGCTGGTCCCATGAAAATCCCAGCCCCAGTCGAAAAGCTGCACAAACCGAACGCCCTGTTCCACGAGGCGACGGGCGAGCAGGCAGTTGTTGGCCAGACTGGCTTCTCCAGGCTTGGCACCGTAGGCCTCCAATGTCTTGGCTGATTCCTTTCCTATATCCATGACCTCGGGCACGGCAGTCTGCATCCGGAAAGCGAGTTCATATTGGGAAATTCGGGTCAACGTTTCCGGATCACCCATTGCGGTGCTCTGGATTTCGTTCAGGTCGCGCAGTGCGTCCAGGCTCAACCGGCGCATATCCCGATCCATCCCCGCCGGGTTGGAGGAATAAAGCACTGGATCTCCTTTGGATCGACATTGCACGCCTTGATAAACACTGGGAAGAAAACCGGCTCCAAACGAGTTTTTCCCACCGTTTGGCTGGACCCCACTGGAAATCAACACCACAAATCCCGGAAGATTTTCATTTTCCGAGCCCAAACCATAGGTAACCCACGAGCCCATTGATGGTCTTCCCGATCTGGGGGACCCGGTGTAAACCAGCAGTTCCGCTGGGGCGTGATTAAACTGGTCGGTGTGCATGGAATGGACGATGCACATGTCATCAGCTACTTTGTGAAAGTTTGGAATCGCATCCGACATCCAGGAGCCGTTTTTCCCGACCTGCTTCCATTGCCTTGGGGAACCCATCAACTTGGGAACCCCGGTGGTGAAGGCAAAATTGCGGCCTTTTAGAAACTCGTCCGGGCAGTCCTGATCGGACCGTTTCACCAACTCGGGTTTGTAATCAAACATATCGAGATTAGGAGGCGAGCCGGTCATGTGCAGATAGATGACGCGTTTGGCTTTGCCGCCAAAATGAGCGCGCTTCGGAGCGAGAGGATTTAGCGGGTCGGAGGAACCAGTGGCTCCCCGGGAGGCTCCGGCGAGCATGGCATTTAAAGCGATGCCGCCCAGCCCGGCCGTTGATTGCTGCAAAAAGTGTCGCCGGGTGCCGAGTTGAATTTTTTCCAGTATCGGATCCATGATGTTTATCGTTTGAGGAAAATTTCGTCGAGGTTTAAGAGGACATTACCAGCCACCGTCCATGCGGCCAGTTCGGCAGGATCAGAGCCATTTGGGACCGGGCCGATCGGGTCGGTCGCCATTTTTTGGGCTTCATCCGGTTTTTCAGAATATCTAGCCTTGGCCTGGTTAATCAAATCGGTCATTCTAGCCATTTCCTGCGGGCTGGGATCGCGAAGGAGTGCGGTCCGCCATCCGTAGGTGAGTTTTTGCTCAATTGACTCGCCTCCCTGAGTCAGCATTTTCCGGGCTAGAGCCTGGGCAGCTTCCACATAGACCGGATCGTTCAGGGTCACCAGCGCCTGCAGGGGGGTATTGGTCCGGCCCCGTCGGGAAATACAGATTTCGCGATTCGGGGAATCAAAGGTCGCCATGCTGGCGTAGGGACTGGAACGCCGCCAACTGGTGTAGATGCCACGACGGAACTTGTCCTCTCCCATGCTGGTTTTCCAGTCCGTAGAGCCTCCAAAGGCAGCGGAAAGCCCCAGATTGGGCTGGGGAGGATTCACCGGCGGGCCATATTTCTTTTCACTCAACAACCCACTGACAAACAGAGCTTGATCCCGGACCATTTCAGAGGAAATCCGGAAGCGGGGGCCACGGGCATAAAGGCGGTTAAAGGGATCGACCTTTAGCAACTCAGACGTAGTCCCAGTCTCCTGCTGATAGGTTGCCGACATGACCATGAGGCGCAACAGCGCTTTGACATCCCAACCGTTTTTTTGAAAATTGACCGCCAACCAATCAAGCAATTCCGGATGAGTCGGTTGATCACCTTGCGATCCAAATTCCTCACTGGTCTGAACGATGCCGGTTCCGAACATGTGCTCCCAAAACCGGTTTACGGTGACGCGCGCGGTCAATGGATTCTCCGAGTCCACCAGCCAGTGCGCCAGAGCGAGGCGGTTGTTCGGCAAATCCTTTTTGAGGGGATGAAAAGCCGCCGGGACCGCTTTTTTAACCACATGACCAGTGTTTTGATAATTCCCCCGAATTTGCAGATTAGTCACCCGCCGTTTGTTTTCCGGCAGATCCCGCATCACCGGCACGGTAGTTTCGGGTTTTGCTTCCTTAAGTTGCTTTTCCAGACTCGCCAGAGTCGCTCTCTGCGGAGCCAGTTCTTTGGCGATACTACGGTGGTAGGAGATGATTTGCGGCTGTTTGGTGTCACCTTTTTTGATCAAGTCCCGCACTTCTCCCGTCATCCGCGACCAATCGGTCACGCCGGGATCGGAAGTCGTGGCGACGCGGAAATGGCTTAAGACATGGGATTTGAACTCTGATTCCTGAGCCAGGGTCACGGTCAAAATCCCTTTGGCCACTTTCAAGGGCCGGGCGAGCAGCAAAGTCAAATCAACCTCCTTCCCGACCGCACCCGCGATGGCCCAGCCGTCTTTTTTCGTCGGCTTGTCGGTTAAAGTCGCGGCTGCGGAAAAACCTGATTGTTCGTGGCTGGCAAAGGCGGATTGGAATTTCAGATCGATCGCACCGCTCAGGGCGAAGCTGGTACTGGGTTTGGGAACGTCTTTGGGAACCTGTTCCCAAACCACGGTATTGTTGTCATCCAGAATTTTGACCTGATAACCCGTCAAGCGAGTTTCGGTTCCGCCATCGGTTCGGTTCCAAATCTTAAAGGAATCAATCGGGAGCGTTTTCCCGAGATCCACCTGGATCCAGGGATCCGTTCCTACTGCGGTATGAGTGACCGATTTTTTGTTGAAGTCGCCGTTCGTAATTCCATCAACTGCCAGGTTGGCAGGGCCTCCAAAATCGGTGGAGCTTTGGGTGACAGTGCCACTCCGGGCTACGTTGACACCGGCGCTAAAGACTTCGATCTCGGCGAGATGAATCATTTGGTTGGGGCCGTTTAACTCCACGCGCACATACCGGCCATTCAATGAATTGGATTCCGTCGGCTTCCAGGAAGCTTTGATCTGCGACACCACAAAATTCTGCTTTTGCTGCGGAGAAATCGCCAATTGCACTCCCGTAATTTCGGAGTTCTCCGTGGGAAATTTTAGAGTGTAGGTCGCTTTTTCAGGCAGATCCCCCTCCAGCCGAATCCAGCCATCATCCCCGGCAACCAATTTTGCGCCTTTGGCTTCCTGAAGGGGCAGGGCTTTCCAGAGTGGCTCGCGGGAAAGACTCGCCAGCCAAGCCTCGCGGGCGGCGGTCAATTCTGGTGTGTCCCGACTCATCAGATCCTTTAATTGAGTGATTTCCTGCTCCCAGCTTTTCTTTTGCTGGACTTGCTGATCCGACCAGACCTCCAGAAAGGGACTTTCATCCCGCCTGTCAGCATCCTCCGATTGGTTGAAATAATCAAACATTTGAAAATATTCGTCCTGAGTGATCGGATCAAATTTGTGGGTGTGACACTGGGCGCAGGCCATCGTGGTTCCCATCCACACTTCCATGGTGGTGTTGACGCGGTCAACCACCGCGACATTGCGGAACTCTTCATCGTTGGTTCCACCCTCGTTGTTGGTCAGTGTGTTGCGATGAAATGCGGTGGCGATTAACTGGTGCGTCTGCGGATTTTCAAGCAAATCCCCGGCGATTTGTTCTATCGTAAATTGATCAAAGGGCATGTTTTGGTTAAAGGCGCGAATCACCCAGTCTCGATAACCCCAAATGGTGCGGCCAGGATCGTCCGCATACCCTGCCGAGTCCGCATACCTGGCCAAATCCAGCCAGACCTGAGCCCATCTCTCCCCAAAAGCCGGACTGGCCAGCAGGCTGTCGACGTATTTCTCCCAGGCATTGGCGACGGGGTCATTCACAAAGCTTTGGGCTTGCTCCCAGGTCGGTGGCAGCCCGGTCAAATCCAGGGCGGCGCGGCGGGCCAGGGTGAGGCGATCCGCTCGGGCCGACGGAGCGAGTCCGGCGCTGGCCAGTTTCTCCTGGATAAAGGCATCGATCGGGTTGTTAACAGGCCAGTCGTGTTGCCCCGACTCTGGCACAACCGGTAAAACTGGTTTTTCATAAGACCAGTGCCTTGCATAGTTTCCCCCCTCCCTGATCCAGCGCTCCAGCAGGGCCACTTCCTTCGGCGAAAGTGGTTCTCCCTTTTTCTTGGGCGGCATGATCTCGGAATCATCCTCCGCTGTGACCCGGTAGATTAGTTCACTGGCTTTCGGATCTCCGGGAACAATGGCGATGGTCCCATCCCGATCAAGGCGGGATCCATCCTCGGAATCAAGCCGAAGATCAGCACCGCGCTCGGCCTCATCCGGGCCATGACAGGCAAAACATTTGCTGGATAAAATCGGGCGGATATCCCGGTTAAAATCAACTTTGTCCTCCCCACAAAGAAGCGAAACGGACAATAAGAAGCTGACAGTCAATGTTGATAATTTCATTACGCTAAAAAATCATGCCAGAATATCTTTCACCACATGGCCATGTACATCGGTCAAACGAAACTGCCTTCCCTGAAACCGATAGGTGAGCGCTTCGTGATCTATCCCCAAAAGATGAAGGATCGTGGCCTGAAAATCATGTACGTGAATCGGGTTTTGCACCGCGTTAAATCCCAAATCATCCGAGGCACCGTAGGTGATGCCGGGTTTTACGCCGCCTCCCGCCATCCAGACGGTAAAGGCATAAGGATGATGATCCCGCCCCCAGCGGGGTCGATTGGCCAGTTCTCCCTGGATAAATGGGGTTCGGCCAAATTCCCCACCCCAAATAACGAGGGTGTCGTCGAGTAATCCCCGCATTTTCAGATCCTTCACCAGGGCAGCGCTGGCTTGATCCGTGTCGCGACACTGATTGTATAGCTCGGTTGTCAGACTGTTGTGCTGATCCCAACCCGCATGCATACATTGGACAAAGCGCACTCCCCGCTCAATGAGGCGACG
>JBGSJM010000182.1:0-5221 GCA_041742015.1 Verrucomicrobiales bacterium | reverse complement strand
GCGCCATCCCGGCGGCTCCTTGCGGTGCAATTCGTCGATCATCTCCGCCACGTCCGGGCGGCACAACTGAAGTGGTTTTCGAGCCATCCAAAAAAGATAGCTAAAACAAAAAATTATTCAAAAGTTATTTTTGTTTCGTATTACTCTTCACGCAGCAGCTTCATCAACTCCTCTGGCGACATTTTGGAGTCGGCGATGTCAGTTCCAGTGAGGAGCGATTCCGCCAGCTCGCGCTTTTTGTGATGCAGGGCCACGATCTTTTCTTCGATCGTGTTTTTGGTGATGAATCGATAGATCGTCACTGGCCGGGTTTGCCCAATTCGGTGGGCCCGGTCAGAGGCCTGGTCCTCGGTTGCGGGATTCCACCACGGATCCATGTGGATCACGTAGTCAGCCGCCGTGAGATTGAGCCCGAAGCCACCGGCTTTCAGAGATATCAAAAACACATCGCTCTCGCCACGCTGGAAGGCCTCGACTGCGGCACGGCGCTTGGGAACGGTGGTGGAGCCATCGAGGTATTGATAGGTGAAACCGAGTCGCTCGATTTCCGTGCGGATCAGAGATAGGTGATCGACAAATTGACTAAAAACAAGCACTTTATGATTCCCGGCGATGATGTCCGAGATGGTTTCGGAAAAGGCTTCAAGCTTGGCACTGCCGATCATGGCCCCGATCTTTTTGTCTGCGAGGGAGGGATGACAACAGGCGCGGCGCAGCTTGGTGAGCTGGGCGAGAATCTGGAAGGCCTTCTTTCCGGGGTCGTCGTCGCTGCTTTGAGACTCGACCTCGTCGATCGCTTTCTGGCGGAGCGCTTCGTAAAAAGCGGTCTGTTCCTCGTTTAATTCTACGTGGAAATTCACTTCGGTACGCGATGGCAAATCTTTGAGCACGCCGGATTTGAGGCGGCGGAGCATAAATGGCTGGATCAGGTGGCGGAGCCGATCCCGTGCAGCGCGGTCCTGGTGTTTCTCGATCGGGTCGGCAAAGGTTCTGCGGAATTTCTCCCAATTGCCGAGGTAGCCGGGCAGGGCAAATTGGAAGAGGGTGTGCAGCTCGGAGAGGCGATTTTCCACCGGAGTCCCGGTGGTCACGATCCGGAAATCAGCTTTTAAATCCAGGGCGGCTTTGGAGCGCTGGGTTGAGCTGTTTTTGATAGCCTGGGCTTCGTCGAGGACGACGGTGTGCCACTGGATTTCACCGAGGGCTTCACACTCGCGCTGGAGCAGCCCGTAGGTGCAGATCACAAGATCGTAGGGCTTGGCGGCAGAGAGTTGTTTAGCGCGGTCGCCGCTTCCGAAAATGATGGCGTTTAGAGTCGGAGCGAATTTGAGACATTCATCAAACCAGTTCGCCGCGACCGAGGTGGGTGCGATGACCAGGGCCGGTCCGCTTGCGGCCCGCTCCAGGAGTAGGCTGAGGGTCTGCACCGTTTTCCCGAGACCCATGTCGTCGGCGAGACAGGCACCAGCTCCAGATTTGGCGAGGCGGCTGAGCCAGCGGTAACCATCCAGTTGGTAGGGGCGCAGGTCGGCCTGGAGATTTCGGGGGGCATCGGGAGAGTGATCCTGCGCGCCTTTGATCCGCTCGAGCCACTCCTTCCAGGCTTTGTCTTTGACTTTCGCACCCGTCTCTTCGACAAAATCCTCCAGAGCAAGGGCTGCGAGCGGCGGGAGATTGATCTGGCCGTTTTTCCCGTTCTGGGAGAGGGCGCGTAGGTCCTCCAGTTGACGGGAGAAGTTCTCGGTCAATGCAATAAACTCGCCCTGACCGAGCTTGAGAAAGCCACCCTGAAATGCATCGGGCGTGGCGGCATCGAGCAATTCCCGCATCGTGAGGACGAGGTTATCGTTCACTTTGAATTCACCACTAATCGTGAGCCAGTCGCCGGAACTGCCGAGGCTGCCGGTGAAATTCACGGCGGAAATGATGCCCTTGAGTTTAAAAGGCTGATTTTCCGGCCACTCGACGATGACCTCGTGATTTTTGGCCTCCGGCATTTCCATGAGATCCTTGAGCAGGTCCAGACAATCCACCGGAGTATCAAATTTCCAGCTCCAGAGATCGCGCAATTCACCACGCTTCATTTCGAGTGATGGGCAGTTTTCTATAAGCCACCTGGCGTTTTTCGCCTCTGTTTTCAGGTCGCGACTGGCCTGGGTTCGTTTCCCCTCGGCAATTCCGAAGATCGTTTCCCGACCCTCGCCCGGGGCGAAGCGGTGATCACACTGGTCAATCGGCTGGACCACGAGCTGGGCGAGGAGACCTTCACCATCGGGGAAAAGGCGCAGCCGGAGCCGGGAGTCACCTTTCACCTGGATTAAATCGCCGTCAGCGGATTCCACCCCGGCCAATCCCTTTGAAGATTTGCCATCAGCGGCGACATCGATTTTTCCAGCGAGATTTGACACCACGGAAAAGAAGCGATCTTTGGCGGCAGTTGGCAGGGTGATCTTGTTTTTTTCACCCAACACCTCACTGAGGCCGACGACTTCGGGAAGGAGTTCGTAAACAGTGAATTCCGACGGATTTTCTTTGACGACCATGCCGTATTTATCCGAGGGATTCCAGGCTGGTTTCAGGGTGGCGACAACTCCGCCTTTGGTGTTTTCCGAAACATCGATTTGGAATCGCCCGATCGAGATTTTCAGCGGGTTGAGATCTCCCGGCTTATTCTCCGAAAACACGAGAGGATGTCCGGCGAGTTCGACCAGGGTACGGCTGGAGGTGAGGGAATAGACCACATGCCCGCCCCAACCCTGGATTTTTGAGATCAGGCGAGTCGCTCTTCTATCCTGCTCGGTTAATTCGGGAAATTCCTCGGGTGCTTCATTTAACTTTTTCAGCGAGATTTTTTTGCTCTTGCCCGGTATTCCTCTGGGCGAGACGGTCCGAATCGCTGGATAGATGGTAAAAGTCCCGCCTTCCTCGTCCACGTAGTGGAAAATCCAGATCACCTCTTTTTTCGCAGTACCTGCGTTTTTCGAGCTTTTCTTCGTGGTGCTGGAACCATGGCGGCGAACGATTTCCTCCAGTGCAGTCATCTGCATTTCCCATTTCTCGGGAGGAGTCAGCGCTTCCGCGAATGAAGGCCCCGGCTTAAAGTCAAGATTGGCCTTAAGCTTGCCCAGGGCATACATTTCCCCGGATTCGGGGGCGTCCATCAGCGCCACGGCAAGGCTTTTAGCCTGCCAGGCCAGCCAGGAAAAACCCTTGTCTTGACAGATATCCGTTAATTGATTTAATTTTTCGATCCAGGGATTGATCAGTTCCCGGTCGCTCTCGCTGAGACGGGCCATCAAGGCAAAGCAAAACGACTCGAAATTCGGTTGCTGAGCCAGGGATCGGGAATTCCCAAATCGTATAACATTGGCGATTTCCTCCTGCCGACCGATTAGACAAGTCCCAAAACTCTTGCCAAATTGCAACAAGTGCGCGCGGGAAGTTTCATTCAAATCAATGCCCCACTCGCCAAGTTGAATCGCTCGACTCAAATCATCACCCTGATTTCTCAGGATCAAAGCGACTTGGAAGAACCATCCCGCCAGCCCTCTCGGCACCAGCTTTTTCTTGCGACTGTCTCCTCTGATGATATTGAGGCACTCTTCAAATTTCGCGATCGCTCCTTCGATATCGCCTTTTTGGACGAGTTGCGAAGCCTCCCAACCGATCGGGTCAGAAGCGGCGGAGATTTTCTGTTCCTCGTCCAATCCAGCACCCCATTCGCGGTAGCGGTCGGCCCATTTTTTTAGCGCTTTGTGGTCGCCTTTTAACAAAAACACATCCCCCATCAGACGGAAATATCCTGTTGACGCTCCGTAATTCAGATTTTCCCCGAAAAGACGCTCTGGACAGATGATGTCATCAAAACAGATCTGCACCCCATAAGTGAGGGCAACGCTTTTGAGCAATTTCGGCAATTGCGAGAAAAAAGCCGGGTTAAATGGATAGAAAATAAAGCGCAGGGATACCGACTCCATCCAGGAGGATTGTGGGAAAACGAACTTCTCCAGCGCCTCCATATCCCCGAGGTAGTAGGCACAGCGCGCCAGGACCAGACCAGATGAGTTGCTCGACGAAAATTGAAAGGAATATCGACTTCTCGCGTATTGATCCCTCAGTGCCGTCAGAATCGCTTTTGCTCTCTCGCAGTAATCCGGCTGGGCCATGGCCAGACCGAGGAACAGACTACTCCTCCCACCGGCAACCTCCCAGAGATATTTATCGGGGGAAATTAGTCCCTTATGCCTCAACATTTCCAGTGCCGCGATGCCATCGCTTCCCGAAAACGTCTTGAGAGCGAGATTTCTCAGGCCCGCCTTTTGAAGCGCCTCGGTAATATCCGTTTTGTTCCGGAAACCATCCCGGGCAGCAATCGTAATCAGATAGTCTTTCTCATTTTGATTCAACTGACGGAACATCTCCAGAGGCGAAAGCGAAGCTAGAGGCTTCGTGGGGACTTCATCTTCATCTTCGAAAAGCGCGGCTTGTTTCAGTTTCATGCCCAAACCAATGTCGCAATTCTGAGAAACATCAAGATTAAGATTCACGAAATTTCCGGATATGGCGACTTTCCTGAACACCGATTTACCACCCTAAAACATGGTGATCGAAGTCATCCCTGAGTTTGCCTTTATCGTATTGGTTTGTAGCAAGGTGCTTGGAATGATTAACCTTTAAATCCGAATCCTCGGTGTTTTCAAACATGAACAAATCGAACAGTCACGATGAGCGTTTCGCAAAAATGACATTCGCCACGGTATTTCCGCTTTATCTCGCAAAAATCGAGAAAAAGGGCAGGACTAAAGAGGAATTATATCAAGTCATTGAATGGCTGACTGGTTATGGGGTTAAAAAACAGCATGAACTCATCGAAAAAAACGCAACATTTGAAGAATTTTTTCATCATGCTGCGCTAAACCCCAATGCTCGCCTAATCACGGGTGCCATTTGTGGCTATCGGGTGGAAGAAATCGAAAACCCGCTCACGCAACAGGTTCGGTATTTGGACAAGTTGGTCGACGAACTGGCCAAAGGCCGAAAAATGGAGAAAATTCTGCGGGGATAACCTTTCTCTTGGGACCGACTCTCCAAATCGTTTTCCCGACTCTCCAAATCGTTTTCCCGACTCTCCAAATCGTTTTCCCGACTCTCCAAACCGTTTTCCCGACTCTCCAAACCGTTTTCCCGACTCTCCAAATCGTTTTCCCGACTCTCCAAATCG
>JBGSJM010000181.1:0-17435 GCA_041742015.1 Verrucomicrobiales bacterium | reverse complement strand
ATAAACTGGATTTTTACCGTCCTCTGCAAATTCCAGAAGTCTGGATTTGGGAAAACGAAGCGCTCCAGGTTTTTATTTTTGAAAACGAGGATTACCGGAAATCCAGCGAAAGCCACTTGTTACCGGGCCTGGATATTGGTTTGATCGCTAAATTTGCAGATTATCCTTACACGTCGGATGCCCTGGATGAGTTTGAAAAGGCCTTGGGGTAGTATTTTATCCCCACCTCGTTTCGAGACCTTAAATGGCGGTTACACGGCCTTAAGTGGCGATTACATGACCTTAAATGGCGATTACATGACCTTAAATGGCGATTACACGACTTTGCAAAATTCCTTCACCCAATCAGCTTCGCCAGATACGGCCCGGTCCTGCTTTCCTTTTCCAAAATCACTTTCTCGGGGATACCAGCTCCGACCACTCGGCCGCCCTCATCACCCGCCTCGGGGCCGATTTCGACCAGATAATCGGCTTCAGCCATGATCTCCAGATTGTGCTCGATGACGACGACTGTGTGGCCATCGTCCACCAGTCGGTGCATGATCTTAAGAAGCCTGACCACATCGATACCGTGTAAACCAATACTGGGTTCCTCGATCAGATAAAGATTACTTTTTGGAGTACGATTTTGCCGCAGTAGGGCGTTGCTGGATCGGGTGATTCCTCGGGTCAGTTCCGTGACCAGCTTGATCCGCTGCGCTTCGCCGCCGCTCAGAGTTGGGCTGGCCTGACCAAGGCGAAGATATCCTAGACCGGTCTCCGCCATTAGGCTCAGGGTGCGGTGAATCTTGCTGTGGCTCTGGAAAAACTCAGCCGCTTCATCGATAGACATCTCCATCACGTCGGCGATGGATTTTCCGTTGTAGAGAACCTCCAGCGTTGCGCCGTTGTAGCGCCGCCCCCGGCATTCGTCGCACTCGACATAGCTGGTGGGGAGAAAATTCATCTCCAGTTTGATGTTGCCGTTCCCTTTGCACGGCTCACAGCGACCACCTTCGGTATTAAAGGAAAATCGACTGGCAGTGTATCCACGGGCGCGGGAATCCGGAAGTTGGGCAAAAACTTTCCGTATTTCATCAAAAACTTTGACATAGGTCGCCGGGGTACTGCGGCTGGTCTTACCGATCGGGCTTTGATCTACTTCATACATCGCTTCGATCATTTCACCACCGGTAATAGATTTCCATTTTTGAATTCCCGGAGTGTAGTCTTTGCGCCCCTTTTTCAGGATGGATTCAACAGCCGGGCGAAGCACCCCACGCATAAAGCTGCTTTTTCCCGATCCAGAAATGCCAGCTATAACAGTGAGCCGACCAATCGGAATCCGGATAGTGACGTTTTTCAGATTATTCGCACAAGCTCCCTCGATCTTTAGCCAGCGGTCTTTGTCTTTCAGGGCTGGAAGTGAACGACGGGACCCGCTGAGGGGATGACTGGGTTTGCCGGAAAGCGATCGCACCGTGGGAGAGCGCTCTGCATCAGCACAGCTTATTTTTGACAAATCGCCGGGTTTGCCTTGATAGACAATTTCCCCACCCAATTCACCGGCCCCGGGACCCAAGTCGATCAGGTAGTCAGAGCGGGCGATGGTCTCTTCGTCATGCTCCACCACAACTAGAGAATTCCCTTTTTCCCGAAGGTTCACCAGCGTATCGAGCAGCTTGGAATTATCGCGGGGATGAAGCCCAATTGTCGGTTCATCAAGGACATAGAGCACTCCACGCAGGTTTGAGCCCAACTGGGCTGCAAGCCGAATCCGCTGGCTTTCCCCGCCGCTCAAAGTCGTGGCGGAGCGATCCAGTTGCAGGTAGCCCAAGCCCACTTCCTCCATAAAATGGAGTCGCTGCACGATTTCAGGAATAATATCGCGGGCAATAATTGCCTCCGCCCCGTCGAATTTTAGATTACCGATAAACTGCCTCGCCTCGCGCACACCGAGCGCCGCGATCTCGTGAATGCCGCGTTCACCAACCCGGACATGGCGGGCAATTTCGTTGAGCCGGGCCCCGTTGCACTCGGAACAGGGAATCTGTTCGCCCGGCTCGCGGGAGCGACGGTATTCTTCCCGCAATTCCGCGTCGAGTTGGGATTCGGCATTCTTGTCATCCTGAAAGGCGGGATGTTTTTCGATACTTCCATAGCCCCGGCAAGTTGGACAAAAACCGTGCGGCGAATTGTAGGAAAAAAGCCGGGGATCCAGTTCCTCAAAGGATCGCCCAGTCTGGGGATCACAGCGTTCGGTGGAGACTACTTGGATCTGCCCTTTTGCATCGATAAATCGCGCGGTGCTGCGGCCCAGTTTCAGAGCTGCTTCGAGCGCCTCGCGGATTTCTTCGACTTTGGAATTTTGATCAATCTCCCTAACCACCACATCGATAAAGTGCTCCTTGAAGCGGGCCAGTGGTTTAAAATCAGCTATCTTGACGATTTTGTTATCAACAAAAAGCGTTTCGTAGCCATGTCGGGAACACCAATCAGCGACTTCGGTATGGAAACCTTTGCGCCCCTTTATGAGTGGTGCCATCAGACGAATGGTTTTTTTCGATTTCTTGGCCGCTTCCCGCAGTTGAGTTACAATCGCGGTTACACTCTGTTTTTCAACCTTGTTGCCGGTGTCTGGTGAGTACTGCACGCCCACTTTGCTATATAAAAGACGGAGAAAATGCCATACTTCAGTGACCGTGGCGACGGTCGATTTTCCTCCGCCCCGCGAAATTCTCTGCTCAATCGCCACGGTGGGAGGAAGACCGGCCACGGAATCAACATCCGGCCGTTCCATTTGCTCGACAAACTGCCTTGCATAAGTTGACATACTATCAAGGAAGCGACGCTGCCCTTCGGCAAAAAGTATATCAAAGGCCAGAGTTGATTTACCCGAGCCGGATAAACCAGTAATCACCACAAATTGATTTCTCGGGATGACAAGATCAAAATTCTTCAAATTATTTTCGCGGGCACCAATCAGCACGATCTCGTTTTTTAGCTTTACTTGGGGTGCCACATAGCCTGCTATTTCGGATTGTACCCTGTTAAGTCCGAGACTGTACCCTGTTGACTCGCGGACTGTACCCTGTTTGATCGGAGACCGTACCCTGTTAAATCCGGCACTATACCCTCTTGAATGAGATTCTGCGACCAGGGCGGTTTCTGTATCCACCTCCACGGGATAAAAGTAATCGGTGAGGTAGCGACCGGTTTCTGAACTGGCCATTGCAGCGAGTTTCTCTGGAGTCCCGCTGAAGACCACTTCCCCACCATGGACGCCGGCTCCAGGGCCAAGTTCTATCACATGGTCAGCGCATTTGATCACATCCAGATTATGCTCGATTACCAATACACTATCACCTGATTCCACCAGCCGATCAAAAACTTGTAGCAGCATTTTGACATCATCAAAGTGGAGGCCGGTGGTTGGTTCGTCGAAAATGAGTAAGCTGGATTTCGAGCCCGAGCGGGAACGCGGCATGCCAGCTTTTTCGATGAGGTGACCGATCAATTTCAAACGCTGACTTTCCCCGCCAGACAGGGTTGTAATCGGCTGACCGAGGCGGAGATAACCAAGCCCTACATCAATCATAAGCTGGAGGTCCGCAACAATGCGTTTGGCCTTGCGATCAACCATTGCGGAGAAATACTTGATCGCTGCGGTCGCCGTCATGGAGAGGACATCGTGGATGTTTTTGCCTTCAAGCTGGATTTCCAGGGCATCCGGTGTATAGCGTTTTCCTTCACACTCCGGACAGGTTACAAACAAATCGGAGAGGAACTGCATCTCAACTTTCTCAAAGCCAGTTCCCTGACAGCGCTCGCAGCGTCCAGTGCCGGAGTTAAATGAAAAATATCCAGGCGTGATGTTGAGATGTAGGCCATCTGGAGATTCGGAAAAAAGTTTGCGTATATTTTCGAAAATACCGGTATAAACGGCGGGGGTGGAGCGCGGGGTCTTGGCGAGCGGAGACTGATCAACGATCACGATGTTGCCAAGACTGGAGATACCGTTGATTTTCCGGCAGGCACCGGGTTGTTCCTGGCCACTCAGGCCCATTTCACGGGCTGCGTTTTCGTAGAGAACTGAGTGAATCAAGGTCGATTTCCCGGAACCTGACACTCCACTGACGCAGCAGAAAACACCCAGCGGTATTTTGACATCGATCTTTTTCAGGTTGTGCTGACTGGCGCGGATGATCTCGATCCAACCGGTCGGTTTTCTGATTTTATCTGGAAGAGGTATATTTTTCTCGCCGGATAGGTATTGAAGAGTCAGTGAACGCGGATTGTTTTTCAGGGCACGAAGGGCAAGATCTCCATAGCCGCAGCCATTTCCGCAATAGACAATTTCCCCGCCAGTTTCACCGCGACCGGGACCGATATCGATCAGACAATCACCAGCCCGAATCACGGATTCCTCGTGTTCTACAACAACCAGAGTATTTCCCAAATCGCGCAGTCGATACATGACGCCGATGAGTTTTGATACATCTCGAGGATGGAGACCAACGGTTGGCTCATCCAACACAAAGAGTGTGCCGGTCAGATTGGCACCGAGACAGGTCGTCAGGTTTACCCTCTCAATTTCGCCGCCGGAAAGAGTTTTTGTGGGGCGGTCGAGGTTCAAGTAGCTGAGTCCCACTTCGGTGAGATAGAAAAGTCGATTGCGAACTTCGTTGTAGATCGTTTCGGCACCGCGATCATTTTTTGGTAGTTCAAGGCTCTCGACAAATACCAGTAGTTCTTCGATCGGCATTTGCCAGAGATCCGGCAGGGTGAGGCCCTGGACTTTGAAATGGAGCGCTTCGGGGCGCAGTCGGGTGCCCTGACAGACTTCGCAGGTGGTGTAGCTGCGGTAGCGACTCAGCAAAACGCGGACATGCATTTTGTAGCTACGGGATTCGAGCCAGCGAAAAAAGCCGCGCACCCCGTACCAAATCCCCTGGCTCCAGGCTTCCTCTTCGTCCTTGATTTCGCCTTCGAGAACCCATTTCTGCTCATCGGCATTCAGCTCATCAAAGGGAGTCACCAGGCTGATTCCCTTTTTTCGAGCACAACGCTCCAGATCGTCCTGACATTCGTTGTAGGCATCACCTTGGAAAGGCCGGACCAACCCCTCGACTATGCACATGGATTTGTCAGGCAGGGCTTTGTCAATATCGATCCCGATGACTCGACCAAAACCGCGGCATTCCGGGCAGGCTCCGGCGGGATGATTAAACGAAAAGAGATTCGGAATCGGCTCGGGCAACACGATACCGGTCTCGGGATTGCTCCAACCGGAGGTGAAGCTGTAGCGGTCATCCTTTTCCGCATCGGCGATCGTGATCCGGCCTTTGCCGAGGTACAGAGCCCGCTCCACGGCTTCGAGGAAGCGGGATTTTCGGCTCAGCGGAAGACGATCCTGCACGATATCGATCATCGCGGGGATGGTTTTTCGTTTGTACTCGGCAGGGTCATCGGTCCGGTAAACCTGCCCAAACACCACGATGCGCAGGTAGCCCTGACCGCGTAGAAACTCAAAAAGCTCTTCCGTGGAGGAATCTTTGGGAACGGGAATGGAGAAAAGTATCAGCACATTACCATCTTTCCCGAAGCGATCTCTGGCCTTGCGATAAATGGACTCCGGGGTTTCCGGCTTGATTTCCTCACCCGAGATGGGGTCATAGCCCTGACAGAGCCTGGGAAAAAGCAACTTCAGGTAATCATTGATTTCGGTGATGGTGCCGACGGTGGAGCGGGTGGATTTGACGGCATTTTGCTGTTCGATCGCGATGGCCGGGGGGATTCCCTCGATAGAATCAACCTGCGGCTTATCCATCCGATCAAAAAACTGCCGGGTGTATGGCGAAAAGGTCTCCACATAACGGCGCTGGCCCTCGGCATAGAGCGTCTGGAAGGCGAGAGAGGACTTGCCCGAGCCGGAAGCACCCGTCACAACCGTGAGTTTCCCGAGCGGAATATCGAGGTCGATACCTTTGAGATTGTTTTGCCGGGCTCCTTTGACCCGGATAAAAGAAAGAGAGTCCGCAGACATGAGGTGTGTGTGTTCGTGTGTGCGGGAGATTACGACGGGATAAAGGAGATGCAGCGGGATTTTTTTCCGATTTTTGAGCGTATCTCTCCCCGCATTTCCAACCAGAGTACGTATAGTCAGGCATCTATGGCCAAGCTATTTTCAATCATCATTCCGCTGATCCTCTTAGTTCTATTATTGGGGAGATTTTTTTACCTGGGGCAGATTTCCCGAAAGGGCCAGGCGCCGGGATTGATCGCCGGACAACTGGCACCATGCCCGAAAACGCCCAATTGTGTATCCAGCAATGCTACCGAGGTTTCGCAAGCAGTTTTCCCCCTCCACTTTGACCCGGAAACCGTTACTGTGGCTGAGGCTTGGGAGAAAGTTCAAGAAGCGGTCAAAACCCTGCCAGGAGCCAGCATCACCAACGTAAAATCGACCTATCTGAGTGCCGAATGTACCAGTGGCACCTTCGGATTTGTGGATGATCTGGAACTTTTACTCAACCTCGAACGCGCCGAAATCGCCGTGCGCTCAGCCTCCCGCGTGGGACACTCGGATTTGGGAGCCAATCGAAAACGAGTCGAGCTTTTGAGGACAAAATTTGAGGCCTTGCGGCTCCAGAAGTCTATTTAAGCATTGGAAGAACCGCCGAAGCCAGGCTCAGTACGAGTAAGAAGCCGCACATATCCGTGCAGGTGGTGAGAATCGGGCCGCTCGCCAGGGCGGGATCGACTTTAAGCCGCTTTAACAGCAGCGGGACCAAACCGCCCAGGAGGACGGACAGGATGGTATTGAGGCAAAGGGCTCCGCCAATCACACAGGCGAGAACCAGACTGCCTTTCCAAATCAAGGCGATCAGGCCGAGGATCGTCCCCAGAATCACACCGTTGATGATGCCCAGAAAACCCTCTTTCCAGATAATCCGAAGATATTCCGTGGGACGAATCACACCCAGCGAGAGTTCTCGAATGCTCACGGCCACGGCCTGGTTACCGGAACAGCCGCTCATGTCCGAAATAATGGGCAGGAAAACAGCGAGGGCAATTACCGCCTGAAGGGTGTCCTCGTACCTCGAAATGATACTGGCTGCGACAAGGTTTAGCCCAATATTCGGGGCCAGCCAGGCGAGACGCCGCCTCGAACGGGTGAGCAGCGGCATGCTCCGGAGTTCCTCCCCGGCCACAATACCACTGGCCCGGAGGTAATCCTCGGTCTGTTGTTGGGCGGTCGCCTCCCGGACCGCTTTTCGAGTAATGATCCCGACAAGGGCCTTCTCGTTATTGACCACGGGCATGGCCAGAAAACTATTTTCCTCGAAAACACTGACAAGGGTTTTCAAATCATCGTTTACTGAAACGGTGGCTGGATTCCAGTTTAAAACGGCTTTGATCGAAGTGGATGGCTTTTTTAAAACCAAATCCCGCAGCCGAAGAACCCCGGCGAGCTGACCGTCGTCGTTGATGACATAGACATACTGGATTTCAACGTCATCATGATCTTCAGCGTAGGCACTGAGTTCCTGAATGACCTGGCCAGTAGTGGAATTCAAAGAAGCGGTAAGAAATTCATCAATCATCAACCCGCCTGCCGTGTCCCATTCGTAGGTGGCCAGATTTCGGATTTGCGCAGCCTCGATTACGTCATCGATCTCTGCCAGCACTGCCTCGGAATCTTCCGCTGACATTTCCATCAGCAAATCCGCGCCGATGTGATTGGGCAGCATTTCGATAATGTCTGCGGCCACCTCCGGTTCAAGAGCTTGCAAAATGTCAGTGGATTGCCTTTCGGGGAGACTTTCAAGCACATCAGCCGCGACCTGGGTGTCCAACTGAGCGATGAGGTATTCTTGTTCGGCTCCGCTGAGACGGGAAAAGCACCTCCGCTGCTCTTCGGAGGTGAGATTGTCGATGTATTCAGAAACTGCCGCAATGTCGGACAGTTCCTCCAATTCAGCGAGTTTTTGCCAGGGTTCCAGCTCCTTAATCACTACATTTTCGTCGCTCATTTCAAAATCCAGATTGGGTGGGGATGATAACCGAGAACCAATTTGCCACAGGGGAAAAACTTCCCCGTGAGGCAGATATTTTTGATATCTGGGCAAATCACCGTTTCTGGAAATGAGACGAGTTTCCCCTTGTCACATTTGAATTTCGGTGTTTCTTAGCTCCCCGCTGTTTTAAAAGCGTGTTGCTCACGTGGCGGAATTGGTAGACGCGCATGATTCAGGTTCATGTGGGGAGACCTGTGGAGGTTCGAGTCCTCTCGTGAGCACTTTATTCTTTATTTTACCCGACTGCGTATCATCTTACGCAAATGGCAACAGAAACAACACCGGCCAGTCGGGATCAAGATCCTATTTTCGTCCAAAAGGCGTTTACATCAATCGCGTCTCGTTATGTTTTAACGAACCACATTCTCAGCATGGGGATCGATGTTTCCTGGCGCAGGCAAGTGGCCAAGATCGTTGCGGTCAGAAACCCTGCGTTTGTTCTGGACGTGGCCACTGGCAGCGGCGATCTCGCTGCAGAGGTCTGGAAGGCCTGCCCGAAAGCCCGCATTGTCGGGGTCGATTTCTGTGCCCCGATGCTGGAACACGCCAAAAAGCGCGGACTGCCGGAATTGTTGGTCGCAGATGGCATGGATCTTCCCTTTGCAGATGCCACTGTTGACGTGATCACAATCGGCTACGGCCTCCGCAACATGGAAAGCTGGGCCGGGGCCATGCAAGAGTTTGCCCGCGTCCTGAAGCCAGCCGGCACCCTGGTGATTCTCGATTTCTCTCTGCCGTCCAATTCATTCCTGCGAATTCCCTATCGTTTTTATCTTCACCACATTTTACCAGTGGTGGCGGGCTGGCTTACAGGAAATCGGGAGGCCTATCAGTATCTTGGCGAATCAATTGAGCGGTTTCCCAGTGGGCAGAAGATGATGGATTTGCTTCTCGAAAACGGCTATGCAGAAGCGAAGGCAACTCCGCTGGCTGGCGGAATCAGCAGTGTTTATGTAGCTGAAAAGGCGCGTCCGCCTGAGATTCATTGACCTTTTAATTTCCACTGCAGCACCAGACCCAGAGCCGACGCGGAAAAAACAAAAACCGGAACCCCGATCGCGACCACCAGTCGATAAGGGAATTCGAAATTGTAAAGCCTCCCAATCATAATCCAAGCCACCACCGTGACGCAGATCAAAGATGAAGTCATCGCGGGGATCACATCCACCGTGACCTGCTCGCTGAACAAGCCCGGAATCTGCCATGCCGCGAAGTGTACCATAGTCGCCACCCCGGCAATGATTCCCGAGCGCCACCAATCCGTGTTTGAAATCAGTCGGGAATAACGCTCGGCAAGAAAGACAAGTCCTTGCAGAAAAAACCAGAGCAAAATTATCGAAAGATAAAAGCCCATTCCAACAAATTTCATTACTCCTAAAAAGAGATGGAATTGAGTATTTGGGAAGATTTGAGAGTCGAAAAGCCCGGTCATTGGTTTTTAAAAAAACAAAAAACTTGCAATTGTATCACCATCCGAAAGATATTTTTTCGTTTTCCGTGATAATTGTCTGGAAAACTCCTTTAACAGCCCCTAGCGTGATTGTATATGAATCGCTGGTTATGTGTCTGTTTAGGAGCGATGCTGCCAATTGCGGCATATGCTGAAATTGAGGTTACGGATTTAAAAGGACGGAAAATGAGTGTTGAAGTGCTGTCTTACACAGCCTCAAGCGGAAACGCCAGAATCCAGAGGACCTCGGACAAAGCGATTTTCAATGTCAAGATTTCAATGTTCGATTCTGCTTCTCAGGAAAAAATCACCAAGGCAGCGCCGAAAGCCACAGCCAAGCTCCTGGCAAAATTATCAGCAGGTCGCCGCCGGGAAAACCTGGGAAGCAGTTCCTATATGGAAAAGCAGACCATCACTGCCAAAGCCACCGTCGAAAATCAATCCCGGGACATTGATTTTGTAAAAGGCAAAGGCACCATTCTCCTGGTGGCCCGCCAAACCAAACGCTTCTCCGACAGTGATGCGGATTACGGCAAAGTCCTTCTCAAAGAGAGCTTTGACATAAGTCTAAACCCTGGCAAAGTCGTTAACTTCGAGTGCAAACCGGTCGAGACTACCTACGACTCGGATAAAGACTCTACCAATATTGGGGGCTGGGAATATTATGGGTGGCTCATGGTCATTCAGGAAGAAAACGGGGATATTCATTCCATTGAGACCTCGATCGGGAATTTGAAAAAGGAAACCGATCAAAACCCTCAAATTGGAAAAGAATTTCTGAAGCTAAATGTTGAAAGCGTGGTAGAAAAAAACCTCGCTACTAAAAAAGGAATCTAATTAATCTCCGTCTTTGATTCCATGGATGGCCCGATACCACCTGGGAAGCAGCCATACCGCGACCACCATATTGATCAGGATACCCACCGCACAGATCTGCCCCAAACTGGCTAAACCTTGAGCAGAGGCAAAAGCCAGGGAGCCAAAACCTATCGCGGAAGAGGCTCCGCAGAAAAGCAAAGCCTTTGAGAGTCCACTTCGAACCTCAGCCAGATTTCCACGAGCCCGCCGCAACCCAAAAATCATGTGA
Source organism: Verrucomicrobiales bacterium (assembly GCA_041742015.1). Lineage (GTDB taxonomy): Bacteria > Verrucomicrobiota > Verrucomicrobiia > Verrucomicrobiales > DEV007 > Arctic95D-9. Next base: position 6,838 of record JBGSJM010000181.1, on the reverse strand, counting down.
ATCCCGAAATCGAGTCCAGTTCCAAACAAAAGTGGCAATCCGCAGATATTAAAAGAATTCCAACTCAGTTGGGTCCACTGGGTCAGAAGTACCATGGCAAATCCCGAGAAAAGCATGCTAAAGACAACCAGCCCCCAGTCTTTCCAGGAACGAAATACGATGCCCAAGGTCAGAGCGAGGATCCCGATCATCGGTAAAAACACCCGGTTTAGATCGCCCTTGATTCGCTCATTCAAAGCCGTCCCCAAAGAGCCCAGGCTTGCCACCGCCGAGTGTTCGTCACAAGTGGCCATGACCCAGTCCCGGTCATGTGGGTTGATGGGCCGAACCGAACCAAGCGCCGCCAAAGTGTCCCCTTCCCGTTGGAAAAGCCGACTGATAGACCATTGCGCCATGTTGCCGCTTGGCATCGCGAATGGTGCCCCATCGTCCAGCTCCTTTATCGCGCTCGCCCAGGTTTCTAAGACGTCCCTGGTCAGAGCAGTCCCTTCATCCGAAAAGCCCGCCGCATCTATCTCACCGCTCAATCGATCCATCTCTTTTACCACTGGTCGGAGAATTTCGCAGTTGGCGCGCTGGTTTTTCGGGTCCGGGAGCAGTCCAACAGGCAACATAAAGCCCTCCAGAGCGCCGTCTTCCACGGAATTTTCCAATCGAGCTTTTAGAGCAAACAGATTTTCCAGAAGCGATTCCATGGAACCTCCGGTTACCAACACGGGAATCGAATTTTCCCGCCCCCGGAGCGAATGCTGCATTTCCTGCCAGGCCACCATCGATGGACTGGTCCGAATCCGAAATGGGTGGAACTCCGTGGCCAGGTGGGGCAGGTCTTTTAACCATATCGAAATCACGCTGAGCATTGGAATCGCACAGGCGACCACAAGCGCCCAACCATTTCCGGTATTCCGGGGACTCACTTTTGTAGCGGAGGCGTCTCGCCGCCGTCTTAGGGATGCCCCTTGACTGGCAAACTGGACGGCGATCCGGCTAAATCCCCATAACATGATGCCTGCTCCCAGCGCGATTCCCAGAGCCACGAGATTCCCCATCTCGGCTATTCCCGGTAATGAACTGAAATTCAAAACCAGGAAGGCAATCGCAGTAGTCGCGGCCGCCCAGAGGATTGATGGCCCCACCTGTCTCCGCAGCTCAGCGGGAGTGTGCGTCCCCGTCATCGCTTCCCGATAAAGGATGATCCCGTAGTCAACCGCCAGCCCGAGTAAAATCGCGGCGAAACCAGCACTCATCACACTGAGTTTCCCAAAAATCAGCCCCCCCAGATTCAGCGTCAAAATTAGTACCAGACAAAGGGCCGCGATCAGCCAGCCGAGCGGCTGGGACTGGCGGTGCATCACCCAGAAAAGGAGGGCAATCAGAGCCATTGTCGTCATCACAGATAGGGTCATGTCTCTTTCCATTTCCGATCCGACCTCTGCCATAAAAGCCGGGTGCCCGGTCAGCCCGATTTTGACCTGCTCTGGCACTGCCGCCTCCGTCCTCCATGTGGCGAGCAGGTCTTTCATCTCCTGCAGCCAGCCAGCGGTTGCCCGGTAGTCGGAAAAATCCACCCCGCTGCCCTCGACATAAAACAGGCGAAACTTGCCATCGGGCGAAGCCATCGCATCCGCATCCGCCTCTTTCATCGCCCGCAGCGATGCGGGCAAATTAGTCAGCCCCAGCGGATCATAGCTCCGGATCATGATTTCCGGATCAAAGAGCCCGTCCTCAATCCTGGCCATCGCTCCGGCAATTACCTCGCCCGAGGCAGGTGCCGCAAGGCGTTCCGCCAGTTTCCGGACCTCGCCGGGTTCAGCATTGAACCAAAGCCATGCAAGGAGTCCTCCCCCTTCCTGCGCGAGGCGCACCAGAGGAATTTCCTCGTGAACCACGGCGATCAGACCCGATTCCAAGCGCAGGCGTGCACCAAATGCTTGAGCGGTTTTGGCAGACAATTCCGGATCCGGCGAAGAAACCGTGACGATCAACTGACCATCTTGACTAAAAAACCGGTTTAACCAGTCCATGCCCCGCACCTCCGGCAAATCCGCCGGAAGCAGTTTATACAAACTCGCGGAAAACTGCACCCGGGTCAGGCTCAAATAAGCGACACCCCCGAGCAGAACCATAAAAACGAATAATGTAAGGTGCCGCTTGATAAGACGCACAGTTTCGCCGGACTCCGCCAGGGTTCAAGCACGAATGAAACTTGGTGGATTGTACCCTGTTAAGTCGCCGATTGTACCCTATTGAATCACCTATGACACCCTCTTTAATCGAAGGTGGTGCCGGAAGCGATGGCTTGACGATCGGTCATATTCGTGTCCATTCGTGCCCATGACCGCTTCCACCAATACTGTTTCGCCTGACATTGCCCGGGAAATTGATCGCCGACGCACCTTTGCCATCATTTCTCACCCGGATGCCGGGAAAACAACGCTAACCGAAAAGCTGCTCCTCTACGGGGGGGCCATTCATCTGGCGGGAAGTGTCACAGCGAGGAAAAACCAAAGCTCGACGGCGAGTGACTGGATGGAAATGGAGAAAGAGCGCGGGATCTCGGTCTCCTCAACCGTGCTTCAATTCGAATACAACGGAGCCTGCGTCAACCTGCTAGACACTCCCGGACACCATGACTTTTCGGAAGACACCTACCGAGTGTTGTCGGCGGTTGACTCGGCGGTCATGGTGATCGATGCCGGTAAAGGGATCGAGGCCCAGACCCTGAAGCTCTTTGATGTTTGCCGCAAGCGTGGTGTGCCGATTTTCGTTTTTATCAACAAACTGGACCGCCCCTCCCGGCCGCCGCTGGAATTAATCGACGAGCTGGAGCGCATCCTCGGATTGCCACCAGTCCCCTTAAACTGGCCAATCGGAGACGGCCCCCGTTTTCGGGGCATTTTTAATCGGGAAACCAGCGAAGTGAATCTTTTCGAACGCACTCCCCACGGGGCTTACAAGGCCCCGATGTCGGTTGGAGGAATTAATGACAAAAAGGTGGCGGACGCAATCGACTCCCATATTTACGAAACCGTAAAACAGGAAATCGACCTGCTCGACGGAGTTACCGAAGCGCTTGACATCGGGCGGGTCCTCGCCGGGGAGCAAATGCCGATCTTTTTTGGCAGTGCGATGAATAATTTCGGTGTTGAACTCATGTTCAAACGCTTTCTCGAACTCGCCCCGAAGCCAGCACCAAGAAAATCAGAAAACGGCCCAGTTTCGCCGTATCATGATGCTTTTTCGGGATTTGTTTTCAAAATCCAGGCGAACATGAATCCCCGCCATCGCGACCGGGCCGTCTTTGTCCGCATCGTCTCGGGTGTATTTTTGCGGGACATGCAGGTCAACGACATCCGCACCGGGCGGAAAGTCCGCCTCAGCAATGCCCAAAAGTTGTTCGGTCAAGATCGGGAGACGCTTGATATAGCCTACGCTGGCGACGTTCTCGCTCTGGTCGGTAACTATGACTTCTTGATTGGCGACACCTTGACCAGTGACTCAAAGATCCTTTACCATGAGATGCCCCGCTTCAAACCCGAGTGTTTTTCGTATCTATATAACAGTACCCCGGCCAACATCAAACGCTACCGAACCGGCATCGAACAGCTCCTCAAAGAAGGGGTGACCCAGGCCTACGAAGTACACAAAAGTCATCAACGCGTCCCACTTTTGGGTGCGGTCGGCCCCCTCCAGTTTGAAGTGATGAAAGAGCGGCTCCAGAACGAATATAATGTCGAATGTCGTCTCGAAAGCTCACCCTGGTCAATCGCCCAGTGGCTCCGGCACAAGTCGCCGTCTCCAGAGGCAAACCATCTCGACGCCCCTGAAATCCAGTTGCCCTCGGGTAGTTCCCTGGCCCGGGATCAGGATGAGAATTGGATGGTCCTGCTGCCCGCTGCTTACCTGGTGCCAATCCTCCATGACCGGAACAAGGGTGTCGAATTTTCCGACAGCCCATTCCGGGACTAGCTACGAAAAAACATCACTTTGCCAAATAAGCCCGCAGCGATTCGATCTGAAAATCGCTGAGCCTCTCGATTGTAAAATTCGGCATGTAGAGCCGTTCCTCATCCATGGAATAGGTTCCCAGCCGGATATGGTGATAAGCCGAGTCCTCAGAACCACTCTGGAACTTCTGGGACAGCTCGGTATGGGTCTTCTCGTCATCCCGGAAGTAGGTTTCAGTCGCCCCGGTGGACGGATTGTGACAATGCAGGCAACTGCGGGTGAAAACCTGCTTGCCCACTTCCAAATCGGGAGCGGTATTAATCGGGAATCCTACTTTCACGTCTTTGGGCACCCCGCCAAAAGTGCCGGGTGATTTGACGGCATATTTGCCTTTGATTTCGTTTATCAAAGCAGGGTGATTCTCTACCTGCAAGGCCTGCCGCTTCCAGTTGGCCAGTTCCTCCCCGGTGATCTCAAGATCTTTGATTTTCCACTGCAACGACCAGAAATAAGCCAGCAAGGCGTCGGTCTCCCACTTTTCAGGCTTACGGCCCTGGGCACCTTCCTCACAGCAAAGATCAATGGCGTCAAGCAGGCTGTTCTTCGCGGATCTGCCGCTGGGTGCGTCGCGGAATTTCTTGAAATAGTCGTCATTGAACCAGGTTTCCCGGTTGACGATTCCGGCGAAGGAGGACCCCGGAACCAAAGGAAGGTCTTTTGCCACGGCGAAAGCCAGTTTATCCGCCGGATCGGAAATCTGCGCCGGATCGCGATCCTCCCGGACCGTGTTGTGGCAGTCGGTACATTTGAAATAAGCCGAGATTTGGGGTGTGGCCCCATTTCCAGATCCCACATGCCCCTCGTGAACGAGGGTGTCTCCCTTGTTGATCTGGACGTCTTTGATATCCTCGATAAAATGCGTGGGGCGTTTTTCACCGAGGTAGAATAGCAGGTCAGCCACCGGCGATTCTGCACTCCACGTTTCAGGACCGGGGGGTGGACTTTGAAAATCACCTTTCCACGGTTTCAAACTCAGGGAAACTCCCAGCACTCCTCCCAAAAAGAGGATTGAGGCCACAAGTCCAAATTTATTTTGGCCTTTGCTTTTCCGCTTACGTTTTTTCTTGCCACTATTCTTACCTTCAGGATCAGCGAGAATCGCCTCAAGTTCACTCGCGAACTCCGCCGCAGACTGGTGGCGATCTTTCGGAAATTCCTCCATTGCCTTGAACACCGTGGCATCGACCCGGTGATCAACCGCGACTTTGGTGGAGGGATGGGCGCAGGTTCCGCGCGGCAGCACTCCGGTGAGCGTTTCGTAAAACAAGACACCCAGACTGTAGAGGTCGGCACGGTGGTCGATATCAGTCTCACCCTTTTTCGCCTCGGGGGCTGCGTAGTCAGGAGTACCCAGGGTAAAGCCTGCCATGGTAAGACTTTCGAAGTCGGTCCCCACTGCTTTATCGGGATCAATCAGCTTGGAGATGCCAAAATCCACCACCTTCACGTTTCCGCTGCTTGAGAGCATGACGTTGGCCGGCTTAATATCCCGGTGAATAAATTTGCGCTCATGGGCGAACTGGAGGGCTTTGCAGATCTCGATGACCACCTTGATAGCCGTGACCGGGTTGACGGGGCCCTGTTTAATCAGGGTAAAAAGGTCAGTCCCGTCGATGAACTCCATGACAAAGTAGTAGTGCCCGGCAGAGGTCTGTCCAAAATCGTGGATGTGCACGATATTCGGGTGATTGAGCATGGCCATTGATTTGGCTTCACGGCGGAACCGGGCTTCAAAGTCGCCCTCCCGGCTCAGTTCCGGCGGCAGCACCTTGATTGCCACAGTACGATCCAGGCTTTTCTGGGTCGCCTTGTAAACAGCTCCCATGCCGCCTTTGCGGAGCAACGAAATAACTTCGTATCCAGGCAGGAGTTTGTTAAGTTCCGCAGGAGAGATTGGCTCCCAGTGATTTAAACCCAGGGGAGTGGCAAAAATCCCAACAGGAATCGTCTTCGCCAGTTCGAGACCATTATGCGCCGGAGCTTGGGGCCGCGACGGAATCGGCATCGTCTTCGGCAGTTGGGACACATCATGGGCGGAAGGTTCATGCCCGGATGCCTCTGCGGACGGCTCCTGAGAAAGGGGCTTTTGCGGAGCTTCATCACTGTCATCAGCATCGTTCACAGGCATGGTTTCGGCTTGTCAATTCTAGACTTAAGTGTCGTTGTTGGCAAATCTTTGGATTTAACAAGCTTCGAGCTGACAGGTTCAGGTAAGGAATCGTAAACCTCGTTGCTTGATTACAAAATTACAAAAAGTTTCATTGACTTGATCCGACAGTCCCTTAGAAACCGATTGATGCCGGAGATCCTCCTGCATCAAAACCGCAGGCGACTTTGCCTCCGGCGTGACGCCCACGTCGAAACCGCAGGCGACTTTGTCTCCGGCGTTACGCCCACGTCGAAACCGCAGCCGACTTTGCCTCCGGCGTTACGCCCACGTCGAAACCGCAGGCGACTTTGCCTCCGGCGTGACGCCCACGTCGAAACCGCGTCCGACTTTGCCTCCGGCGTAACGCCCACGTCGAAACCGCAGGCGACTTTGCCTCCGGCGTGACGCCCACGGCGAAACCGCGTCCGACTTTGACATGGGCGTGCGCTCAACTTAGGAGGAGGTGTTTTCGAGCACAGACAACAAAGGAAATTCTTTGCGAATTTTTGGCTTTTTGTAATCAATTCGTTTAACATCCGCTTCAAGGAGGAAAGCTTCTCATGAAACCATCAGGTAAAAGATCTCTTGCCGCCACCATCACTTCTATTTTCGCAGCCTGTTCACTGTTTTCAGCATTCGGAGCAGAAAGGGTCGCCTTCGTGATTGGGAATGATGCCTATC
>JBGSJM010000180.1:0-17437 GCA_041742015.1 Verrucomicrobiales bacterium | reverse complement strand
GGTTGGCTTTCAATCACCCTCATCACGGTCAAGCCCACAAATTTTCCGTCGATAGTAAAAATTGGCATCCCTTGAGAATTACCAGCCGTGTTCACGAAAAAAGTACGATCATCCTTATAAACCCCGGTGATATGCCCCAAGACCAAGGTTGGCATATATCCAAAGGCGGATGATGACCGCGATAATCCCACCACCGGATCCGCTGCGTCGGCATCGGGCGCAGATTGAGCCAGATCTACAAATTCAAATTTCTTATTCAATTTCTTGGCTTCAGCCTCGTCCGGCATAATAAAAGCAAGGTCAGCGCCAACGTCCTGCTTGAGGATCTTCGCTGGAAGAACCGTCCCGTCACCGAAACTGATTTCTACCTTGGAATATTCCGTTTTTGCGGTGCTAATGGTGGAGATCTTGTCCTCAAGCTGAACCTTTTGACTTTCAAGTCCGACGGAGGAGTCGATTGAAGAATTTGATACGACCACCAATCCATTTTCATTTATGGTAATTCCCAAAGTCAGTTGTTTCATTTCTTTGGGAGGAAGAGGTGCATCCGTTGTGGTCGTAACTATGTTTCCATTAACGGTGACGACAACCAAAGTGGGCTTGAATTTGTTCATCAATGCGCGGGCTTTTTCTTCAGACGTTTGCGCACTTGCTGAGATGGCAGTCAAGGAAACTGCCGCAATGATGATCGTGTTGAGAAAGTATTTCATATTTGTAATTTGAGAGGTGGTAATCAACGGACAAAAAGATTTTTGTAAACTGGTTGGAAGCAACAAAAACGTGACATTCCGGTGTGAATGATGGGACAAGTCGGTTTGAACCTGGCATTTGAAAGTGTCAAGTTTGTCATATTCAGGCTCCAATCAGGTGGTTTGTCAATGACCACAAAAATCGGATTTGCTTTTCGTTCTCTCCGTTCATTAGTGGCTTCGTGAAAAAATTTTTCGAAATCGTTGCCGCCAAAAATATCTGGAGTTTTCTACTTTTGGCCTTGGTTGGAAGCGTGTTTAATTTTCCGGGCACTACCGCTCTGCCGTTGATGGACAGGGATGAGCCTAAATTTGCCCAGGCTACCTGGGAGATGATGGAGACAAGGCAGTTTACGATCCCGTATTTCAATCAACAATATCGCTTTGATAAGCCGCCCCTGACTTATTGGTGGATGCGGCTTCATTATCATCTCCTTGGGAAAACCGAACTGGCGGCACGGCTGCATTCCATTATCGCCGGAATCCTCACGGGCTATGTGATCTATTTGTTCGGCAGTTTTCTTTACTCGCGTCTGGCGGGCCTGCTGTCGGGGCTGGCTTGGTTGACCTGTCTTCAGGTGTTGGTTCACAGCCGACTCTGTGTCGCGGATATGCCCATGCTCCTCGGGGTGACGATCACGATGTACGCAGTGGCCCGGCTTCTTTTCAGCGAAGCGGAGCCGAGGCGTTTTGGATCTGGATTTTGGCTGCTGGTCGGGGGATTGGTTTTGGGATTCCTGGCCAAAGGGCCGGTGGCATGGATTATTCCGGGTCTGGCTTTGTTGTTGTGGCGCTGGCCCATGGGGCAATCCGGTGTGCCCTGGAGGCGTCTCCAGCCTTTTTCCAGCCTCCTTATCGCCATAGCTGTGGTTGGTGCTTGGGGGATTCCTGCTTTGATTGAAACCAAAGGTGCCTACTGGGATTCTGGTGTGGGTGAGCATGTCGTAAAACGCGGGTTGTCGCCCTTCAACGGTCGGATCAATGTTCCGTTTGTGTTTTATCTGGGTTCCGGGATCCTCAGTCTGCTTCCCTGGACGGCGTTCCTTCCAGGGGCAATTACGTTGGTGCCGAGTAAGTTGAAATCTGATCGGAAACGCTCCTTTCTCACTGCCTGGTTTCTAGCGCCGTTTCTGGTTTTCTCACTTTATGCCACCCAGCTTCCACACTATATCTTACCTGGATTCCCCGGGGTGATGCTTCTGCTTTTCAGCAGGGGTGGCCTCACCGGGGCTGATACCACATTCCGGAAACGCTGGTTTTGGAGTATGGTCGGTTTGATGGGATTGGTATCTCTGCTGGTGCTCTCAGCCGGGTTGTTCCGTTGGTTTCCAGCTCCCCTGGAGTCGATAAATCGGCTGGTGCTCCTTGCCGGGATGATTATTACGGCCATTGGCGTACTTTTGCCTATTTTTATCGAGGTGGTTCGGAGAAAAGTATCCCGATGGCCTTTGTTGCTGATTCCGGTGGTGCTCGCCACAGGGATTACGCACGTACTCTCAACCAGTATTCGTGAGGTCCATCCCATTACCATGCTGCAAAAAGAAGGTGTCTTCGCTGATAATGATGAGGTGACTTATTTTGCCCAGGGCTTCGCCGAACCTAGCTGGGTCTTCTATGAATGGAATGGAAAACCGTGGATCCTCGGAGGCACGGTTGAGCAGGGGGCTGCCTTTCTCGAAGAACCAGGAACCAATCGAGCCGGGACCTTTTTGACCGAGGAATGGAGAATTGGGGAAGTCGCCATACTGGCAGGGTTCAAAGGCAAAGAAGTGCCTCATCTGACTGATCAGCGTGAGAGGGTGAGTGAGCTTTTCAACAACGGGAAATACCAAATCACGAAAATCAGCGGTCTGAACATCGCCCGCACCACCTGGGTGAGCATTTGGTTTGTTAAACCGGTGGCACCGTAAAATATTCGATCAGGCCAGGATCTTTTTGGGGAGATTTTCGGGAGTTGACGGCCATTTTACGGTTACGCCGATGGTAAAGTCGAATTTTTCTGAGATGCCACCCCGAAGCCACCCCGAAAATCATGCCGATCGCCCCGCCAACTAGAACATCCGTCGGGTAGTGATTCAGACCATAGACTCGTGAGCAGGCAACCGCTGAACCGAACGCAAAAACAGGAAGTCCAAGAGGCCCTGCTGCGGTTAAAATTGGTGTTCCCATCCCCATGGCGGTGGAGGTGTGGCCGGAGGGAAAACCATGGTATTTCCAGCCTTTTAAAACTCCCTGCACCCCGTAAAACTTATCCTCGACATTTGCGTATGGCCGGGCGCGACCGGTGGTGAGGCGCAAAAGATTGCAGGATAAACCGGCCAGAAGCGCCGAGTAAAAAGTCACCACCGCCAGTCTTTGCAACCAGCGGACCTGCATAAAGGAGCCAGTCAGCCAAATCACGGCAAATCCGATCAGATTAAATCCAGCAAAGTCCCCCCACTTTCCCAAAGTGCCAGAAAGATCCTCCAGTGATTCGGATCTGGTTTCCTGAAAGTTTTTGATAAAGGTTTCGTCGTGGGGGTGCAGACCGAAAAGGGCAAACAAGGTTACCGCCACCAGAAAAATGATCGCCGGAAACTTCCCTTTTCTTAAAGACTGGTTGGTCCGCCGAATCACGATCCGGAAGTCCTTTTTAAGCAGTCTGACAGTTTTATATAGAGCGGACCTCAGCATGGCTGTGATAGAAAACCTTTTTGTCTAAACCTGCAATCCTATTTTTGAATCAATATTGCCATCTTCGTGTCACAAGGTATTTATTATCAATATTCATTAGAGAAAACAAATGTATAATTTTGATAGTTCTGATTTTGAAACTCAAACAAAAAGGCGGAGTCAATTTGACTCCGCCTTCAAATACCAAGAGATTAAAAAACGTTCGTTGTTTAGAAGTGGGTGCGAACACCAAGCATCCAGGAGTCACCTTCAAGAGATCCCTGATCAACTGCACCTGGACGAGTGAACATGTCAGCCGAAAGATGCTCATAACCAGCCATGAACTTCAGGTTGTCTCCGCAAAGACGGTAGTTCAGACCAATATACATCGTGTGTACATCTTCCAACAATGGGCGAGATTGAAAAGCACCTTGACCGGTTTCAAACGCGCGACGTCCTGAGTGTTGCATACGAGCAAAATCAGCATAAGCATATCGGGTAACCAACTGAAGGCGGTCGGTAAGGTCGATGTAAGGCATCAACACGAAACCAGTGGTGTCTTGACCAGCCAACGAAGAGTTACCATTACCTGCACCACCACCGACGATAGATTCGCCACCTTGTGCAAGACGATCACGTCCCCAGATAAGGTCTGTAACCAAACCAAACTTGCGATCACAGACCCCAAGATCCCATTCACTTTCAGTTCCAATGGCTATCACATGATTATAGACGGAAAGAGCAGCTTCATCCGCATTGTTCAAGTTGGTGGCTACATTCCCGTTGTTGTTGTTGGAATACAAGTAGTCGAAGAAGAGAGTGGTATTATCAGTCAGACCTTTCTCTGCACGATAAGTTACTCCACCGCGACCTTCGGTACTTGCCCACCGTGGGCCGAAACCATCAGCGCTGTTTTCATAACCGCCACCCCAAACGCCGACTTCATGTTTGATTCCAGCCAATTTGAAACCCGTTGCCACACCCCATGGTTTAGCATCGTTGTGAACTTCGTTAGCGATCGTTGAACGCTCGAAAGTCAAGATCTTGTTTGAAGAGGTTGAAACTTCACGAGTGATTTTCAGCTTCTTCTTACCCACTTCAACATAGAAGCCTTCAATGCAGAAGTCTTTAGGCTTCCAGTTGATGTACATTTCGTCGATTCGGCTAAAGAAATCGCCAGAAGCGAACTCTTCTCCCCTAAGGTTGGAGGGATTTCCTGGTGCACCTTCACCGATGTCCCAGCTCGTTTCAAAATTGAAGTCGTTCAGGAACTGAACTTTTGCTCCGAGGCGGAAACGTCGGTTATCATAATAATGAGATCCGAAGCTCTGGCCATTTGAGTGCTCAAATGACTGACTGACGTATTGTCCGTGGTAACGGCCGGTAAGCGCTACTTTCTGAACGAAACAATTGTTTTCATTCTTATATAGCGTCGATTTGTCGAAGATTTCGCACCAGCTAGGATCTTCCTTGCAGCATTTTGCTGGGCACTTGTCATCGAGAACCAAGCCTTTGTCACCAGCCGTGGCACCCGCTGCCATAAGCAGGGCTCCAGTTGTGATAAACAAATGCTTCACTTTTGTTATTTTTTTCATATTTGTCTTGTTTTTTTAATTGGAGACACTGTTCATTTACCAAAATAAATTTCCAGTGTCCATATTCAAGTTGTGACAGTCATGTCACCTGATTCCAGGCAGCTTACTGTCAAACATCATGAAACCTGAAACAGGTTACACTCGCGCCGAAGATGTTGTTTTTTTTCCCATTCGGCAAGAAGACTTGTGTGACAAATTAACCGTATTAGAATCAGCCAATTAGGGTCTCAGAAAATTGAATTTTTATCAATTCTGATATTTAACCGATAAGCGTGTCCATTTGAATAGCGATTTTGCCGAAATGCTGGCCTGAAGCGAGGAATTCATAGGCTTGATTGACTTCGGAAAATGAAAAAGTCCGGTCAATTACGGGATGGATGTCATGCTTGGAGATAAAGGCATTCATCCGTTCAAACATGGCACGACTACCGACATAGATGCCGTTGACATCCACGGCGCGTGATACCAGGGGAAAAAGACTGGCCGGGCTGGGATCAAAGCCGGTCAGCACACCAATCATGGAGATGGTGCCCCCGGCTTTGACGGCATTCATCGATTTGGCAAATGTCCCCGGCCCGCCGACCTCGATGACTTGATCAACCCCGATTTTGTCGGTCAGGGCAAAAACGGCCTGATCCCAATCCGGCGTGGTCCGGTAGTTGATGCCTGCGGTGGCTCCGAGGGCTGCGGCTCGCTCCAGTTTTTCATCCGAACTGGAGGTTATATATACCCTGCTCCCTGTGGCGGCGGCAAACTGCAGGGCAAAGATGGAAACTCCGCCGGTCCCGATGCATAAAATTGAGCCGCGCTCCGGAAGGGGGCGGCCCCGTTCAAAAAGCGCCTGCCACGAGGTCAGACCTGCGCAGGGCAGGCAGGCTGCTTCAGTATCGCTGAGGTGGGCGGGGGTTTTAATGACACTGTGGGCGGGGACGGCGCAATATTCCGACAACACCCCGTCACAGGAGCCGCCCCGGGCCGCTTTGTGGTAACTCATCTGAAAGGGGCCATCCTGCCAGTCGCGAAAAAAAGTCAGGGCGACTCGGTCTCCCGGCGACCAGTTTTCTACATCATCCGCACACGCTACGATTTCTCCGGCTCCGTCGGAAAGGGGGACTAACCCACCATCGCCGCCGGAGGCTGATTTGCCGCCCTTGACCAGCAGATCGCGATAATTCAGTGAACAGGCCTTTATTTTTACGAGCACCTCCCCGGGTTGGGGTTTGGGGATTTCGCATTCTTCGAGGACCGGGGTGAGTGGGCCATTTTCGCCCGCGCGTTGCAGCAGATATCGTTTCATATTGATCAGTTACCACATCAGACGGGTGCGGGCAAAACCTCTCCCGGCAAATTTTGATTGATCCAGCCGGGAAATTTGGGCAAGATGTTTAAATCATTCGCGTTGATCATGATACCACGATCATATCAAAAACTGGCCCAGATCTGCTGGGCGAAGCTGCAAACTGCCGGGGTCATCGTGATCGCTCAGGTGGCGCTGACTCATGCGAATGAGGACACCCCAACGGAGGCTTTCCGAATTTATCGGTCCCCGGAAATTTCCCAGTCGGAATGGATCGTGGAGGTCAACAGCCTGGACACAGGCTCGAATCTCCAGGTCAAATTGCTTTCGGAAAAGCTGGATCAATCCAAAACCCGTCTTTCCCGGTTGTTGCGACTCTTTAATGGCGGCGGGACATCGCAAGTCGAGGTGGATCGAGCCCGGATCGAGGTGGATCATTTCGCCAATCAACTCCAGGCACAGAGCCAGTATCGTGACTTGGTTCAGGGGTTAAAGGAAATGGTAACCGACACCTCCTTTGTGGAATCTCCCCGCCAAAATGGGGAAGGGGATATCCCGGAATATCAGGTGCGGCTTCCGGGTTTGAGTCTGCGGAGCGGGGAGCTGGATCTTTTTACGGTGAGCCTGGCCGCCCGGCCCGAGACCGCTCAGTCTTCGCAAGATTACACTCAGTCCCGCCTGGAGGAGAGTCTGGCATTTCCCCACAAAGATTTGTTCGTCGACTATTTTCGAGATCGCCTCGATAAACTCTCGATTCTTCCGACAGCCCGACCCACCGAGCTGGAAAGGACCCAACAACACTTGGACATGGTCTTAAATCGGCAGGATTTGGCAAATCATAAATTTTCAAAGCGTTTTCGGCAGGCCGGACGCGCCGAAAAACTTGAGGGGGCGGCGGACAGTTTCTGGTTGTTCGGAGACGGCGCGGCGGTGGCGACCCCGGACACCGCCATATCTGAAACCACCGTGGCCGTGGCTGAGCAACAGGCCCTGGCCCGGCATCGCGAAGTATTTGCTGCCAACGCAAGGGAAATGGCTCAGATGCGCCACGATCAGTTGGCGTCGCTTCAGTCTCGCGGTTTTTCCAATGCTGCCGAGCTTCGTGAGGCCAGGCTGGCTCTCGATCTGGCGAATCTATCTGTAAAAAAAGCGCGCGCCGAACAGGAGGTCGCAAAGCGAGAGTTGGACCAGATTCGGGCCGCCGGGATCAACCTGCCTGAAACCATCGTCCTGCCGGAAATGAATGGAGTCGGAGATGGGGCGGCGGAGCGCTGGTTAATTTGGTTGACGGAGCAACCAACGATGAGCGCCAGCGAGGTGTTGCGATTTCTCAAACTCGTTGAGAGCCGCTTTTTGCTCGCCGCGAATACCCGGATTGCTCAGCGGGAATATGCCAGCGAAAAAAATCGCCTCGACCGGATCCGCCGGATTGCTTCGGTCCGCGAAATTGAGTTACAAATGCAGCAAAGTCGGCTTAACCAGGCAATTGCCCTTTTCGCCAGAGCCACTGACGAAGAAACCCTCGCGATTTTGAAATTGCGGCAATGGGCCCAGCGGATTCAGCACCCGCCTACCACCACCGCGGCGGCGGCATCTCCCGAAGCGCTGGAGGCGGTTATAAAAGCTGGAAAAGCAGTCAATGAAGCGAAACTGAGCGTTGCCAATCTGGAGTTGGAACAAATGCGAACTCAGCACCAGTACGATTCCGACTATCACCAACGCATCCTCGACCTCCAGCGCCGTGGAGCTGCGACGAGTTATGAGGTGGAGCGGGCCAGAAATCAAATGCAGAGTTCCAAAGGCCAGTCTTTTACCGCTCTAAAAGAACTGGCCAGGGTCAAACAAGAGGCGATTTTTGTAAAAACTCTTTTTGAAAGCGGGAGCATGACCTATGACGAAAAGGGGCTTCATATCACGCGCTTTATGCCCGAGGCGATTGCAGAGTTGGAAAAACTCACCATTTTAAAAGACGGGGTGGACGATGGCAAAGTCATGACCTGCGAAGCGGAATTGGCGGATGCCAAATCACGCATCGCCGAGCTGAATCGCCTGATCAATTTCGGGACGGCATCTCCCGTGGAATTGGAGCGCGTCACCATCCAGCGGCAGATGATAGAGAATCAATTATCCATCGAAAAATCCAAAGCCAGCACCCTGGTCCATGCCATCAAGCTGGTGAAATCCCTGGAATACCAGCCCGAGACTCAGAAAACCCTGCCTACGATCCAAAACCCGCTGTGATCGTACCCTGTTCAGTCCGCGATTGAACCCTGTTTAATGGGCGACTGTACCCTGTTGAATCACCCCACCCAACCCTCACACCCGGATACTGCGGACTGATGCCCACATCTCGCTTTTTTGGCCGTATTGGGAGCGCACCGCTGCTTTGGCACCTTTCATCCGCGCATTTAGGCCCATTTTGGGGTCGTTGTACAAATCGAGGCGCTCTTTTTGGAGCAGTTTCAACTCCTGTTCGGCGTTGGGGACATCCTCGTTGAGCTGTTTTAGTTGCGTTTCAAGCGCCTCCAGGCTCGTCAGCGAGATCTCTACGGCGGTCGGGGCGTAGCCCTCGATCTTTTCCAGGGCACCAATCAAGCGGCTGAATAATCCGGCGATGTCGGCAAAGCTTTGTTCCCCGGTTTGCCGGGCGCGGGTTTGGGCCTCCGTGACCCCACCCGGTCCGGGAGGAGTCACTTTTTTGTTTCGATGACCGCGCAGCTTGTCCGCCACGCTTTTCAAGGAGGGCAAATGTTTGTTCCAAGCCTTGTTGCTTTTCACGTAATTGAGGATCCGGGTGGTGAGTAGCTTGAGTTCCTTCACCATCTGGGCCCGTTCGCCTGCTGCCACGCGAAAGACATCAAGTGCTTCGCCCACTGCGAGATTTGCAGCTTCCAGGCTGTCCAGATAGGTCCCAAACGTAGCCGGGGCCAGATCAGGGTCAGCCGGGGCAAAATCAGGCTCAAAGAGTTCCACCGCACTGAGTAGTCGGCTTCCCCGACCCAGGCGATCAGCAAATGTCTTTTCGGAATTTGTCATAATCAATATCTTAAAGATGTTTGTTAATCCGTAAAGTCAGACTTCCGTGACAAATTTGTAAAAATCAAATGCTCATCGGATGGTGTCAAATGCTCATCGGATGGTGTCAAATGCTCATCGGATGGTGTCAAATGCTCATCGGATGGTGGCAAATGCTCATCGGATGGTGGCAAATGCTCATCGGATGGTGGCAAATGCTCATCGGATGGTGTCAAATGCTTATCGGATGGTGGCAAATGCTCATCGTAACTTCCGATGAGCATTTGATTTTATCAGATGAGGATGAGGTTTGATTCGATTGGCTTCTCCCAAAGGCATTTAACTGGATGATTTCACCGGATTTTGAAATGAAACCGAAATATGACACTGGGATTTCCCGCTGCTGCTGTGCCCCAATGAAGATCAGTCAGATCGGTCGGATCGGTCAGATCTGACTGATCGGTCGGATCGGTCGGATCTTATTAAAGTTTAAAGTGGAGCAGTTCCCTTGCATTCCGGGTAAGCGGTGCAACCCCAGAACTGACTGCCGACGTTTTTGCCGGATTTCGCGGTTCGCAGAGCCATGAGCGCATGGCAGTTCGGACAAGCTGGTGGCTTGAGATCTGTCCGCTCGGGCTGTTCAGGCTTGTCTTTGCTCCGGTGACGCAGTCTTTCCGTGGCGAGTTGTTCGGAGTAGCCGCCGCCTTCCACGAAGGCCGCCTCCAGTGCTGCGATCTGCCGGTCGAGCAGGAAATTTGCCTGGTGGATCAGGCAGATCATGGCATTGGCGCGGATCGCGGCATCCCCGTGGTCGAGCCAGCGGCTATAGAGCGCCCAGCGTTGCGCATCGTTGAGATCGGTCAGATCCGACGGATCTGACCGATCCGACTGATCTTTTCTAAAAGTCTGGGGAACGGCGCGCACTTCGCTTGCGTCGGGGCTGTCGGCTTCCCATTGGGGGAGCCGCCGGTGGCGGAGGTAGTCCTCGTAATCGAGCAACAGCTCTTCGAGGCTGGCGCGGGCCACGTTAACTAGGCGTAGCTCCGTCTGCGAGCTGGGGCGGAGGCACGGCTGCCTTCCGCGATGTTCTGGCGACCCGAACGGGCCGCCTGCACCATCTGATCGACCGTGCGCGAGCGGGGATCTAGAAATTTCTCGCAGAACCAGTAAGTTGCGTCGTAGATGATCGTGGCGGTCTGGAAACTGGCGGTCTTGCGATAACCGCCGCTCGGGCGGAGCTTTTTGTGGGGCTGGCGCTCCGGGTTGTTCATAGGTCCTTGTTTAGTCGATTTGTGAGATCCGCGTGACTTTTTTACAGATAGGAAACCGTTTTTTCAATCCCTGACTTAAAAATCCTGTTCCCGCCAGGAAATCAGACTGGCTCCATTCGGATTATCATTTATCTCGAGAAACAGGTGCTGGACCAGAAAACGGTCGATCAGGTTGAGAGCGGCCTCAAAAGACATTGGGTCCATGTTCAGGTTGTAAAAGTTCGAATCCCGCCCCTCAAACGGGTGAAATTCGAATTCTTCTTTCTTCTTCCGCTTCATTTTGTTGGCAAAGGCCTGCGCATCCTGAATGTAAGTCATCCGGTCGGCGGTTCCGTGGATCATAATCATGGGGCAGGAAGGCGACCCGTCGATCATGGATGAAAGACTGAGTTTTTTCGCCTCTGCAGGTTTGCTGGCGAACTGCTTGTAGGCGTAACTGCGCTTGTGGATATCGATCACCGCGCTTAATAAGACAGCGGCATTTGGAATCGAGCTGAAGCCACTGTGATCCTCGCTGGGATCTTTAATTTTTGCTCCCAGAGCGGCACAACCGGCGATGTTGGCCCCGGCTCCGGCACCCATCACAATTACTTTTGCCGAATCGATGTGAAGTTGGGCTTCATACTTTCGGACAAACCGAATCGCCGCCATGCCATCCAGCGTCGAGTTTAGCGGAGTTGACCCCGGGTGGTTGGTTGCGGTGGAATATTCCACCAAACCGCAAACCGCGCCCCGTTCCACAAAGTGCAAAGCCTGGGGCGCAAATTGTACGATGTTGCCACGATCCCAATACCCACTGAAAAAGAAGAGAAAAACCGGGCGACGGGGGCCGACTTTCAGATCCTTGGGCAGGTAGAAATGAATCTTGAGTTCAGCACCACCCTGGATTTTCCGATAGGCGAATCCCTGAGCCTGTTCCAGGAGTTTTTGTTGCTGGGAATTTATCGAGTCAAAGGATCCGGCCATGTCGAAAAGCGGTTTGTGTGGTTGGACTGAATTCAGGTTATGAGCAATTAACGTCCTGATCAAGGATATCTAGAGCGGGAAATTCAAATTCATTTTATGCTTGAGCCGTATCCGTGATAAGATTGGTTATGTTCAGAGTTTGTTTTTGTGCTGCTTCCGCCGTGTTTTTTCTGTTTTCCCCGATCGCTTCGGGGCAGGAAACTGAGCTTCCACCCGCCCGCCAGGAACCAGCCATGCGCGCTGAGTTGGAGTCGGCCTATTACGACTGGAGAAACGCCATGATCAACGGCGATCTAAAAGCCTGGGAGAAAGCGACCGCGCTCTACCGGCGGATGGAAACGCGCAACCGGATCATATCGGAGAGACACCCTTTTCCAGAAGCTCTCTTTGATAGCCCGATGGATCCGCCCAGTTTGGTAAATCTCATTTCCCTGGGCGTTTACACCCGGCGAGAGTCCGCGAGTTCCATCTACTTTGGCAAAGCGGATTTTGGAATCTCCGACCCGAGCGAGATCAAAGACACCTTTTTGGTGCTCCGATTTTTAAAGGAGGAAGGGGCCTGGCGTTTCGACAATTCGCGCATCGTCAGGATCGGTGCGAACGCGGAAATTTTGCATCAGATCGCGAATCAGGATCTTTCATTTCTGGTTGGGGATGAGTTTCAGCCGTTGGGTTTTATCCCGCAAATCCCCCAGCCCGTTGGCACGCCCGAGTTGATGGGGGAAATCTGGATAACCGCGATTGGTTTTCAAGTCGAGATCTGGGTTAATGGCAACCGGGTCGGGAAGGTGGAAAACAATATGGGGCGCGAATTGGTGATGGGGGGAATCCGGAAACAAATGAATCAAATCACCCTGCGCACCAAAAAGATTCCCTGCGATAATCACACCCCGCGTTTTGAGGTCGGCATTTATGCAGCCAAAGAGCAGGGCGAACCTGCCGAGCGAGTTTTTCACTATGGCCCGGTCGAGGTAGCTGAGCCAGAGATCCAGACGGGCTTTACGGGCAGGGTTTTGAAGTGAGCGGAAGTGCCGACCCTAATCCAACAGGGTACAATCACCGACCTAACAGGGTACAATTCAGCCAGGCTTCAGCAAACAATCGACCCACATCGAGAGTCCCCTGGGTGCTGAAATGGGCTGAGTTGATGATCGGAGCTGAGGCGGTGTCGACATAAATAATGCGGGGATCTGCGGTGGCGGCGGCCTGCTGGGCTTTCACGATGCCGGGCATGTGGGGATTTTTCCCAAGGCCAAACTGTGTGTTTACACCGACCAAAGCAATCATTTCAGGGGCCTTGAGGTGTTTGCGCAGGGAATTTACGAGATGGGTGAGGCGAGAGGTGTAGAGTTCGACATCTTTGGAATTGGCATCGCTCTCGCCCTGAACCCAGATCAGGGCGCGGGGCTGCAGAGTGATCCCCTCTGCTTTTGCGGCGGCTTCTGCCAGGCCCAGCTCGTTGATTAGGGATCGGTAGCAGGCTCCTTTTGATCCTGTGTCGTCGGGATCCCAGTCGCCACCCAATCCAGTGCCGCTGAAGGCTGCCTTGACCACGGAGATAGGCTGGTCAGGGTGTTTTGCCAGCAGGCTGCGGGCAAAAGCGATCTCGGGACCAAAGCCACCCTCCGGGTGGCTAAAATTTCCGTATTGGCGGGGGACGCCTTTTTCCTTTGGCATGGGGTTGCCACGGGGCATGGGGCCGAGGGTGGTCCATTTCCCTGCGCTGGTGGTATCGTGCTCGTCTGGCGGTGGATCCCCGGCGCGAAACCAGAATCGAACTTTGGCGTCGTTGGAATCGGCGGGCAGATCAGTGGGACTGGCATCAAAACCAACTGCGTTGGATTGCCCGGCGACAATGAATAGATCCCGGGTGTGTTTTTTTGCGGCACCCTGGGTCGGAGCTTCCTGCCAGCGCTGCCAGGAAAGACCGGGGCGATCCGCTCGGAACGATACGATGCGTTTGTGCTCAACCTCGGTGACATAGATGGTTTTCCCATCGGGCCCGCCAAAGCAGAGGTTGCTGGGCATGGCGCCGAGCACGGGGATTTCGCGGAGGATTTCTCCCTGGGGGGACAGTTTCACCACGGTGCCTTTGCCGTGACGGGTGATATAGAGGTTTCCGTCGATATCGCAGCGCATCCCATCGAACCCGTGGTCGGGAAATTCCTTGAGCAATCGTTTTCCGGTTAGGGTGCGCTCCCCGGTCACGGTATAGGCCCAGATTTTGCGCTGGACGGATTCGTTGATGTAAAGGGTTTTTCCGTCGGGGCTGAGTTCAATTCCGTTGGTGGTGCCGTGGTCGGCAGCCAGCATGGTAACGGTGCCGTCCAGATCGATTCTCCAAATCTGTCCGGTGCTGTCTTTCCAGTTTGGGTCGCTGGCGTAGAGTGTGCCATCCACGCTGATGGTGATGTCGTTTGGCTGATTCATCTTCGGTTCGTGGGCGTGCACGGAGATGGCTTTAGTCGCGGGATCGATCCGGAGAATGTTGTGGCCCGTGTAATCGGCGATAAACATGATGCCGGCGCGGTCGAAGCAAATGCCATTGCCGGTGCTGCCTTCGGGGAGGGTGACGAAAAGGGAGGTCTGCCCGGAAGGTGTCATCATCCCGATGTTTCCTTTTTCCAGGTAACTGACGGCGTAGAGGGTGCCGGATCGATCACAGGCGGGGCCTTCAATCCCAGCGGTAAAAGCGCCCTCTTCAGTCAATGGAGTAGCGAGGGTAAGGTCCTCTCCCCGCAAGGAGAGGGAACTAAAAAACGCACAAAAGATAAATCGAAAAAGCAGGCCTCGTGGTGTCATGGGCTCATGATGGGGCATTTCAGGGGATGACTCCAGAGCGTGAATCCGCCAGTGTTTTGTGGTGGAATCGCCCCGGCTTCTTGTAATTCTGATCTGGTGTGGAAGACTTGCGGTCCTTTGACGCCGCGTTCCCTAACTGAAGGCCCGATTCCGGGACACATCCGCCACATCGCCCTGCCGATGAGTGTGGGCTTTTTCTTTAACACGATGTTCAATGTCGTCGACTCCTTCTACGCAGGGCGGGTCTCGACGGCGGCTTTGGCGGCGCTGGCCCTGTCTTTTCCAATTTACTTCATCATCATCGCCCTGAGTGAGGGCATTGCGCGGGGCTCGGCTGCGTTGATTGCCAATGCGGTCGGGGCGGGGGACTCGGCCCGGGAAAAGGCGCTCTCCAGACAGATTTTCTCGCTGGGGCTGGTCTGTGCCGTGGTTTTGAGTGTGGTGGGGGTAAATGCGGCTCCGCCCCTGTTTCGGCTGCTCGGGGCGAGCGGGGAGTCGCTGGATCTGGCGATCCGCTATCTTTCTCCGCTTTTTATGGGGGCGGTCTTTTTCCTGCTAAGTAGTTTGAGTAACGCCATCCTCATCGCCCATGGCGATGGCAAAACTTTCGGGAAAGTTCTTATCGCGGGTTTTTTCCTAAATCTGATCCTTGATCCCTGGTTTCTGTATGGTGGCTGGGGGCTGCCCGCCATGGGGATCGCCGGGATCGCCTGGGCGACGGTGCTGATTCAGGCGCTGGGCGGGCTGTTTCTTTTTTTCACGGTGCTACGACGCGGCCATGTAAAACTGGCTGAGATCACCCGGCTGCGGCCAGATTTGAGAATCTACGGGGCAATCCTCCACCAGGGAATCCCGACGAGCTTCAACATGATGTCAATCGCCCTGGGTTTCTTTGTGGCGACCTATTTTTTGAATGATTACGGTGCTGTGGCGGTGGCGGCCTTTGGGGTGGGCACCCGGATCGAACAAATTGCCCTGCTCCCGGCGATCGGTTTGGGAGTGGCGATTGTCGCGATCGTGGGCCAGAACAACGGGGCTGGGAAAATGGACCGGGTCCGGGAGTGTGTAAACCAGTGCGTGAAATATGGTGGTTTTTTGATCCTGATCGCTTCGGTGCTGGTGTATGGATTCGCCCCGCAGTTGGTGCGGCTGTTTACTCCCGACCCCGAGGTGGTCAAAGTGGGAACCAAGTATGTCCGGATCATGGCCTTTCTCCAGTGGGCTTATGTGATGACATCGGTGCACCTTGGCTTTCTGCAGGCAATCAAGAGGCCCATGTATGGATTTGTGGAGTCGGTGATCCGGAAAATTGTTCTGCCAATCGGGTGCTTTTACCTGGTGGTGAGAGTCTGGCACCTGGATCTGGTCGGATTTTGGCTGAGCATGGCCGCCATCAACATCGCAATGTCGCTGGTCACGATCATTTATGCGCAATGGGTCCTGCGGAAAGTCAGCAGTCCGGGTGGCTGATTTGTCTAATTGGTTGTTGTTGGGAAAGTTTTGGGAATCAACCGGGTTGAAACCAAAAGTGGGATTGAGCCCACCACCAGGGGCAGGGCAAACCCTACAAAAATCGCTGCAAGCACGGAACTTTTGGCGGGATCTTGAAGTGGAATTTGCGCCAGAGCACTCACCAGCGCGACCGCCGCAATGGTGAGTGGGACAAAAGACAGGCTTGTTACCATGCGGCGCTTTTTCGAAGTGACCGACATCCTTTCACTTTCGAGTGATAGTTTTAGAAAAATCAGAGTCATCAGGTTGCCCAAACCAAAGGTGGTGAGACCAGAAAAGGTGCTGCGCAGGGCCTGACCAAAGGTTAAGGCTAGCACCTCGATTTCGGCTTTTCCAGAAAGAGACGAAAGGAGCCCCGAAATGGCAAAAAGGAAGATTAAAGCGCCCAGAAATTGAAACATTCCACCAGCCAGCCCGAGCAGGCGAATGGCCCGGGTTGGCACTGCCAGATCGCCCCAGCCCAGCAGCCAGCGAGTCGCGATGGCTCCGATCAGCCACAAGAAACCACTCCAGACAAAAGCAGATCCTTGTCCCGCGCCGACCAGGACATCAACTGTGATCATCTTCCCGTTTAGGGCTTTTCCGATTGGAATCGCGCTGATGTCCCAGCCCTGTCCTTGAAATTGGGGGAGCACACAGGGGCAAAGCGCACCATGATGCCAAAGGACCATCCCAATAAGTCCTAACGATGTGAAAGTAACGGCGATGAACCAGATGCGTTTGGTGTGAGTTTTTGACATTTACCCGATAGAATCACGTCTTTTGCTTAAGTCAATGACTAGAGGATTGACAATCAACTCTCAACAAGAATCATATTTTCTAGGAGCGCGCATTTTAATTTGACCTCCATGGAGACTACCGTGAAAATGAGGGTTTTTAAATGGATGTAAGGGTAGCTGATGGTTTGAAGCGGTTTTGCAAGGGGGAGATTGAGGTGTTTGGGAGGCCACTGAAAAATGGGGGACCCGGGAACCAGCCCTTGGATCCGTATAAAGATGAATCTTATAGTTTTTGTTCTTTTTGTGTTTATCTGGCGATCAACAGCTTTAACATCGCCGTGCACTCCTACGGAGACGCGGTGACCGAGGGATACTTCGAGCGGGGATTTGATGGAATTGCCATAGCCTTAAATGACGTTCCTCTGGAAAGCCCGGAGACTGCCGCCATTATCGCTAACGAAGAGCTGTCCGATTACGTCGATGTCATTGCCGCCGGGGGGACCGAGGAGATGCCGACTTTCCGGATTCTCATGGTCCAGGTAAAAATGGCACCCACTGCCAAAATGACAGATTTGGATGCCATGGGAAGTGCCGCTTATCGCTTTCTGACCCTCACCAAATACCTGACTGAAGTGACACCCAACGAAACGGTGACCCGCTGGTGGAATATTTACGATGCGATTCGAGAAGTTTACCAGAAACACGGGCAGGAGTTCGCTCCAGAGTTGGACCTGCTGTTTGTTTATCAGGGAGATAAAACCGAGGAAGATCCGCTGAATAAGAGTGCCTGTGAAACCCATCAGGAAATCCTTAGAGCAAAACTCGGCCACAAAAAAGTCAGTTTCAGTACCTGGCGGGT